>CALQZH010000005.1:4779-14983 GCA_943349395.1 Parcubacteria group bacterium | reverse complement strand
GTGAAGGACGTCGGCGCGCTTTTCTAGGAATCTTCTTCCCGCGTCTCCGTTCCCGAGATTTCCGTTTCCTTGCCTTTTCCCCTTTCGCGCATACAATGAAGGGATGTTGCAATCCGCGCTCTTCACGAAGGCCCTTCGCGACGATCCCAAGGACGCCCTTTCCGCGAATGCCCGGCTTCTCGAGCGTGCCGGATTCGTCCACAAGAATTCCGCGGGCGTCTATTCCTACTTGCCGCTCGGTCTCCGCGTCCTGAAGAAGATTTCCGCGATCGTGCGCGAGGAAATGGACGGGATCGGCGGCCAGGAACTCCTCCTGCCGGCGCTTCTTGACCGCAAGTATCTCGACGCGACCGGCCGGTTCGCGGTCGACGTAGGCTACGACGTGCGCGGCAAGAAGGACGATGCGGTCCAGTACGTGCTCGGCTGGACGCACGAGGAGGTGCTTACGGACATCGCCACGCGCTTCGTGAGCTCGTATCGCGATCTGCCCTTTTCCGCCTACCAGATCCAGACCAAGTTCAGGAACGAGCCGCGCGCGAAGTCCGGGGTCTTGCGCGGGCGCGAGTTCATCATGAAGGACCTGTACAGCTTCCATGCCTCGCAGGAGGATTTCGACCGGTTCTATCTCCTTGCCAAGGAGGCGTACCTGCGCGTGTTCCGGCGGTGCGGCTTGGACGCGCTCTATGTCGCGGCGGGCGGCGGCGCCTTCACCGCGAGCGTCACGCACGAGTTCCAGGTCGTCTCGCCCGTAGGCGAGGATGAGATATTCGTCTGCTCGAAGTGCTCGCACGCGGAAAATTCCGAGATTTCCAAGCTCGTTGACGGCAGCGCGTGCCCTGCATGCGGCGGAGCGGTCGTGAAGAAGACCGCTATCGAGGTCGGCAATATTTTCCCGCTCGGCACGAAGTATTCCGAGGCTCTCGATCTCCGTTTCGCGGACGAGAACGGGGAGCGGAAGCATGTCGTTATGGGTTCCTACGGCATCGGCATCAGTCGCCTCATGGGCGCGGTCACCGAGGTCCATCATGCCGAGCAGGGACTTGCGTGGCCTCTGAGCATCGCCCCGTTCCGGGTTCACCTGCTCGATTTCACGCGCGAAGGAACGCGCGCGAAGGCCGCGTATGATGCGCTTTCCTCGGCGGGCATCGAAGTCTTATGGGACGATCGCGACGTCTCGCCTGGCGAGAAATTCGCTTCGGCCGATCTCATGGGTCTGCCGTTCCGGGCGGTCGTGAGCGAGAAGACCGGCGACATGGTCGAACTCGCGAAACGGGGGGAGCGCGCGGGGAAGCTCATGTCCGTCTCGGATGCGGCGGGCGAACTGAACCATGGCATTTGATTTCAATTATTTCGGCAAGAGCGTCGGCATAGATCTCGGCACCGCGAACACCCTCATCTATCTTTCGGGACGCGGCATCGTGGTGAATGAGCCTTCCATTGCCGCGGTCAACGTGAAGACCGGGAACGTTTTCGCGATCGGCAACGAGGCGAAGAAAATGCTCGGTCGCACGCCCAATTACGTGAATGTTGTCCGGCCGCTCGTGAACGGCGTCATTTCCGACTTCGAGATGACCCAGGAGGTCATGCGCCATTTCCTGAAGCGCCTGTCCGGGACGAGCCCGTTCTTCAGCTATCGCCGCGCGGTCGTCGGCATTCCGAGCAATCTCACCGAGGTCGAGCGGAAGTCCGTCGAGGACGCGATCGTGGGCGCGGGCGTGCGGAACGCCTATCTCATCGAGGAGTCTCTCGCGGCCGCGATCGGCGCGCGCCTGCCGATCCAGGAGCCTACGGCGAATATGATCGTCGACATCGGCGGCGGCACGACCGAGATCGCCGTCATCTCCATGGGCGGCACGGTTACGTCGAAGAGCCTCAAGGTCGCGGGGGACAAGCTGAATGACGATATCATCCGATTCATACGCGACGAGTTCAGGCTCGTGATCGGCGAGCCGACTGCCGAGGAGCTGAAGATCGCGATAGGGTCGGCCGTCCAGACCGACGAGAAATCCGAATTGGCGGTGCGCGGCCGCGATCTCACGACCGGGCTCCCGAAGGAGGTCATCGTGAAGGACGCTCATATCCGCACGGCGATCATCCGCTCGGTCAAGATGATCGTCGAGGCCATCCGCGAGGTCATCGAGGCGGCTCCGCCGGAGCTCGCGGGCGACATATTGCGTCATGGCATCCACTTGTGCGGCGGGGGAAGCCTTCTTCGGGGACTTGACCAGCTGATCGCCAAGGAGCTTTCGATCCGCACGGTCGTGGTCGACGATCCTCTCACGTGCGTGGCTCGCGGCACCGGCATCACGGTCGAGAATTTCGAGCAGTATTCTCCCGTCCTGAACCATCCTCTCATCCCGCGCGATATCAGGGTCTGATCCTTTCCGGGTTCTATGCGCACGCGCACCGTCGTCATCGCCCTCATCCTTCTCGCCGCGATTCTCGTCATCGTGCCGGGGGAGACCCGCTATCGCATGGTCTCTGTCGCGACGCGTTTCCTTCCTCGGGGCACCCGGTGCGCCGTGCTCCCTTCTGATCCGCTCCCATTCCTTCCGCCTCCCATTCCTTCCGACGCGCCGATCGTCGCCCGCGTATTCGCATCGTATCCTTTCAACAACAATGTCTCCTTGGGCGTCGACCGCGGCGCGGGGCAGAACGTCCGTTCCCTGATGCCTGCCATGCTCGGCGACGTTCTCATAGGGCAGGTTACCCAGGTCTCCAAAGAGCATAGCGTCATACGGCTTGTGGGAAGCCCTGATTGGGAGATTCCCGTCCGCATCGGCCCGGGCAAGATCCCCGGTCTTCTCCAGGGAGGGCCTACGGTCCGCGTGGGCATGATCGGCGGCGACAAGCATGTCGTTCCCGGTGACCGGATAATTTCCGCGAGCAAGGAATTGCCCTACGGACTTCTCATCGGGACGGTCGAATCTGCCTATCCTGACGCTTCAGGGGGCGTCTTCCAGGAGGCGGTCGTGCGCCTTCCCTACGTTTCGGCGGATCTCACGGAAATCGCCATCGTGCAATGGACTCCCGATTTCTGAAAGGCGTCTTTTCGGCCGTTCTTGCCGGCGTTATCCAGGCATCGCTTCTTGCCGGACCCTATGGCTTGAAAGCGAATTGGATTCTCGCCGGAGTTTCCGCCTACGCGTTCGTTGTGCCGGGCTTTTTCGTATATGCCGCCGTTTCCCTTATCGCCTCCGTGACGTTGTACGCGATTTCCGGCTTCGCGGTTCCCTCGTACGCCGTTTTCGCGGCGCTCATCTTCGCGTATGCCCTGAGGCGCTTTTTCCCCTGGCAGCCCTTGCCTGGCTATTCGATCGCGCTCTTCGCCGCGACGTTCGTTCCGTATGCGATAGTTGACCCCCGGTTCATAGCCCTGCATCCTTATCTCGTCGCGACGGAAGCGGTATGCACCGCCGTTCTCGGAATTGTCCTGCATGCCCTTTTCACGCGCCTGTACGATGAAACGGGACGATATCCATCTTGAAGATTCCATTTTTGACGACTGGACCGGGGCTTCGCGCCTCGAGATGCCTTTGTCGCGCATACCTTTCTTCCTCGTCGGGGGATGCGCCGGCCTCCTCATTGCCGTTTTTCTCATACGCGTTGCCTATCTCGACGCGTTCCAGGTTGCTTTCTATGGCCTGCGCGCCGCGGCGAATGTCGACAAGGAGCTCGTCATTCCTGCGTACCGGGGCGTAATCACGGACCGCTTCGGCGTCCCTCTCGTTTCGAATATCCCGAGTTTCCGGGTGAGCATTGATATCGCGGAGCTGTATCGCGCGCATGCCGCGGATCCCGCAGCCATGCTCCTGAAGGTCGCGGATATCCTCGGCATGGATCCCGAGGCCGTGCGTTCTCTCGTGCGGGGCGCCGACCTCGAAAGCGCCGTGCGCGTCACCGTCGCGCGCGACGTTCCCGCCGAGCAGGTCATCGATATGCGCGCCTTGGGAAGCGATGCGGTCGTCATCGAGGACGATTATCGGCGCGAATATCCCGATGCGGCCGTGTTCGCGCCCATTATCGGCTATACGAAGGGCGTCGATTTCAAATCCGTCCGCGAAGGCGCGGCGGGGCTCGAGGCCTCATATGACGCCGCGCTCCGGGGGACCGACGGCGCGCGGGTCACCTATCGCGATGCCAAGGGGAATGTCCTGCAAGAAAAGCGCCTGCGCGAGGCCCAGGCCGGACTGCCCTTGAAGACCACGATCGACGGCGAATTCCAGAAGTATTTCTACGCCCGTTTCAAGGAGGGGCTCGCGTCCCTCGGGAAGACTTCGGGGGTGGGCATGGCTATGAATCCGAAGACCGGCGAAGTGCTCGCGCTCGTTTCCCTTCCTTCGTTCGACAACAACGATCCGGCCGCGTATCTCTCCGATCCGCAGAAGCCCCTTTTCAACAGGGCGATTTCCGGCGTGTATAGCCCCGGTTCGACCATCAAGCCGCTCGTGGCGCTTGCCGCGCTCCACGAGCATCTCATCGATCCCGAGTTTTCCGTATATTCCCCCGGCTATCTCGAGCTTCCGAACCCGTATGATCCCGAGCATCCGAACCGGTTCCTCGATTGGCGCCCCCAGGGGCGGGTCAATCTCTATTCCGCGCTTGCCCGTTCGAGCAATGTCTTCTTCTATGTGGTGGGCGGCGGGTGCACGGCGTCTACCTGCAACGACGTGGGTCGCAGCCGCGGTCTCGGCATAACGAAGCTTAACCAATATTGGCGCGAATTCGGGATGAATGCGAAGACGGGCGTCGACATTCCCGCGGAGTCCGTCGGGTTCCTCCCCGCGCCTGAAGAGAAAGAGGCGCGTACCCATAGGCCATGGAGCATCGGCGACACGTATAACGTTAGCATCGGGCAGGGAGATCTCGGCGTAACTCCTATTCGCCTCCTTTCTTTCTTCTCATCCATCGCGAACGGGGGAGTCGGCATGAAGCCGCATTTCCTCTTCGGCGCTGCCCCCGAGATGTTCCACGATTTCTCCTCGTGGAAAGACGAGCTCGTCGCGGTCAGGCAAGGCCTGCGCGACGTGGTCGGCAAGCCCTATGGCACCGCGAGCGCCTTGTACGACCTTTCGTATAAGACGTCCGGGAAGACCGGCAGCGCGCAGATACAGAACAACGCGAAGACGAACGCCTTTTTCATGGGCTATGGCCCGTCGGACGATCCCCAGCTTGCCGTGCTCGTGCTCGTCGAGGATGCGAAGACGGGAAGCCTGAACGCCGTGCCGATCGGGCACGACGTGATGAAGTGGTATTACGATCACCGGATGTGAGACGTCACTCACCGGGCATGAACCGCCATCGCCTTTCTCGAATGCGCCCGGCTCATATGCCGCTTACTCGCTACGAATGAAAAGCCGACAAGAGAAATAGAACTCGACCTACCGGGACTCATACAACTATTTCTCTTCTGCTTTTCTTCCGTCGCTTCGCGCGTCATCCCATTCGCCTTAGCGATATTCTCGAAGAGGCGATGGTGGTTCGTATAATCGGGCTCATAAGACGTGTTCCATCCACGTGGTCGTAATAGGTTTTTTGGTTTGAAAATAGACGAATCTCTTTTTTCGTGGCATACTCGTTTCCGAGTCAATTTTCCGTTCTTTCCTTGAAGAGGGCCGTATCGTGGCGTTACTCGATTTGAATGCGTCTTTGATCTTTCTCGATGATCGGCTCGTAGGTTTGAGCATTCTCGCTAAATACGTGACCGAGGCGGATGGCTTTTGCGTGTCATTCCCGCAGAAGCTCATGAGGAGGGCTCCCGGCCATGCGGACATCGTCGTTCGGGGTCAGAGGCTCATTCTGATCCATGATAGGGGAGAGTGCGCATGGTTCGCGCTTCCTACCCATACGATTGCTTGCCGCCTGAACGACCTTCTCGATGTTGTCGGCGAGTATGCCGGTGCCGAGCGTTATATTTTGCCGGATGGGGGTTTAGCCCCCGGTTTCAGGGTCACCGCTTTCGAGAAGAAGTGGGATGATGAGCGTTTGGTCGCATTGGAAGCAGTTGGGCCGTGCGACTGATCCTCATCGCGTGCCTATTTCGAGAGCCGGGTCCATGGCCCGGCTTTTTGCTATACTGAGAGCGAATGAAAATAATCATTGCCAATTGGAAAGCAAAAATAACGACGGAGGCGGATGCCGTGGCGCTCGCGCGCGGAAGCGATAAGGAGGGCCTGGTCGTTTGCCCGCCGCATGCGTTCTTGGACGAAGTCCGTGCGGCTATCGTACATGCTTCGCTCGGGGCGCAGGATTATGCGCCCGATCTTTCCGCGCGCGGCGCGACGCATGTAATCATCGGGCATTCCGATCGTCGTAGAGAAGGCGAGACGGACGATGTAATTGCAGAAAAGATCGCGCTCGCCGTTTCGGACGGCCTTATTCCCATACTCTGCGTCGGGGAAACGAAACCGGAACGCGATGCGGGGGAAACCCATGAGGTCTTGAAGCGGCAGATCAGAACGGCGCTTTCACGTATTCCCGCGGAGACTGCTCCTATCTTCATCGGATATGAGCCCGTGTGGGCGATCAGCACGACCCCGGGCGCCGAGCCCGAGAATCCCACGGATGCCGCGCGGAAGATCGCCTTCATCCGCGAGCAGGTTTCGCATGGAAGCTATCGTGCCATGGTATCGTATATATACGGAGGGTCCGTGACGGCAACGACTGCCGGCGGATTCCTCGAAAAGGAAAATATCCAAGGCCTCTTGGTCGGAGGCGCGAGTCTTCATGAAAAGGAAATAACAAATATATGGCAACAGGCACAAAAGGCATGACGAACGAGGGGGTTATGGCGTGGTCGCGTACGGCGCTCGTGTGGGCAGGAACCCTCGCGCTCGTGGTCGGGGCATACGCGGCGTGCAATTGGTCGCGATCGCTCGTGCCGAGCCGCACCATAATGGTCTCTGCGGACGGAAAGGCCGCGATCAAGCCGGATCTCGGGACCATAACGTTCTCGGTGGTTTCCGAGGGGGCGAGCGCGACGGCGATCCAGGCGGAGAATACGAGGAAGATGAACGAGGCCACGGCGATCGTGAAGGGATTGGGCGTCGATCCGAAGGACATCCAGACGAGCTCGTACAATCTATCGCCTAAATACTCTTATGAGCAGAAGAGTGGCAAGTCGTCCATCGACGGGTACCAGATCACGCAGAGCGTGACGGTAAGGGTGCGGAATCTCGACAATTCCGGGAAGATCGTGGGAGCGCTTCCCGCTTCGGGCGTGAACCAGATTTCCGGGCCGTCCTTTTCCGTGGAGAACGTCGATTCGTATCTCTCGTCTGCGCGGGCTGAGGCGTTCATGAAGGCGCGCTCGAAGGCCGAGGCGCTTGCGCGCGCGGCGGGCGTATCGATCGGCCGCGTGGTCACGTTTTCCGAAGGTTCCGGCGGAGGGTATTCGCGCCCGATGTACATGAAGGCCGATATGGCGGCAGGGGGCGAGGCGCCGGCATTCGAGCCGGGCACGGACGAGGCGCAGGTGAACGTGAATGTGACGTTCGAGATACGATAACGCTATACTTACCATGCTATGAAAAAAATAATTCTCGCATTGGCGATCTTGAGTTTCGGCGTCGCGAGCACCTCGCATGCCAGCATATTGTCGAAGATCATTGACGATGCGGGAGATAATATGAAAGGCACCGTGCGTTTCGTCGTGGATCCTTTGGGAATAAAGCGCAAGGTGATCAATGAAGTGAGTAGGGTCGTGAATCCTGCTACCGTTGCCGTCGTTGCGGGGGCCGCTCGGGCGCGGAAAATTTCCGTGGATACCAAGGGCGTTATAAGCATAAACGGCGGGGAGGTGCAGGCCATTTCCGCCACCGTTCCGAGCATCGTTACTATCAGTGTTTTCAACACCTTTTGGAATTTGACCGTCAGTTCGGCAACCAAGATAACCAGGGCCAATAACCAGGTCACGAACCTCGGGGAAGTTCTCGTAGGGGATATCGTCAATATTACCGGGAAGCTGATAGCCGAATCCGAAAGTCCTTATGCCATAGCGACCGCAAGTCTCAAGGACTTCTCCATCCAAGAGAGCCTTGTCACTTTTTCGGGGGCCGTGACGAACGCCTCGGCTTCATCCTTCATGTTTCGTCCGAAAGACAGGAAGGTCCAGACAGTGACTCCGTCGGCGGGCGCGGTTGTCACGATTGACGGCGTCGCAAGTCCTCTAGACGGCATCGCCGGCCCCTTCGGCGCCATATTGAATGGCATGACGGTGACGGCTGTGGGCCTCTGGAACAATGAGGCTTCCACGTTTCTCGCAACGAAAATAACCGCTAAAAGCAAGCTGTCTTCAATAAGCGGCGTGTTAGGGATCGCCGCTGCTGACACTATCAGGATCGGCAATGACGCCATCATGATCGTGGAAAATGGTAAAACGATCTTTGTCGTAACGAGCCAGGATACCAAAGTGACCGTAAACGGAGCCAAGAGCTCTGCGGAACTTCTCCGGGCCGGCATGTCCGCGAAAATTTCCGGTTTCTTCCTGAATAATGAGGGCACGAGGATCAGGGCGAGTTCCATTTCTGCCCGTACCAATTAGAAAAAACCCGGGGCCGTCGTAACGGTCCCGGGTTTTGAATGCTCCTTTTCCCTGACATGCTCTTATTTGTTATACTTATTATGCTATGAAAAAATTAATTCTCTTATCGGCGGTTTTGAGCATCGGCATTGCGAGTACGTCTCATGCCAGCGTATTGTCGAACATAATCAGGGATACGACGGATAATTTCAAAGGAACGGTCCGTTTCATAATCAATCCCGTGAAGCAGAGCGAAAAAATTTTACAATCAAGGATCGATGCTCAGAAGAGGGCTATGGATGCCGCTCTTGCGGCTGTGAAGGCGAAAAAGATCGCCGTGGGAGTCAAGGGCAATATGACCCTTCACGGAGGCACTATGGAAGGAATATCCGTTTCTGATCCTTCGGTAATCATCGTCAGTCTCTTCAATACTTCTTGGAACGTGCGTGCCGTTCCGAGCACCAGCGTCGTCGGGGCTGACAATAAACGTATCAATCTTTCGGATATTCGCGTGGGAGACCTCGTGAATTTTTCCGGAACATTATCATCAGAAGGTCCTAATTTCGTAACGGCTACGGGCGTCAAGGATTTCCTCGTTTCCTCGCAATAAAAAAACCCGGGGCCGCCGTAACGGTCCCGGGTTTTGAAATCCCGCATTCTTTTCCCTAGGGCTTCTCATTGGCCTTTGGGAATCTCCATTTCCTCGATTCGCGACCCGAAGTGGGTCCGATGGACGAGGAAGATCAGCCATGGGCCCTCTTCATCGTGCATGTCCTTGCCGATGAAGATATCGAGCTTCTCCCGATCTTTCCAGAGCTTCGCCGACATTGAATCCTCGTCCATCCATTCGCAGTCGGTGACATGGCCGTAGAACATCGCTGCCTTGAAGACATGCCGTTCGGGCAGTGCCTCCGTGTGCTTGGGCGCGCCGCGATCCATGCATGTCCTCGGGTCGAAATCGACGAGTTCGCGCGAAGACGTTTCCTGTGGCGGCGAGAAGCTGTAAAAAACTCCTTGCTCCCGTTCCGATCCGCGCTCGCGGTGCCGTTCATCGCCTTCTTCCGCCTCGTCTCTCAAGTCCCATTCGGTCGGTTCTCCGTAACTCATGGCTGCTTCGCTTTCCCATACGCTGTTGGACCAAAGCCCTCGGCCAGTACCGCTTGAGTCCTCATCATCAGGATCGCTCAGCTGCATGGCTCCTCCCTTCCGTTGTCAATGATGTCGTATTTCCCTTTCTGCACGGTGCAGATCGTAGTTTATATATACCATCTTTTTTTATGAAAAGTCAATCTATTTGACAGCGGGAAGATATTCTGATATGCTATTGGAAGGTAAGTGAGGGTAGTGACTAGGCTTATTTAATTCGCTTGGACATGACCCCCAACCAATGGCAGAAAGTCCCGCTTGCGGGGCTTTTTGTTTTTGCCCATACTGTATTCGGGAGGCGATTCCAGCACTCACTTATTACCATTGGTTACCAGGGGTCAACTAATCGCCTCCCACGGGGAAACAACGAGCCACTTCGATATCGATGCAGATGATACGGAAAAACGTCCCTTTGAAGGGCTATAGCAATTATGCGATTGGCGGGGTTGCCCGCTATTTTTGTCATGCGGACGGCATCACCGCGCTCATGCATGCCGCGCGTTTCGCCGCGGACAAGAAGCTTCCTATTTTCATATT
>CALQZH010000005.1:0-4769 GCA_943349395.1 Parcubacteria group bacterium | reverse complement strand
GTGCCGTTTCGGCGGGTGCCGGAACGTCCGTGCACGAGCTTCTCGAGCTATGTGCCGCGCGCGGCTTTTCGGGTCTCGAGTGGGCCGGAGGGCTTCCGGGCACGGTCGGCGGCGCGATCCGCGGCAATGCGGGCGCATTCGGCGGCGAGATGAAAGATTCCGTCGTCGACGTTATCTCCACGGATATTTCCGGATCATCGCCCATGATCACGAAACGCGGCGCCCGCGCGTGCGCGTTCGGCTATCGCGACAGCATATTCAAGAATGCGGCCAAGGGAGAGGTCATCCTTTCCGCGACTTTTTCCCTCGTGCGCGCGGCACCCGAGACGGTCGCGAAGGCGATCGCGGAAAAGATCGCATGGCGCGCGGCGCGCCAGCCGCTCGATTATCCGAATGTGGGGAGCATATTTAAGAATGTTGCGTGGGCGACCGTTCCGGATGCCGTGCGGAATAACGAGGAGCTTGCGCGCCATGTGAAGACGGATCCGTTCCCCGTCCTTCCCGCCGCGCTCCTCATCGACCGCGTGGGCATGAAAGGTGTCAGCTTCGGCGGGGCCATGGTGAGCCAGAAGCACCCCAATTTCATCGTGAATGCCTGCGATGCCGATGCCTCGCACGTGCGGAAGCTCATCGACCTCGTGAGGCACGAGGTGCATGCGAAATTCGGCGTCACTCTCGAGGAGGAAGTCGAGTCCGTTTCCGAGTTGCCGGGCACGCCCCGAAGGCGTACCATATAGGCACTCGAAAAAACTATCTATTTACCGATGTTCTCATTATTTGATCCGCTCAAAAAATACCGTTCCAGGGCTGTCCGGATAGGCCAGTTCGAGCCTGAGCTCGCGGCGCAGGACGATGCTCGTATCAAGGCCGAGAGTCTCGCCTTGAAGGCCCGGGCCGTATCGGGGGAATCCCTCGACGATCTTTTGCCGCGCGCGTTCGCTCTCGTGCGCGAGGCCGCCCGGCGCGTTTTGGGCCAACGCCATTACGACGTCCAGCTGATCGGCGGCATGGCGCTCCATGACGGGAAGATCGCCGAGATGGTCACGGGCGAGGGAAAGACCTTGGTCGCCACCGCGCCTGCGTACTTGAACGCGTTGCCGGGCCGCGGCGTCCATGTCGTGACGGCGAATGATTATCTCGCGAAGCGCGACATGGTCTGGATGGGCCAGGTATACGCTTTTCTCGGGCTCTCCGTCGCATGCATCGCGCATGACCGCGCGTATCTGTATGACCCCTCGTTTGACGCCAAAGCCGAGTCCGAGGCCGACAAGGAGCGCGATACGACGGGCAGTTTTCTCGTGCAGGAAGATTTCCTTCGTCCCGTTTCGCGCCGCGAGGCGTATGAGGCCGACATAACGTACGGCACGAACCACGAGTTCGGCTTCGACTATCTCCGCGACAATCTGGCATATTCCCTGGACGGGCAGGTCCAGAGGCGCGGGCACACTTATGCCGTGATCGACGAGGTCGACAGCATCTTGATCGACGAGGCCCGCACGCCGCTCATCATTTCCGCGCCGGACGCGGAGTCGAGCGAGTATTACAAGACGTTCGCCCGCATCGTGTCTGGCCTCTCGCGCGGCACGGATTACCTGGTTGACGAGAAGATGAAGGCCGTCGACATAACCCAGGAGGGCATCGACCGCGTCGAGCAGGCGCTCGGGATCCCCGACATCTACGCCCCGGAGAACTCCCGGCTCGTCCATTACATGCAGGAAACGCTCCGCGCGTACGGCCTCTTCACGCTCGATAAGGATTATGTGGTGAAAGATGGCGAGATCGTCATCGTCGACCAGTTCACAGGGCGGCTCATGCACGGCCGCCGGTTCTCGGGCGGCTTGCACCAGGCGATCGAGGCCAAGGAGGGCGTGAAGGTCCAGCACGAGTCGCGCACGTACGCCGAGGTGAGCATCCAGAACTATTTCCGCATGTACAAGAAGCTCGCGGGCATGACGGGCACGGCCCAGACGTCCGCCGAGGAGTTCGACAAGGTGTACAAGCTCGAGGTCGTGACGATCCCCACCAACCGTTCCATGCTCCGGAAGGCCATGGTCGACCTGATTTATAAGAGCCTCGACGGCAAGTTTGCGGCGGCAGTCTCGGAGATCAAGAAGCGGCATGAGGCCGGCCAGCCGGTCTTGGTCGGTACCGCGTCGATCGAGAAGAACGAGCTATTATCCCGTCTCTTGTCGCTCGAGGGCGTGCCGCACGAGATGCTGAACGCGAAGAACCATGAGCGCGAGGGCGCGATTATCGCGCAGGCCGGCAAGCGCGGGGCGGTCACGGTCGCTACGAATATGGCGGGCCGCGGCGTCGACATCATATTGGGCGGGAATCCCGTCGATCCGGCGGAAGCCGAGGCGGTGCGCGCGTTAGGCGGCCTCTACGTGCTTGGCACCGAGCGGCACGATGCGCGGCGCATCGACAACCAGCTTCGCGGCCGCGCGGGCAGGCAGGGCGATCCGGGTTCATCGCAATTCTTCATGTCGCTCGAGGACGATCTCCTGCGCGTCTTCGGCGGGGATCGTCTGAAGGGGATGATGGAGCGCATGGACATGCCCGAGGATATGCCGATCGAGTCGCGCGTCGTCTCGAAGGTCATTGAGCAGGCGCAGATGAAGGTCGAAGGCTTCAACTTCGATTCGCGCAAACACCTTCTCGAGTATGACGACGTTATTAACAAGCAGAGGAGCGCGGTGTATGCGAAGCGGCAGGCGCTCCTCGTATCCGGCGCGCCCGGGCAGGTTTTGGCCGCGCTCGACATGCTGTGGATGACGCACCTGGAGGACATGGAGTCGTTGCGCGATTCCGTGCGCTTACGCGCGTACGGCCAGCGCGATCCGCTCGTCGAGTATCGGCGCGAGGCGCATCTCTTCTACCAGGCCATGCTCGTGCGGCTCGAGGACTGGATGAAGGAGAACGAGGAGAGGATCAGGGACGCCGCGACTGCGGCCGTGGAAAATCCGCCAGCTGGCGGACGAAATCTGAAAACGGAGGGGCCGAGGCAATATGAAGGGGCGGCGCGGAACGAGCCGTGCCCGTGCGGGAGCGGGAAGAAGTATAAGAAATGCCACGGCGCGTGATGGAAAAGACTCCGAAGAAAAAGGCCATTGTCGTCACGGTGAGCGGGGGATTCGATCCTTTGCATATCGGCCATGTGCGCATGTTCCAGGACGCTAAGAAGCTCGGCGACCGGCTTATCGTTATCCTGAACAACGACCATTGGTTGCGGTACAAGAAGGGGTTTGTATTCATGCCGCAGAAGGAACGAAAGGAAATCATCGAGGCGATTGGCTGCGTGGACAAGGTGATCTATACCACGCACAAGAAGGGCACGCAGGACATGAGCATCTGCGATTCCTTGCGGAAGATCAGGCCCGACATATTCGCGAACGGGGGCGACCGCAAGCTCGGGAATATTCCCGAGGTGCCGGTATGCCGCGAGATCGGCTGCAGGATGATTTTTAATATGGGCCGCGGGGGCAAGGTGCAGTCGAGTTCGGAACTCGTGCATAAGAGCATCAAGGCGAAGCCGAAGGCCGCGTAGGATCCTCATGTATATCATCGCGAATATGCGCGTGATATATGAATGGACACATCATGTCCGGGCGAAGATGCGCCAGTATCGCATATCCGAGAGCCTCGCGAAGCGGATCATTCGGCATCCGGCGCGCGTCGAGGAGGGGGTTTCCGAGCATACCGCGGCTTCCATGCAGAAGGCGGGCGCGAAAAAATCCCACGAGGTGTGGGTGATGCACCGGAAGACGGGATCGAAGATTCTCGTGATTTCCGCGTGGCGCTATCCGGGCACAAGTCCCGTCGGCAAGCCGATCGCGATTCCGGACGACGTCCAGGATGCGATCCGCGCGTTAGCGGATCATGAGATATGAGAAATTCCGGGTTTCTGCGACCGATGCCGCGGTAGATGATACGTTCTTCACCTCGAGTTCTATGGTATCAGGCGTCTTGCCACGCGCCGTTACCAGTATTATCTCGTTCGTCGGAACGGCCGTATTTCTTAATGGGGTCATGAGCACCTTGGTTGAATTATTCACGCCGGTCAATTCGGGAAATCCGGGGGCTGTCGAGCTCGTCATTGTTATCAGGAGTTTCTCGTTGGCAGCGAGGACGCGAATGGCAACGCTTAGGAATCCCGTCCTGAGGAAGGAGATGCTGTTATTTACGGTAGCCGTACCTCCGCTTGCCCAGATCACCTTGCTATCGACGTTCATATCCTGTGCCAGGAATAAGGACCTCCATTTTGCGTTCGACGAGCCGATGTCGAACGCGGGGATGGTGCTCGTTGCGGGGGCGAGCTGTGAGTCGAACGTTGCTGCTGACACATTTACGCCTCGTTGCATTTTTATTGATGCGGCTAGGAGATACGCGAGTATGGCTGATGCGATTGCGAATCCGGCTCCGAATGCCGCGATTTTCGTGAGGGTGAATTCTGTCCGTGAATCCGCTTTCATGCGTGTATCATACCATACGGCGTCTATGGCATTATAGCCTTCAACGGATCATGAGATATGAGAAATTCCGGGTTTCTGCGGCCGATGCCGCGGTAGATGATACGTTCTTCACCTCGAATTCTACGGTATCAGGCGTCTTGCCACGCGCCGTTACTAGCACTATCTCGTTCGTCGGAACGGCCGTATTTCTCAATGGGGTCATGAGCACCTTGGTTGAATCATTCACGCCGGTCAATTCGGGAAATCCGGGGGCTGTCGAGCTCGTCATTGTTATCAGGAGTTTCTCGTTGGCAGCGA
>CALQZH010000004.1:19367-47628 GCA_943349395.1 Parcubacteria group bacterium | reverse complement strand
TCGATGTTTTTCATATTACGTCTCGATCGTCCTCGAACGGGCGCCCATAGATGTTACCAGGCTAGGAATCGAACCTAGATTGACGGGTTCAAAGCCCGCTGTCCGACCATTAGACGACCTGGTAATTGAGAACCTATCTCATCATCCTCTCGAGTCGCGTTGCGAGGGGATTATGAGATAGGTTCTAAGCGGATTCTATCACTTTTACCCCAAATGCTCAATCATCGCGACCTCGAACGGCACGTGCGGGAAGGGGGAGTAGCGCATCTCCGTATAGGCGCGGATGAGGGATTTCAAAAGCTCGATGACCTTCTGCGGGTCGATCGCCGCACTATGCGCCTTGACCGAGGCTAATTCCTCCTTCGTAAGCTCGTCCTTGAACGATGACTCGAGCATCGGGTCGAAGCGCAAGGCGAGCGCCCGGCGCAGGTAGATGATGAGCTCCTTGTTCAGGTCGACGATATTGCCGCCCGCAGCCTGGATGTCCGCGATCTGCTCTAGCGCCGCAGCAACGTCATGAGCGATAACCGCGTTCGCGCAGGCGATCACGCGCTTCGCCCCCGCCCGGCCCACGATCGCCTCGACGGAGGCGATATCCGGCGCATCCGACAAGACCGTAACCTGATCCAAAAGCGACTCCGCATCGCGCAAGCCGCCGTCGGACGATGCCGCGATGAACTCGAGCACATCGTCGGAAACGGAAATTTTCTCCTTCGCCGCGATCTCCTTGAGTTTCAGGACGATCGTCTGCAACGGAATTTTCTTAAAATGGAAACGTTGTGCGCGCGAGGCGATCGTCGCGGGAATCTTCTCGTACTCGGTCGTGGCGAGGATTATGATGGTACGCTCGGGCGGCTCCTCCAAGGTCTTCAAGAGCGCATTCCACGCGGCGCCCGTCAACATGTGCGCCTCGTCGACGATGAATACCTTGTGGGTATACGAGGAAGGGGACACGCGGATGCTCTCCTTCAAGTCCCGGATCTCGTCGATGCCGCGATTCGAGGCCGCGTCGATCTCGATCACGTCCATTGCCCGCCCCGCGTCGATCTCCGCGCATGCCGCGCACGCGTTGCAGGGTTCACCTTCCTTCTTCACGTGGTCCTGCGAGAGGCAATTCGCCAATTTCGCGATCAGCCGCGCGACGGTGGTCTTCCCCGTGCCGCGGGGACCGTAGAGGACGTACGCATGGGCAAGCTTGCCCTGCCGCGCCGCATTCCTGAATATCTCGGCTGCCTGCTCCTGACCGACCAGTTCCGCAAACGATTTGGGCCGGTATTTGCGGTAGAGAGCGAGCATATATACAATCAACCTATCACCCATGAAGCGCAGCCTGCAAGCATTTTTTCTCGTGGCCGCGGTTTTTTTTTCAGCCTATGCGGTGAATATGAAAAAGCCCGTCGCGACGCGTGCCAAACCGCTCCATGACCCCGTTGCGGCATCGAGCGTAGGGGAGAATGGAGCAGTCTCGCCCTATGCCGGAAACGGGGACGATATCGAGGGCGAAGTGCCCCTGCCAGAACTGAAGATCAACGCGGCGCTCGCGAAGGAGTCCCTGGGAAGTACCGTATTCTTCCGCCTCCGGCCGGAAGAGCGGTGGCCCCTAGCCTCGCTCACGAAGCTCATGACCGCGGTCATCGCGCTCGAGAATATCCCGTACGGCGCGGAACGGGACGACCTCATACGCCGCATGATGGTGATCTCGGATAACGGCGCGGCAGAAGCCCTCGCGGATACCTTGGGACTCGACCAATGGCTCGCGCTCATGAACGCGAAGGCCAAGAGCCTCAATATGTACGGCACTGGATTTAGCGACGCGAGCGGGTTATCATATCTCAATCAATCGACGGCAGACGACGTGGACAAGCTCGCCCGCTATATCCTGCAGAAACACCCGGAAATATTCGAATGGAGCAGGGCGCCATCCGTCACCGTAGGCGGCACGGCAATGCCGAATATCAACGAATTCGCGGGACGTCCCGACTTCCTGGGAGGCAAGACGGGCTTCACCGACGAGGCGAGTGGGAATCTAATAACGATATGGAGGACGGCGCACGGCCCGGTCACGATCATCGTCCTCGGCACGCCTGACAAGTCGGAACGCTTCATACAGACCGAAAAACTCTTCGCATGGCTATCGCAACGTTTCAAGCTATAAGGATATTGGCGACGGCGATCGGCTCGTTCGTCGTGGCGCTCGCGCTCACCCCTGCCGTCACGCGCCTCATCAAGCGCTTCCATCTGAAAAAGCCCATACGCTCGAGCGAATCGGCACCCGTGTTCGCGAGACTGCACAAGGGAAAGGAGGGGACGCCGACCGCGGGCGGCATCATCATATGGGGCACGGCGCTCATCCTGGCGCTCATCCTGATGCTCATGCCCCTCTTCAATTTCATAGACAGGGCGCAGACCTACCTGCCGATCGCCGCATTCTTCATCGCGGCGATCATCGGGCTCATCGACGACCTTTTGGACATCCTACGCATGGGCCCCACGGGCCGGGGCATATCAGTACGCCAGAAGCTCGTGATGTATTTCGCGATATCGCTCGTAGGCGCCCTATGGTTCTACTACCGGGTCGGCACGGACATGCTGCATATCCCGTTCGTCGGCAATGTGAGCATGGGACTGTGGTACATCCCGTTCTTCATGTTCGTCGTGATCGCCTCCGCGTTCTCCGTGAACGAGACCGACGGCTTGGACGGCCTCGCGGGAGGCGTGATGCTCTTCTCGTTCTCGGCGCTCACCGTGATCGCCTTCGCTCTCGCGCGCTACCATCTCGCGACATTCAACGCGGTCATCGCGGGAGCGCTCCTGGCATTCCTCTGGTTCAATATCTACCCCGCACGGTTCTTCATGGGAGACACAGGATCGATGGCGCTCGGCATCACGCTCGGCGTAACCGCCATGCTCACGAACACGGCGCTCCTCCTGCCGTTCTTTGCAATCATCCCGATAGTCGAGACGCTCTCCGTCCTCGTCCAGGTCACGAGCAAGAAGCTCCGCGGAAAGAAGATATTCCACTCGACGCCCATTCACCACCACTTCGAGGCGATCGGCTGGCCCGAATCGCAGATCACGATGCGCTTCTGGATCATCGCGGCCGTCGCGAGCATCATGGGACTCGTGATATTCTTCCTCGACAGGTTCCTCTGAGGACGGTATCGGAAGTTCCGGACCGGAGGACAATGAAAAAACCGCTGAGCGATATGCCCGGCGGTTTTTTCAAAGCCCGAAAGCTTATTTCTTCTTCTTCGACATCGTCTTCTTCATCGTCTTCTTCATCGTCTTCTTTGCCTTCTTCTTTGCTGCCATAATTTTTTATGTTTGTTTTATAATTCTCGGCTCAACGAACGACCTTGTTATGCATTTATTCTCGCACACCAGTGTCAAGTGTCAACTGTGGAAAACTATTTTTCGCGCGAATCGCGCGACGTGCGCGCATTGTTGAGGCTCATCGTGAAAAATGGGATACTTGAAACGATGATTCTCGTGAAAAATGCGAAAATAGTCGACGGATCGGGCGAGCCGATGCGCCGCGGCGACATATTCGTTTCGGGTAAGGCGATTTCCGCAATGGGAAATTTCCCGAACAAGAAAGCGGACGTGACGATCGAGGCGCTCGGCATGCTGTGCGTGCCCGGATTCGTGGATATCCATTCGCATATGGACCACTCGCTCGCGATCCTAGAGGATCCCGGGCAGGACGATTGCCTGGCGAGTGGCGTGACGACGGCGATCGGGGGGAACGACGGGATTTCCCTCGCGCCGCTCATGTACGGATCGCTCGATCCGCTCAAAAAATGGGCGGGCGGACGCTCGGCGAACGTTGGCTGGCACGGCATGAAGGAATTCCGCCGGATGATGGAGAGCGTGCCGCTCGGCCCGAATTTCGGAACGCTCGCGGGCTACGAGACGATCAGGCGCGACGTGCAAGGAAAGGGAAAAGGCGACCTGACCGACAGGGAAATGCGCGTGGCGGCGCATATCGGGAAGACGGCGATGCGCGAAGGGGCGCTCGGCATATCGCTCGACCTCAAGAGCCCGTACGGCCAGAAGATATCCCACGAAGAAGCGCGCGCCGTCGCGCAGGCGGTCGCGGAAGAAAAGGGGGTTCTCGCGATCGGCTTGAGGCGCCACGAAGAACACTGCATGGAAGCGGTCCAGGAGGCGCTCTCGCTGTACAAGGCAACGGGCGTCACCATGGTTATCGCGGGATTCGTGCCGAACGGACTGAACAAGGCGACGGAAAGGGAATTCCTACTTTCATATGAGGCGGTGAAGAACGCGGGCGACAACCTCTTCATCGAGATCGGCCTCGGGGATGTCCGTCTCGCGCCCCTCGCAGATCTCCTCCCGCACCACATGCGGAAAGAGACCTTCGCCGAGCTGAAAGAGATCATGCGGGATAAATCCGGCAAGAAGGAACTCGTGCGCGAACTGCCGCGCCACCCGGACGCGGTGATCGCGCGCGTGCCCTGGGAGCATAAACAGCTCGCGGGTATAACCATCGAGACCTTCGCCCGCGACCGTGACATGACGGCGAAAGAAGCCCTGCTCGAACTCATGCGGCTCACGCGCATGAATGCGACCATCGCCGTGAAAGAAAAGCTTTCGCCGCTCGCCCTGGAAATAATGGATGACGACCATGCGCTCATCGCGGGTCCGCCGAAAGCGGCGTTCGCGGCAGGCGACGCCCTACGCTGGCCGATCGAGAAGACCGTCATGAAGCTCACACATCTTCCCGCGCGCGCATACGGCCTCGGCAAACGCGGCATGCTGAAAGAAAACTGGAGCGCGGACATGGTCCTCATGGACGACCGGTACGAAATCGCCCGCACGATCGTGAACGGCGCATATGGCGGCAAGGGCGGCGCCATGCTGGCAAAGGCGCATTCCCCGAAATGAAACGCCTCTCCTCCCTCGAGAACCACGGCAACGACTACGTCGTGATCCTCCTGACCGCGCTCCTCACGACCTTCGGCCTCGCGATGCTCGCCTCCGCATCGTCGAACCTGAGCCAGCTGAATACCGGCGATAGCCTGTATTATCTGAAGCACCAGATGATATCCGGCCTCGCGATCGGCCTCCTGGGCTTCATCCTCGCCTCGAATATCCATTATAAGAGGTACGAGAGACTCTCGGCGCTCGGCATGGCCTTCGGCATCGTGCTCCTCATGCTCACGTTCACCCCGCTCGCGGTCGAGATGAAGGGCGCGGCACGCTGGGTGAAAGCGGGCCCCGTGACCTTCCAGCCATCGGAACCGCTCAAGCTCTTTTTCATAATCTATCTCGCGGCATGGCTCGCGAGCACGAGGGGGAAAGGGCGCCATACCGCGAAAAGCTTCGCCGCCTTCCTCGCGATCCTCGCGATAGTCATGGGCCTGCTCCTGAAACAGCCGGCGACGTCCGCGAGCATGCTCGTGGGAACGATCGCCGTCATCATGTACTTCGCGAGCGGGGCACGGCTCTCGTATCTGCCCGTGATCATGGGACTCATAGCGGGAGGCTTCGCGATCGCCGTATTTCTCGCCCCGTACCGCCTCGCGCGCATCGAGGCCTTCTTCCACCCGGACCGGAACGCGCAAACGAGCGGCTGGCAGGTGAACCAGGCGAAGAACGCTATCGGGTCGGGAGGGCTCACGGGCGTAGGATACGGCCAATCGCTCACGAAACTGCATTCCCTGCCCGAGCCGCTCGGCGACTCGATCTTCGCCGTTGTAGGAGAAGAGCTCGGCTTCGTGGGGTCGATGACGCTCGTAGGACTCCTCCTAGCGCTCGTCCTGCGCATCCTATTCATCGCGCACCGGGCGCGCGACCAATTCGGCCACCTGCTCCTCATAGGCTTCGCCTCGCTCATAGGCATCCAGTCGTTCGTGAACGTGGCGGCGATATCCGGCCTCATGCCGCTCACGGGCATGTCATTGCCGTTCATAAGCTACGGAAGCACCGCGCTCACGGTTTTCTTGACTATCATGGGAATCGTGAATAACATCTCGAAACACACCGCATGAAACGCATCGCGCTCACGGGAGGGGGAACGGGCGGGCATATCTACCCGCTCATTGCCGTAGCGGAACATCTCGAAGGGTGCGAATGCCGCTATTTCGGACCAAGAAACGCATTCAGCGAAGCAATCGAAAAAGCGGGGATGCGGATATCGCCCATAGCGGGAGCTAAGATGCGCCGCTACTTCTCGCTTATGAACGCGGTAGACGGCGTAAAATTCGCCTGGAGCATAGCGCAAGCGTTCGTGAAGGTCGGTATCTTCCGGCCGCACGCGGCCTTCTCGAAAGGCGGTCCCGGCGCCTTACCCGTGCTTATGGCCTGCAGGCTCTACGGCGTGCCAATCGTCGTGCATGAGTCGGACAACGTGCCGGGCCTCGTGAACCGTGTCACGGGAAAATGGGCGAAAATCGCCGAGCTCGGCTGGGAAGGCGCGGCAGAATGGTTCCCGGGCAAGGAAACGCGCGCAGTCGGCGTCCCGCTTCGCACGGACACCATGCGATGTGCGGGAAGCGATCCGCGCGAAGCGAAAGCCGCGCTCGGGCTCGACCCGGAAAAGCCCCTGATCCTCGTCATCGGCGGCTCGCAAGGATCGGCACGCATGAATGATCTCGTCATGGAAGCGTTGCCGGAACTCCTCGCGCGATACGGCGTGATCCACCAGATCGGCAGTGCTACATATGCGGATTGCATGGCACGGCTCGGAACGATGGAAAAAGAGCTTGCGGCCGGACTACGCCCGAACTACCGCCCGAGCGAATTCCTGGATAGCGACATGGCCAGTGCCTATGCCGCCGCGGACTGCGTCGTGAGTAGGGCAGGCTCCGCGATCTTCGAGATCGCGGCCTACGGCAAGCCCGCAGTCCTTATCCCGCTCCCCGAAGCGGCGAATGACCACCAACGCGTGAATGCGACGACCTATGCGGCAACGGGCGCGGCCATCATGCTCGAAGAAAAAGATGCATCGAAAGAAACGCTCATAAGCACCATCGAAACTGCTATGGGGGAAAACGAAGCAATGAGTGCGGCGGCAAAACGATTCGCAAAACCAGATGCAGCAAAAAAATAGCAGAGGACATCATCGGGATCGCGAACTGAATAAAAAACAGGCCCCACCCCCGAAGAAGGGGTGAGGCACAGATGCGACTCACGGAAAGAACTCGACAACGCCACAAGCCATTACTCCTGGCGACGACGGCGGCGGCCCGAAGAGGGAGCGGCAATGAACACAGGCATGCCACCCATACCGCCGTCTTCCGCATTAGGAAGAAGGATGATCTCCCAACCCGGACCGAGAGTGACCGTGCCATCGAGATGGGCGACGAGCGACGCGACCTGGCCCTTCATGCCGGTCCAGAGAAGGGTTTCGACAGTCTGCTTGCGGAGAGTGTGCGCATATCGCCGCACACGCAATTCCGCCGCTTCAACCTCGAATGACTTGCCGGTCTCGACCTGCTGCATCTCTAAGGCGAGCTCGGCAAGGCGCAATGTCTTCGCCTCATCGCCCTGAATCCGAGTCAGGAGGAAATAGGCGGCCTTGGTGAGGTCATCGATGACGACGCCCAAAACCTCGGCATCCGTAGACGCAACTGCCGGCCCACCAGGAGGCAAATCCTTCGAAAGGGCGGTGAGCTCGTCAAGCAGATTGGCTAAAAAACACGACTGAAGAGCTTGCTTCGACACGCGATCGTTCCTTTTCAACGAGTGAGGGCTAAATGCCCGAAATTGAACCTATGCATAATATAACATCTATTTTGTAATACGTCAAATAAAAAGACCCCGCCTCCAAAGAGAGGCAGGGCACTGAAACTGATAGCGAACGGATACCGACCCGTTATCCCTGCGGCCACCGCCCGTCAACGCTCAACCGCAACAAGGCGCTGCCGAAAGAATCCTTGGGAAGCGTCTTGTAGCCGATCCTCCAGCCTTTGCCGAGACAGAGGTCGAAGCGCCCGTCAGGAAGCTGATCCACGACCAGGGACTTCACCGACTCAGCGAAGAGACTCTGGAGAGAAGCGCTCTGCATCGCATGATTGCGAAATTGCAATCGAAGACTGGACTGCTTCGCCGAAGCATCGGCATCGGTCGCATCCAGAGCAAGGGCCTGACTGGCAAGCTCTTCCTGGACTTGAAGTTCGCGAAGCGCATTGCTGTGCCGACTCACGAGCCAGAACAGGGCCCGCACTTCAAGATCGTCGACGACGCCGATGATCTCGTACCCCTCGGCACAAAGATCGGTTACGGGTTCGCCGACCGGCATAGCCTCGACGAGAACTGCAACGCTCTCCCTAAGCCAACGGAACACTGTTTTTGCAATAACCACGGTAAGCACTCCTTTTTCAACGAGAATGGGCTGAAATACCCGTTTGTGTACGCTGTTAATAATATAGCACTATTTATATAAAAAGTCAAGTTAAACGCTGGCGAAACCCCATGGACGGTGCTACCCTTGAGCAATGGAAGTACGGGTACGCATGGCGCCATCGCCGACGGGATTCTTGCACGTGGGAACCGCCCGCACGGCACTTTTCAACTGGCTTTTTGCGAAAAAGAACGGCGGCAAGCTCATACTCCGCATCGAGGACACCGACCTCGCCCGCTCGACCCCCGAATTCGAAAAAGACATCGTCGAGCAATTGGAGTGGCTGGGAATAACGTGGAACGAGGGGCCGATCCGCCAGAGCGAACGGCTCGATCTCTACGAAACCCATCTGAAACGGCTCCTTGATGAAAAGAAAGCGTATTGGTGCACCTGCACGAAGGACGAACTCGAGGCGAAGCGCAAAGAAATGCTCGAGTCAGGCATCGCGCCCCGGTACGACGGCGCCTGCCGCGAAAAGCATCTCGGCCAGGACAGCAAGGGAGTGATCCGCTTCGTCATGCCCGAGCATGCAATCGGCTTCACAGACCTGATCCGGGGCCATATCGAATTCAAAGGCGATATGATCGGCGATATCGTGATCGCAAAAAGCCTAAAAGAGCCCCTCTACAACTTCGCGGTCGTCGTGGACGACGAAGATATGAAAATAACGCACGTGATCCGCGGCGAGGACGGTATCGCGAACACGCCGAAACAGCTCGCGCTCCAGGCCGCGCTCGGCTTCAGACACCCGCACTACGCCCACCTCCCGCTCATACTTGACGCTTCCCGGGCGAAGATGAGCAAGCGCAATGCGGCCACGGCCCTCGCCGAATACCGCGCAGCAGGCTACCTGCCCGAAGCGATGATGAACTTTCTGGCGCTTATCGGCTGGCACCCCGAAGACGACAAGGAGATCATGGTGCCCGAAGAGATCGCGAAGATCTTCACGCTCGAGCGGGTACAGAAGGGGGGAGGGGCGTTCTCGCTCGAGAAGCTCAATTGGATGAACGCGCACTACCTCCGCGCTATGAGCGACGCGGCAATCGCGAAACGCATCGGCTGGGAAGATTCAGGCAAGAACAGGCGGATCATCGCGCTCGTAAAGCCCCGTGCCGAAACCCTGAACGATTTCGCGACGCACGGCGCATTCCTCTTCGACCTGCCGAAATACGAGCCGGAGCTCCTCTTATGGAAAGACATGGCCCCCGGCGCCGCGAAAGCCTCGCTCGAACATGTCATCGCGCTTGTCGAAAAGGGCGATGCCGCAGGCATACCGAAACTCGCCGAAGAACGCGGCAGGGGAGAGACCTTCTGGCCGCTCCGCGTGGCGCTCTCGGGACTCAAGGAGTCGCCAGGGCCGATCGAAATCCTCGACGCGCTCGGCACGGACGAATCGCTGCGGCGCCTGCATCTCGCGATCGGGAAGCTGGAAAAAATATCATGAGAAGGACCGGCGCGCTGATCACGGGCCTCGCCGCGCTCGCGCTCGCATGCGCGCCGACCCTCTCATGCGCGCAAACGCCCGCCCCCGAACAGCTGAACAGCGCCATCCAGGCGAAGGCGAAAGAGCTCGCGGAAATACAGAAACAGCTCGAAGAGACGCAGAAGAGCCTAAGCGAGACGCAGGTGAAGGGAAAATCCCTGAACCAGGAACTCGGGAAGCTAAAGACGAATATCAAGCAGCTCGACCTAGGGATCAAGGCGAACACGGTGAAGATCAGCTCGCTATCGCTCGAGATCGGCTCGCTCGAAGGGGATATCCGGGACACGGAAAAGAAAGCGGCGCTCAAGGCCGATGCGGTGTCGAGCCTCATGAAGGAAATCCAGCAGGTGGACGAAGAAGATCCCTTGATCGTATTCGTGAAGTCGAAGACGCTCGCGGACGCGGTAGGAGAGCAGTCGCACCTCGCGGAATTGAACGGAGACTTGGGCCAGGCAATCGCCGAACTGAAGGCGACGAACGAGGAGCGGAAGGAAAAGCTCGACGCGAAAACCGCGAAAAAGAAGGATGTCGAGGGCCAGTACCGGGAGCTCACGGCGAAAAAAGGTATCGTGGAGGACGTGAAGAACGAGCGCCAGCAAATTCTCGCGCAGACGAAGAACCAGGAAAAAGCCTATCAGCAAATGGTGTCGGAACTCGCGAAGAAGCAGGCCGACATCGCGGCGGAAATAGAAGCGATCGACGCCCAGCTCCGGGCGCAGATCGACCCGAACAGCCTCCCGACGGCGGTGAAAGGCGTCTTGAGCTGGCCCACGCCCGCGCCGAAGATAACGCAAGGATACGGCGGAACCCCATTCGCCCTGAGAGGGGGGTACAAGGGGCATTGGCATAACGGCCTCGATTTCGGCGGGGCATACGGCTCGCCGATCATCGCGGCCGCTGACGGGGTAGTGCTCGCGGCAGGGAACCAGGACGCGTACTGCCCGCGGGGCGCATACGGCAAGTTCGCCATCATCCGGCACAACAACAACCTCGTGACGCTCTACGGCCACATGTCGCAGCTGGGAACGCAGGTCGGCCAATTGGTGAAACGGGGAGATGTGATCGGCTATATGGGAAAGACGGGCTATGCCCTCGGCACGCACCTGCATTTCACCGTATACGACGGAGCGACCTTCTCGATGCGAAACAGCAAGACCTGCGGCCCAATGCCCACGGGCGGAGACCTTGACCCGCAGAAATATTTATAGCACTATGCATTGAGCACGGCGCATGGCGTATGCGCCCGATTCCAGAAAAATCCATCCTCTAGAAGGCGGGAGAAACACGGAATGACCCTTAGCCCACGGTTAGAAGGGTTGATAGCCGACGCGCTCGACCAGGTAGGCCTCACGACCGACGATATTCCGGCCATGCTCGACGAGCCGACGCTCTTGACGGCGATCTTGATCAACGCGGGAACGAAGATCAAGAATCAGATCGTAAACAGGGATGCTGATCCGCCAGATCGGCCCCTGCAAGCAAGGAGGCGCTTGGCAATGATGCGTCAATGACGCCCGAAAAAAGAAAGGCTTGGGGCCCGAATGTCTCCGAAACGATGCACGCCATGCGGTACAAGGCGACGGATCGTGCGGAGATTTTTTTATCGGTTGGTTTATTTAATAAATAAAAAGGGGAGTGCCTGACCCCCTTAGCCAAAACTCCTACTAGATATGTCCATATCGTTAAGGAGAGAAGTATCGAGAAAAAAAATCAACAAAAAAGGAATCCTAAAAAGCAAGATCTTTTGTGATACAGCGCAAAGTGACTGCGTTGTAAAAGATTTTGATCTTTTATGTCAGCGAGGGTTTAAAAGGGCCTAGCTGTCGTATAAGTTTCATTATACGACAGTATATACGCCCACCCTCCCCTATGAAAAAACCGCCCAATGCCAATCACGGCACCGGACGGTTGATCGAAAGACGACGGCGGATTTTATTTTCTACCGCCTAGACCCCTCGAAGCGCATTAGGAGGGATGAACTCCTTGTACACGAGAAACAGCTCATTCCCCTCGACAACGACGTCAAAAAGGTCTCGTGGCTCAGTACAAGCCATATCGCTCCAAAACCTTGCCCGCGACGATGGCCATAGCATCGATCTTCCGCGCGAACAAAACCACGGTAAGGCCAAGATCGCAGACGATGAAGAGGGCTACAGCGCACATAGCCAGGAACGACGCGTGAGTCTTCAATTCATACTGAGCAGCAAGACTACCCGCTCCGAAACCCGACGCATAGGCCCCCAAGAGCGTGAGCGCAAGCCAAAGGACAACGCCTGCCCATGAAACGAGCGCGCGGTTTACGGCAACCCATTCCCGCAAAGCCTGGGGGCCAAGCGCGACCACGCGCTTATAGCCCACCACCTCCTGAGAACCGAAAGCGTAATGCGGAACGAAGGATTTCACCGCACCGAGATGCCATCGCAAAACCAGACTACTGGCGATAGATGTCGCCATACGATACTCCTTCCAAAATCAAGAAATTGTATTGGGAAAGCCTTGATACCGATCAAAGGTTTCTATATATAATAATATACTAAATATTGTAATATGTCAATCTCCCCGGGCTAAAGCCCTGGACTTGGGTTCTGTTCGTGCTCCCACTGCGCCCGGATATACGCACGGATCGTGCGTTCGTCGATGCGTCCGATACTTTCGGCAAAGTAACCGTCTTGCCATAAGCTGTCAATATAAAAGAAAATCGCCCGATGCCATTGTGCATGGCAACGGACGATCACGCGCGCATTGTCGAATTCAACGTTCGGATTCCTCGCTTACTGTTCGCTCACCTCGCTCGGATCGATAATCTCGCGATAGATGAAAAAGAGCGTATCCCCTTCGGCCACAACCTCCACGGTAACCGCGTCATCAACCTCGGCATGCCGCCTGATCACGTCATGAGCTGCCATACGCCGTGCGGCATATCGCCGCCTGAGCAAGAACGCGACGAACAGAAGATTGGAGGTGATGAATAGGATCACGGTACAGATCGCCATGACTTCCATCGAAGCATGGCTCGTGAGGCCGTAATGGACGGCGGCGACATGCACCCCGCCTCCGACCGCATACGCCCCGATGAGCGTGCACACGAGCCATAGGAGAACTTCCGCGCACGAAACCCAGTCGGCGTTCGCGGCATTCCATGCCCGCAGGGCCTCTACCCCGAGCGGCTTCACGCGCTGGAAGCCGAAGACGCAATGGCCGCCATCGTAGAGAATCGGGAGCAGCAGGAGCCGCTGGCCATAAAACTCTCTTCCCAAATAATCCCGATGCACCAGACTGTCGGCGAAAGGTGTCGCCATGGAAAACTCCCTCCTAAAGAGAAAATTGTATTGGGAAAGCCTTGATACCGATCAAATGCCTCTTAATATAGTATAAACTATTTTAATTAAAAGTCAATATTTACTATGAAAAAACCGTCCGGTGCCAATCGGCATCGAACGGTTAGTTGAAAGATGTCAGGGATTCTATTGTCTGCCATCTATACGTTCCGAAGAGCTTCGGAAGGAATCTCCTCATGATACACGAGGAACAACTCCCCTTCGACAATGACGGTGAAAAGATCTCGAGCATCCATGCAGCCGTATCGCTCGAGGATCTTACCCGTCACGATGAACATAGCGTCCATCTTCCGCGCAAGCAAAGCCATGATGAGCCCGAGATCGCAGACGATAAACAGGATAACGGCACACATCGAGATGAACGAGGCATGGGTCTTCAAGCCATACTGGATAGCGAGACTATCCGCCCCGAATCCCGCCGCATAGGCTCCCGCGAGCGCAAGCGTGAGCCATAGGATAATTCCCTGCCATGAAACGAGCCCGCGGTTCGCAGCGGTCCATTCCTGTGCGGCTTGAACGCCAAGCGAGACTACCCGCTTATAGCTGACCCGAGAACCAATGACGTAATGCGGAACGAATAATTTCACCGCCCCGAGATGTCGCCGTGAAACCAAACTGCCGGCGATAGTCGTCGCCATACGATACTCCTTCTGGAATCGAGAAATTGCATTGGGAAAGCCCTGATATCGATCAAGGTTTCTATATATTATAATATACTAAGTATAGATAAAAGTCAATAACTACCTGACAAGCTCGGTGAATACCACCAAGCGCTCGTCATAGCGCCGCACTGACTGGTTCCAGGTCCCCTCGCAGGTAATGAGGTTCAGCCGGGCCGTATGGCCGTCTCCCCTAGTAATCTCCTCAATACGGTCCGTATCCTCTTTATAAGTACGTTTACCCACGACCCTGAAATGGGCTTCCTTACCATCAATCGTGACATATACATCATCTCCCGCGGCCAACTGCCCCAAGGATCGGAATACGCCCGGGCCGAAAATATGGGTATCCCTATGCCCCACGACAATGGACGTGCCGGCCGTGCCGGGCTTCGCCGAGCCGGTAAACCAGGCGACGTCCGTATAATTGGTCGGTATGCCCATATTCCCCTTAGGGGTAAGCCCCACGGACTGCATAGAAGCATTCACGCCGATAGACGGGATCCTGAGCCATATACCCTCCCTCGAAATTTCAGGAACGACAGGGGAGGGTACTACTCCCCTTTCACTGAATACGAAAACGCCGACGATGACGAGATACGCGACCGAGGCTATGACGAGACCCTTATGGACTGCGTTTCCTGCCATACGAAGCCGGTGATGAGGAGAAGGCCGATCATGCTCATGAGCGGAAGATACGCGCCATCGGCGCCCGTGTTAGGCAAGCCCGGGCATCCCGTCTCGCATACGGGCTGACAGCCATTCGTACATACGTTCTGATAGGTCGAGACATAGGTCGTCGGATAGCTAGGCGCCGTATTCGTCACAACGCACGTCTTCTCGTCCCCTACGTTCAAAACCACCGCGCCCGCAAGGCCGTTCTGGGCGCATCCCCCGCTATACGTCGGCGTGCCATAATCGATGCCAGAAAAATTGATCTCGGTCACCATATGGGCCCCTGCCGGAAATGCATAGCGCTGGCCGTTCGAAACGCGGGAACCGTCAACGAAGAGGGCGAAATTCGCATCGCTCGAGGAGACCGTAAGATAGCCGCTCGTCCCCTGCTGCTGGGGGTATTGATACTGGGGCGTCGGGTACGTGTTCTGAGGCGTCGGGTAGATCACGGTAACGAGCGGCTGGAAGAATCCGATCGAGGCGCGCGGCGGAATGGACACCGTACTCCCCACGGACCATAGGCGGCCGTTCACCGAACCCTTATCATCGAAAACCTGGCCCGAGGTGGCGCCGAGAGTTATGGAATTCATCGAGATGACCGTGCCCGCGAACTGGATATTGGCTCCGAGCGTTACGGGGCCGCCGACGGCCCAGAAAACGTTCTCGGGACGCGCGCCGTTCGTGAGGACGACCGCGGCATTCGCCCACGCGTCGAAGCGCTGGTTCATCCTGAAAACGAAAATGGCATTCGAATCACCCTGCGCGTCGAGCAATACCTGCCCGTTCAGGACCGTGCCGGTCGAGAAGCAATGGACGCCGGACATGAGGCGCTGGTTGTTCATATTGACGCCCGTCATGTCGGTCGTGCAGCTCCGCCCCATAAGCTCCGTATAGACGGTCTGCGCGTCTGCCCGCGCCTGCGCGTTCTGGGTATTCGTATCTATGACCGGATAGCTTCCTGCCGTGCCGAGGAACGGCGCGTTCACGAGAGCGAACGAAGGCGCCGCAATGGCCGCGAAAAGGCCTGCGACGAGGGCAATATCGATATATGCGGAGTATTTTTTCATACGGATAGTATGCACCAAATGGCATAAAAATGCAAGTAGGGCGGAGTTCCAGAGTACGTGATAGGCTTAGAATCTATCTAATCAGATGAATTACGCGAATGCGGACGAATTCAAGGAGGCCTCGGGATACGATATCGAAGGCGCGTGGTATCCCCGGGTCACGAAGATAGTCGAGATCAAGGCAAAGCCCGCGCTCTACAAATTCTATGCCGAAGTCGGCTTCAAGGAAGGCGAGGATATCAAGGCGAAGTCCGCCGCGGAAGGGACGATGATCCACGAGGCGTTCGAGAAGATCCTCGTAGGAGAGAATCCGCCGATCGACCCGTCGATCGCCCCCGCGATCAAGGCGGCCGTCGAATTCATAGGGAAAAACCATATCCATGTCGACCCGGAATTCGTGGAACGGCGCGTGGTGCACTACGAGCACCGTTACGCGGGCACCATCGACACCCTCGCGCTCATAGGCGGCAAATTCGGCATCTTGGACATCAAGACGTCCTTGTCGATCTATCGGGACTACAACCTCCAGACGGCCGCATATATGGATACGCTGAAGGACAAGCTGAAGAATCTCCAAACCCGCTGGATCATGCGCATAGACCAGTCGAAAACGTGCATGCGATGCGCGGCGACCCTCCGGGGAAAAGGCGGCAGGGAAAAGATCCGCGACCCCTATCCCCGCCCGTACGGCTGGCAGAGGTGCGCGGACGGAGAGCACGAATGGGGAGATATGGAAGGCCACGTGGAACTCAAGGAATTCCCCTACTGGCACGACGATTTCCAGGCATTCCTGGGTGCGAAGAGGCTATGGGAATGGGAGAATGACTATTGGCTGAAAAAAATACGCTACTGAAGTATCATTAAGGGAATGGGACGCCTCCTCGCCTACTCGATAGTATTCGCGAACATCCTCGCGATCCTGCTCGTGACGCTCGTCCAGCCGCAAACGGCCGCCTTGTACAGGAAAAAGATGTACGATACCCGCGCGTATCTCCTCGCGCAGGAATGCACGATGAATAATATGGGCTGCGAAACCTATATGGCGATGATGTGCACGATGACGGGCACGGGCGGTACCTGGACGCCAGGAACGAACGGGGCCTTCGGAACATGCAATTACAATAATGGCTCATCGTGCAACGGAATATCCTGCTTCAATGAGCAGATGTGTACCCAGTACGCGACAATGTATCCTTCGTCAGGATACTACTGGAACGGATCGGCATGCGGAATACAGAGCCAGCAAGGAGGATTAGGGGGGAGCTCCTCATCGGCCATCGCAAGCAATGGGCTCTATATAACGCCCGTGCAGAGCCAGAACGCATGCCTCGCGGAACTGACATACGCAGCGCCGGAAACGGGAACGGAAAAAAGGAAACTCTCGGCTCTGGGCATACTAATCGAAAGAGGTGGCATGCCCCAGTCAGTCACGGCAATACTCCAAGACATCTGTTTCAGCATCCTCCCGAGCATAACGGAAGGAAAAAACGGCGCGCGAGCATTTGCAGACGGTAGCGCGAAAAAAGCCCTAGCAGAAGGCATGTACTACGGCCTCAATAATGCGCCCTCTCCTGCCCCGGACGAATCGATACAGATTTGGACGGATCGCGTCGGTCTCCCCTACCTCAGCAAGCTTAAGACCATATTCGAAAAATTACAGGTTATCGGAATGTCGAATGCATACCTCATAGACCCGATACCCTATATCACCGACGTGCGGAAAACAATCGATAGCGCAATCGCCTCGTTCTCTCCCGAAAAGGATCCCGCTGATACACCGAAGAGCGAAAAGGCAGAAATAAAAAAGACGGAGACGCCCGAACCGATACCCGCTATAATCGAAAAGGCTCCGGAACAGCTTCTTATCCCGATAAAAGCATCCGTCGTAGAAGAACCGAAGAATCTCATAGAGCGGCTCGTCGCGATCTTGAAGAAAAAGCTAGGGCTCGATACGGTGCGCGATAGCGGTATAAAAGCGAAAACGGTACGAATCGACGCGGAAAAGAGAAAGGCGAACGAGAAACGATTAGGGGAAATCCTTAAGGAATTCGGAGCGATGCGCGCAACATACTGCGGAACACACCCCTGCAAAAAATAGCGGGGCTTACCCGTGGCGTATGACCATCACATCGCCGTCCGAGACGACGTAGTCTTTTCCTTCGAGCCGCATCTTCCCCTTCGCCTTCGCCTGGGTCCACCCTCCTGCCCCGAGCAAGGCATCCGAAGCGACGACTTCGGCCCGGATGAACTTCTGTTCGAAGTCCCCGTGTATGGCCCCCGCCGCTTCAGGGGCCTTCGCCCCGCGGCGTATAGTCCATGCGCGCGTCTCGTCCTCCCCCGTCGTGAAGAAGCTGATCAGCTCGAGCGTGCGATACGCCTCGCGGATGAGATCGGCCAATGCGTTGGCCGCGCCCGCGCCGGAAAGGTCCGCGACGACATACGATGCCCCGATCGACGAAAGTCTCGTCTTGAGCGCCGCGGGGACGTCGGCTTCCGTGCCATTTAAAAGGTATATCTGCTTTTTCGCGGTCAAAAGCTGGAGACCGCGGACCTCGGGCTCATCCGCGAACGCGCGGATATCCTCACCTGCGGAAAGACGCTCTTTGATCTTCGTGAGAAGCGCGACGATTGCCACGGCCTCCTTCTTCCCGCTCCGCACATCGCCCCCTGCGGACTCGAGACGCTTCATGACGGTCTCCAAGTCTTTCAAGGCGAGCTCGGCGTTGATGATATCCATATCCCGCACAGGGTCGACGGAATTCTCGACGTGGGTGATCTCCGTGCCGCCGAAACAGCGCAGAACCATGGCGATCGCGCTCACGTCGCGGATATGCGAAAGGAACTTGTTGCCGAGTCCCTCCCCCGCCGAAGCGCCCTTCACGAGCCCCGCAATATCGCAAAATTCGACGACCGCAGGCACGGTCTTTTTCGAAGCGCTCATCGAAGCGAGACTGTCGAGCCGCGCATCGGGAACCGTAACGATGCCGATATTCGGATCGATCGTGCAGAAAGGATAATTGGCGATATTCACCTCCTGATCAGTCAGGAGCTTGAAGAGGGTCGACTTGCCGACATTGGGCAGGCCGACGATGCCGATAGAGAGTTTTTTCATGATATTGATTTCATGCGTTTCTTTTCCGATTGCTCCCACATATAGCGGAACCAGGTACGGTAGCTGTCCGCCAGGTCCGCGCTATGAAGAACGAAGAATACGACATTATCACCCATTTTCCCGATTTCATTCAAGCCCGTATGCGTGATGACGTAATCGCCGAAAATATGCAGGCCGGAATTGGTCGAATATTCCTTAGGCAAGATGCGATAATCGAGCTTCCCGGGAAAGTGCTTGGGAAAGTCCGGAATCTTAAGGGCAGCCTCATGGTCGAACAGTTGTATGAAGCGTATATTCTTGCGATTAGCCTCCTTGAAGAACGCGTCCCGTGCCGACTTGAGGCGGGGGTCGAACCATGCCACCTTGGCACCGATGAAATAGCTGTCCTTCCCCACCCTGATGACGTCCCGCCAGATATTCTTCTGCCCTTCGAGACCGCGGTAGATATATGCTTCCTCCGAAGCGGCCCGATGGGAGAATTTTTTCGCGAGGTCGGGCAGAGCCCTCTCGATCTCACGCTCTTTCTCCTTCGCGAGCTCCAGGAGCTTCTCGGGATCGACGGCGTTGTAGAGATTTTCCTTCTGGGAGAATATCTCGAAACACAGGCCCTTGCTGACGAGCCGCCTGATCGCGTCATAGGCATTCCGGCGATGGATATTAGCGCGCGTGGCTATCTCGCTCACGCCGATCTCCCCATATTCGACGAGGGCTTCGTAAATCTTCGCCTCATTGGGAGATAATCCCAAGTTCTCCAAAAGCTGTTGATACATTGTTTTGTGGTGGCATATATCACCATATGGCGTTATTGGCCACTCTTATAAGGCATCTTAGGATGGATGCATGAAAATGTCAAAATGGGTAATGATGCTGGGGGTAGTAGCGGCAGCGCTCATAGGCATATCGCTGATGAAGGATGGGGGGGATGGCGCGCGGCCAGAAAAGACGAGGGTACGGATAGGCGACCTGCCGGTCAGCGTCAGCCTGCCGCTCTATGTCGCCCTCGAAAAAGGGTACTTCGAGGATGAAGGACTCGAAGCCGAACGGGTGAAATTCGAGGCCCCGAACCAGATCGTGGACGCGCTCATGGCCGGAACCGTCGACCTCACGTCTCCGGGCGGAGCGATGGGGATCATGGGCGTCGCGAACTTCAAGAACCCCGGGAAGATTAAGATATATGCGGCGTCAGGCGGAACCGTCGAAACGCCGTTCGACAGCATCCTGGTAAAAACTGGAAGCCCGATAGCGACCGTACCCGACCTGAAGGGAAAAAGGCTGGGAATCCTGCCGGGCATACAATGGCGAACCATCGCGCGGCATATCCTCGCCCAAAGCGGACTCCTGGCGGAAAAGGATGTGACGATCGTCGAGCTGTCCCCCGCCCTCCAGGCCCAAGCCCTCGCCTCGGGAGACGTGGACGCGCTCTTGGGCGTTGAGCCGATCCCAACGATTGTGAAAGCGAAAAAGATCGGGAAGGAAATCGTGCATGGTGCCGCGGAACGCGCCATCGTGGAGCCGTTCTATCCCGGCGCCGGAGGAGTGAATCTAGCATTCGCGAAAGAGAACCCCGAAACAATGCGGAAGGTCATGGCGGTGTTCGAGCGGGCAATCAAGGACATCGAAGCTAATCCCCTGGCCGCGCAGCGCTATCTCGCCGGATATACCGCGCTCGACGCGTCCTTGGCCGCACAGACTCCCGTGCCGATCTTCAAAATGGCGAAGGATTTCGACGGAGCCGATATCGCGGCGATCCAAAAATTCTACGATATATTCGGCACCTATAAAGTCATAGACGGCGCCATGGATGCCAGGGACATCCTCTATCATGCTCCCGGAATCCGCTGATGCCAGCCGCGATATCGGTCAAGAATCTCCGAAAAGCATTCGACGGCGGTGAGCTATACGACAATCTCTCATTCGAGGCGGAACGGAGCGCCATAACGGCGATTTTCGGGCCGAACGGATCGGGAAAATCGACCATCCTGAACATCCTGTCGGGCATCGTCCCGCATGATGGCGGAAGTTATGAGATGCCGGGCCTCGAACGCTTCGGGCTAGGTTATATATTCCAGAATTACCGGGAGTCCCTATTGCCATGGAGGACGAACTTCGAGAACGTCGCGCTGCCGCTCGAGATACGGAAGATTCCGAAACGGGAAATAAGGGCGAGAATCGGAAAACTGGAATGCCTGCTCGGCATGAGCTTCGAATGGAACCGATACCCGTATGAACTGAGCGGAGGGCAGCAGCAAATGCTGGTCTTCATGCGGGCGCTCGTGACCGAGCCGAAGATGCTTTTGATCGACGAGCCGTTTTCGGCTCTCGATTACGAGAATAATCTGCGCCTGCGAGAATGCCTGCAGGCGTACCATGCCGCATACGGAGCGACGGTATTGATGGTGACGCACAATATCGAGGAAGCCGTCCATCTGGCCGACCGAATACTGATTTTCTCGAAAAAGCCGTCTGCGGTGAGCGAAAGCATGGAAAACATGCTGCCCTATCCGAGAAGCAGGAACAGTCTTCCAACGGACGGATTCCACAAGGCTAAGGACGAGGCCCTTCTCGCATTCCAAAAAGCGGCGAACCTATGAACAAGCGTCTTCTCATAGGCCCGGCGGCCCTGTTCCTGGTCTGGGCAATAACGGCAAAACTGCATCTGATCGATCCGTTCTTCCTGCCGGACCCGGTATCCATCATCGGGAAGCTCTTCGGACTCTTAGGTCATGACGGGATCGTTCCCGACCTCCTCTCGACGCTATGGAGGGTCGCCGTATCGTTCATCGCCGCGATAACGATCGGCCTGCCGGCAGGGCTCGTGCTCGGGACGTCCGAACGGCTCTATCGGAGCGTCGAATTCCTCATAGATTTTTTCCGATCGACGCCCGCGACGGCGATGTTTCCCCTATTCTTATTGGTATTCGGCGTAACCGATGCATCGAAGATAGCGGTCGCCGCATTCTCATCCGCACTGATCATCGTGTTCAACACGGCATATGGCGTCATGCATGCAAAAAAATCGCGCATCTTAGCCGCGCGAATCATGGGAGCGAAACGCCATCAGATATTCCGGTGGATACTGTTCTGGGAAAGCCTCCCGCAAACATTCGTCGGCCTGCGAAGCGCCGCGAGCCTCTCCTTGGTCGTCATAATAGTGACCGAGATGTTCATCGGCACAGCATCCGGCCTGGGACGGAAGATCATCGATTTTCAAATCACGTACGAGATAAACGCTATGTATGCGACGATACTCATGGCCGGCATCGTCGGGTATGCTATGAATCTTGCCTTCGTACTTGCAGAAAGGAGATTTCTCCACTGGAGCGGGAAATGATAGAACGTCGGAGTAAGCTCAGCGAACAAAAAAGTCTCGGCCGATCGGCCGAGACTCTTCAAACGTCGCTCACCTGTCATCTGCCCACATCCTGATCGACGCGATCGCACAACGCCCCGATCCCCGCGAGGAGAATCAACACCTGCATGGCATTGTCGACATTGTGGTCGTAAAACTCATACGGGAATCCGGGCTGGAAATGCGTGCCTTTCGGGTTGATGCCGCACGCGTTTCCCGGAATGGACACATTGAGCCATCCCGATTGGAAATCGTCATTCACCGATGCGTAAAAATGCCAATCGGGGTGGGCGTCGATCAACACATCCTCACCCAGCAGACATCGGCGCGCCGCATGCATCGCCTGTTCAATGAAGGAAAGACGGGCATGTAAGGGCTGACCGATGAGCCACGAAGCGACAAACGCCCCAAACGTACCCGATATCCCGGACTGTTCGCGGCTGCCGGAAATGACGAGCTCGATGAGCTGCATCGCCCAAGGCGGCGCAGGAGCGTCGGGATACGCAAGCATGTCGGCGAAGAGGGATACGGTGCCTCCCAGGGCATAAACCTCCCGCCAATCGATGGAACGCTCCTCTCCCGTGCCGCCGCACGAGATGCACCCCTCGCGCATGCTCGCATCGTCAGAACAGTACTGGCATGCGCCGGACACGCGCCTCAGAAGCGGCAGAGGCAAGAGAAAATGCGCATAGTCGGGATCAGCATCGCCTTGATCGCGTATCAGGCGGCCCCCGTCGAAACCGAACGACTCGCCGAACAGCGTTCCGCTGAACGACGTGAGATCGCAATCGCGCATGAGAGACAGGACGCCCGGAGCATCCGGAGGAATCTCCGTCTTTCCACGACGCGTAAATCCCCTATGGACACGGAAGGTGATCTGGGACCGTTCCGAGTTCCACCCGACAGCCCACCATCGGGGCTGGTCTAGAGACATGATCGATGGCAACATAGGAACTCCTCGTGAGAAATGGTGTGGATGGGCAGATATTCAGCTGCCGAAAAGCTGTCGGGATGATACGACGGAATCATGATCCTGGCAATCGATTGTATGAAAAAGAGGTCCTGGCCGATCGGCCGGGACCCCTACGTAGTGACGTGATCCGTCAAGCAAACTCCGTAACTGCTTTCGCGATCGCATCGCGCGTCGCGGCGCGCCAGGTATGCCAGAAGGGACGTGCGAGATCATCCAAAGCGCCGAGCCCGGCGCAGAGAACGAGCTGATGTGCCGGCGTAGTCACGCCGTCACTCACGAAATCGTACCCTCGGATGAATGCGAGGCTACGACTGAACGAATCCCGCACGGGAGTGATTCTCGAAAAATCGAGACCCGGGCAAGAGATATTCAGCCATCCCTCCGCATGGTCGACCGACGCCCGGAAATGATCCGGAACATACGGCTTAGGCGACCCGAAGATCTGGCTGTACGCCACATACATGGCACGCTCGACTTCCTGGATGCGCATGCCGATCGGAAGCGTCGAAAGATATCCGCGAAGGAAAGGGCTGAACATGCCCCGGAGGTCGTAGCAGCCGTCGCCGAGAGAGGTGAAAACCTGCATGAGCTGTGGCTCGGGATGATCCGTGTCGAGAGTCAAAGACCCTATGACTTCGAGGAACGCGTGAAAGCTCGCCACGATCGCATGCGCGAGATGGTCATTGAAGACCCACTTTCGTCCCGTTCCCATGCAATCTGTGCATTCTTCGTGAGGAGTATCGCTGCCATCTCCGGAATACTTGCACGGGCCGACATCGTTGTTCAAAACCGGAATCGGAACCTTGAAACGGACGAAACCATCTTCAGGATCCTCACGAGTGAAAACCCCCTCGAACCCGAATTGCCCGTTGAGATCGCCGCTGAATCCCCTCAATCCGAACTTTTCCCTGAGTCCCACGATAAAGTGAGAATCGTCGGGAATCGCTTTGGCCTGCCGCGCGAATTCGGGATGGATGCGGAGAACAAGGGCGGGACCGCGCGGATCCCAACCGAGCGAATACCATCGCGATGCATTAGAACCGTTAGGGTGGGACATGTCCCGCCTCCTTCTTGTTAAGACAAGGTACTGGTTGTTTCGACTGCCATAAGGCCTACCTATGGTATACCGGAAAACGCATTATGGCAACGAGAGAAGCGCGGGATGAGTCCTAGGCTATTTATAGAAAATCTTTCCCTCCGCGCGCAAGTCGATATATTTCAAGCCCGCAAGCGACGTCTTCTTCGCGAGCTCGGAGAGGGCGCGCAACGAACGCTCGGGAGAAAATTCGAGGCTTATGTATATAAGCGTGCCGGTATCCGGAAGGGTTATCGCAAGTTCCTTCTGCGCGCGCTTCAGGGAAACGGTGGAAAATGCAACGCCGTCATCGTGGAGGAATCGGATGACGGGAAAGAGATTCGCCCATGCATCGCTCTCGATCATGGGCTGGCCGAGCGCGGGAATGAATGCGGACGGATCATCGATACGCACGATCACGTCCCCCACCACCGTGCGTGCCGGGCCGAATACGATGCCATCGCGGTCGAACACATAGCAATCGTCGGCAATGTTCTCATGCTTCATGCATAGGACGCCGAACGTCTCCTGCCGCATGGAATGGAGGACGGACGAGATATCGGGAACATGCAGGACCCGGCGGATATTTTCCGCATAACGCATAATAGCCACCCTCTGCCATATGCAAAAAAGGAGAAGGATGATGACGATCGCCGAAAACAGGACCCCGAAGGAACCTGATTTCTTCTTTCGTCTGCTTCGTATCATGTGATGGCCTTGTGAATCAGGGGATTTAAGCGGGTGACGACTTCATATGGCGACGCATCGATCTCCTTCGCGAGGTCTGCGGGCATGATCATGACCTCGCTCCCCGTCCGGCACGGGATGCCGGTAACGTCGATCATGAGCATGTCCATCGATACGCGCCCGATGATGCGCGCCTTCCTTTTGCCGACCAGGACCGTACCGATGGACGATGCCGCGCGCGGGATGCCATGCCAGTACCCTATCGGAACGATCGCGATCGTCGTGGCCTGTTTTACCCTCTCCGTCAAATCATAGCCTATCCCCTCGCCCTTCGCCACAGTTTTTACCTCGCTTACCACGGAATGGAGCGAAAGCGCGGGAAGAAGCGTGGCGGTTTTCGACAATTGCCGCTCAAGCTCGGCAGAAGGCCATATGCCATACAAGCCGATGCCGACGCGCACCATATCCGCATGGAACGGCATACCGAGCAAGGCACCCCCCGTGGCAGATGCATGGCGCATAAGGTCGGAAAAACCAACCCTCTCAAAGAGAGCGCACGCCGACTCGAACAGAGCATATTGTTCTTTCGTGAATGCCGTATCCCTGCGGTTCTTCGCCATCGCGAAATGGGTATATATTCCTTTCAAATAATTTCGGATTTCGTCCGCCGGCTGGCGGATCGTCCGCCGGCTGGCGGATTGGATTTTTTTCAGAAGTCCCGGGACTTCTGAAGATTGAAATCCTTGCCTGTGCATGCCGGTATCGATTTTGATATGGAACCGCGGCTTCTCCTTCGCCTTGTGCCACGCGATCAGAGATTCTTTTGAGGAAATGGTGATCGTAATATCGTGCTTCGCCGCCGAGGCATACATACCAGGAAGCGTATAACCAAGCACGAGTATCGGCTTCGTGATGCCATGGCTACGGAGCTTGATACCCTCGATGACCGAATCGACGCAAAAACCGTCGATGCCGGACTCGTCCGCAATCGAGGAAAACTGCAGGAGGCCATGGCCATATGCGTTCGACTTCACAACGGCATACAGTTTCGTCTTCTTATCCAAGAGAACTCGAAACGTGCGGATATTCGCCCTGACCGCGCTCCGCTTGATCTCGATCCATACCTTATACTCGGGCCTCATATTCCTGAAACTATAGTGAAATAAAGGCTATATGAATACTTGACAAATAGGATATTTTAGTGCTATATTTAATACAGCAATCCGGGAGACCCCCGGACGAACAACCTCAGCAAGGCATGCAGACCGCGTGCCGAAGAAAGGGTAGAGATCATGGTTTTGAACACGCTTAAGTTCCAAGGCATTCCCCCGCAGATGGTTCCGGAGATCGTCCGGTTCTTCCACAGCGCACAAGTATGCAGTACGATCTTCAAATCGTACGCGACGCTTGTGCGGGTAAAGGACGGCTTGGTCAAAAAAAGCAGCCGGGACATCGCGCTCGATAGCCACAAGGAAATGGACATGACGGTAGCATTCGCCGGCATCACCTCGCTCGAACTCAATACCCAGTTCTGGACATTCACCTTGGAAGTGAACGTCGTCCAGAGCCTGGAGATTGTCGAGTGGGAACTGAGCGAGTACGGTAAATCGCAAGGACACGAAGAATGGAAGTCGGGAGTGCCGCCGCTCAAGATCGGATGCACGGCGGAAATCATACGGCAAATCCACTCGCTGCTCGAAATGTACCAAAAGGACGAGATTCTCCGATAAAACCCGTCGAAGAATCAGAAGTCCGGCCGCTCAGGCGCCCGGGCTTCTTTTTTTAAAACTTGATGAACAGGCAATATATATGCATACTAGAGCCGGTAAATCGACCGGGGCATTCCGCCTCATTACCCGCAAGGGCAGCTATGGCAGCTGAAATCCCGAAAGGAGACATGCCATGTGGGAAACCATTCCCGACAGCGAGCCGAAAAAGACTGACTTTTACGAGGAAACGTGCAGATCGGAACGCATGAGAGTCCCAGGCGGCTGGATCGTGCGGAGCACTACGACAATCTACGGTCCAACCACCGGAAGTGCCGGCGGAATCTCAGTCTCGCAGATCTTCATCGTTGATCACACTCACGAATGGAAAATTGAATCGTGAGGCAGCCTGCATCAAAAAACCCGTCGTTGCAAGGAAGCAACGACGGGCTTCTTTTTTACTCAAAAAGCCAATCTAACTGGCAAAACTTCAGAAACTAAAAATACTCCTTCAAGATCTCGGGAATCTCGAAATCGCCCTCCGCCGTCTGGTAATTCTCGATGATGGCGATCACGATACGCCCGATGGCAAGGCCCGTGGCGTTCAGCATGTGCGCATATCCTCCCTTGTCGGTCTTACAGCCGATCCCCCGTGCCTGGAAGTCGGTCGTGTTCGAACACGAGTTCGTCTCGCGGTACTCGCCCTTGCCGCCGTTCTGGCCGGGCAGCCACGTCTCGCAGTCATATGCCTTAGCATCCGTCCAGCCCATATCACCCGTGCAGATCTCGACGACGCGGTACGGGAGACCAAGCGCGGATAAGAGGTCTTCCTGACACGAGAGGAGAAACTCGTGCTCCTCGCCTGACGTTTCGGGATTCGCGAACGAAAACATCTCCACCTTGTCGAACTGGTGCACGCGCAATATCCCCTTCGTGTCCTTGCCATACGAACCCGCCTCGCGCCTGAAACACGTTGAAAAAGCGACATACCGCTTAGGCAAGTCCTTGTCGCGCAAGGTCTCCTGCATATGGATAGGGCCCAGCGTATGCTCGGCGCTCCCCACGAGATACAGGTCATCGTTCGGGAAATAGTACCGCTCATCTTTCTGGTCAGCCGCGAGCCGGCCCATGCCCATGAATACCTCGGGGCGGATCATCACAGGCGGCACGACGGGCATAAAGCCCTTTTTTGAAAGCCGCTTCATGGCGAACTGGACGAGCGCGAACTCGAGGAGCGCGGCCTTGCCGAGCAGGTACCCGAACCGGCTGCCGGATACCTCCGCCGCCTTCTTCACATCGATCACGCCCAACTTCTCGGCGATCGTCAGATAATCCTTCGGCAGAAATGCGAACTCACGCTTCGCCCCGACTTCACGCACGACGACATTCTCCGAATCGTCTTTGCCCATAGGAACACTTGCCATAGGCGTATTAGGAAATTTCTGCAACAAGTCAGTCCGCTCGCCCTCGAGCGCGGAAACCCTGGCCTCAAGCTCTTTCACCTCGGCCTTCTTCGCCTTCGCGCCCTCCACGTCGCGCGCCTTCGAAAGCTCGTTCTGCGCCGCGCGCAAGGCATCGAGCGCCGTCGCGGCTTCGCGCCACTTCGTATCGAGCGCGAGAAACTCATCGACTATTTCGAGCTTCCTACCGCGCTTCGCGAGCCCGGCACGCACCATGTCCGGAGTATCCCTGAGTATTTTAATGTCTATCATATATGGCTTTGCTTCCTAGGCTTCATGAGCGGGAACACGACCGTCTCGCGTATCGGCTTA
>CALQZH010000004.1:0-19357 GCA_943349395.1 Parcubacteria group bacterium | reverse complement strand
ATCGGCTTATCCACAAGGATCGAGAAAAAGCGCTCGGACAAGCCGAACCCCGCGGCAGGCGGCATGCCATGCTCGAGCGCTTCGACGAACTCCTCATCCATCGCCTGGGCCTCGTTGTCCCCCTGGGCGCGCATGAGCATCTGCTCCTCAAACCGCGTACGCTGATCGATCGGGTCATTGAGCTCCGAAAAGCCGTTGCCGATCTCCGAACCGCACGCGAGGATCTGCAGGCGCTCGACGATCTGGCCATTCTTCCTGCTCCGCTTCGCGAGCGGCGAAAGCTCGAGCGGATGGTTTATGAGGAACGCGGGCTGTATCAATCCCGGCCGCACGGCCTTCTTGTATATGGCGTCGATTAGCCGCCCGCGGCTCATCCCCCGCCCCATCTTCGCGCCGAGCGAGCGCGCCTTCTCCGCAAGCTCCTCGAACGTGGCAGTAAGGCAGTCGATCCCCGTCTTTTCCTTGAATATCTTCGCGTAGTCGATCTTCGGCCATTTCCCTCCCCATTCGATCGTATGGCCCTGCCACTGCGTGGTGAGACCACCGGTGGTCTTCTTCACCATCGCCTTATAAGTCTTTTCCACGAACTTCATCAGGTCTTTATAGTCGTCGTATGCCGCGTAGAACTCGCACTGGATATAATCCTGGAGATGCTCGCGGTCGATGCCCTCGTTGCGAAATACCCGCCCGATCTCGAACACGCGCTCGAACCCGCCCACAAGCATTTTCTTGAGCGGCAATTCGAGCGATATGCGCAGATTGAAATCGACATCGAGCGCGTTATGATGCGTGACGAAGGGCTCCGCATCCGCGCCCCCGGCGACGGATTCCAATGCGGGCATATCGACTTCGAGATAACCGGCCTTCTTCAAGGCGCCGCGGAGCGTATCCCAAAACAAAGCCTTCTTCCTGAATATGTCCCGCACCTCGGGATTCGCGAGCATGTCGAGATACCGCTTGCGCAGGCGGATCTCCACATCCTCCAAGCCCGACCATTTGTCGGGCAGGGGGCGAATTCCCTTCGCGAGGAGCGCGAGGGACGAGGCGTCGATCGAGAGCTCGCCCCGAGACGTCGTGAACGTGTTGCCGCCGGCCTCGATGAAATCGCCCAGGTCGAGATTGTCGCGATATATCTCGTACTTCGGGAACGTATCGGCGCGCACGACGACTTGGATCTTGCCGGTCTCGTCCCACAGGTCGATGAACATGAGCCCGCCCTGCACGCGCCTGCCGAGAATGCGTCCGACCGCGTGAACGCCCGTCAACCCGAGCACGATCTCCTTCGCGCGATGCGTGCGGCGCGAAGAAGAAGGATACGGCTCGATGCCAGCCGCGCGAAAGGCGTTCAGCTTCGCTATGCGCTCATTGATGAGATCCTGCTCTGCCATGCCTCTCTCTGGGAAAAAGGTTATTCGATGCGGACGATGGTATACGTCGCCTCGCCGCGGGGCGTGATGACGGTAACGGCTTCATTGGGCTTCTTGCCGAGGAATGCCTTGCCGAGAGGAGACTCGTTCGAGATGAATCCTTCGGCCGGCTTGGTCTCGTTCGATCCCACGATGGAATAGCGGGATTCCTTCCCATCGCGCTTCACGACGACGATAGAACCGATCTCGACAACCTTCGTGTCGCCGTTGTGCTTGATGATCACCGCATTCTTGATCATGTCCTCGACCTCGAAAATGCGGGACTCCACGGTCGCCTGCTCCTCGCGCGCCTCGGCGTATTCGGCATTCTCAGAAAGGTCGCCCAGCTCCTTCGAGCGCTTCAAACGGTCGGCGACTTCCATGCGCCGCACGGTCTTCAATTCGGTCAATTCCTTCTTGAGCTCCTCAAGGCGCTCGGCAGTGAGATAATATTGTTCTTTCATGGGAATAATGAGTGCTCTGAGTGTCGCATGAAACCCCTCAGCCATCAAGTACGCGGGAGCTCACCGTCGTCTGGAGCCGCGTCACGAACGTTTCCATGGCACCTCTGCCGGCAACGCCCATGCGGATCGTGACCCGCGTCGACACGCCGTCGCCCACGTCGGCGCCCCGCAGGACGAATGAGAGATACGTCACGAGCACGTTCCTCGAAGTAAGCGGCCTGTCATTGCGCTCGATCTGTCCATCCACGAGCGAATACTCGACGGACTCGTTGTCATAATTGGTGAATGAGAGGCGATTGCCGGCGGACGAGAAAGCAGTTCCCGTACGGATCTCGCGCGTCATCTGCTCCAGGGTCAGGCTCGCATTGTCATTCGCGGCCATGAGTGCCACGACCTGCCGCTGGGTGCGGAGCGAGCGCACGAACGTGCCCGAAGCGATGCCGACGACGATGACGAACAGGCTCATCGCCACCATAAGCTCGATAATGGTGAACCCGGTTGAAGTTTTGAGTTTTGAGTTTCTAGTGGCTAGGGAACCTTTTTCTTCAAGTCTTCTCATAAGAACGCTGAGCATTTTCTGAATCTCTTCCAAGTATACTTCAATACTCCGAATATCTATCGATGGATACAATCTTTTGACTAAAAGTAATTGCGTTTCTAGTTCAGCTGCAGATCCGTCGGCAACCCTAAGAAATTCTAAAAACTCGACAACGCCTTTTCTTCGTTGACCCTCGGCTATATTAGAAGGGATGGAAATAGCCGCACGTCGCATTTGGCTGCTTATCCCAAATTTCTCAGAAATAGGAAGTAGGGCGGTTGCAGCATATAAAACTTCGACTAGATCCATAGATTTTTGCCATACGATCAATTCTTTGTAGGACTTCAACATAACTAAAAACTAGAAACTGATAACTCCGCTACCTCCAATTGAATAGATGCTCCTCGAGATAGATATCGAATTTCCCGCCGCCGCGCGTCGTCCAGCTCGCCCGCGAACCGACCGCGATCTCCTGCCCGTCCGGCGAGACATCGATCGTGATCGCGCGCCGGATGGCCGTCAAAACGGGCTCGGAGTAGCCGTATGCGCCCGTGCCGGAATCGAAACGGAGAAGGGTGTGCCCGTCGGCCCGGAGCGCCATGTCGGAATCGTCTGCTTCGTACGTACCGGTGGCGAGCCCGGCATTCCACGGCTTTCCCGCGAGAATATTGTTATCGATCATATTCTTCACGATCTCGATGCCCTCCGCGGCGATATATGCCGCGACGAACCGGTCGGATACGACGCGATTCAGGGAAAGCGAGCGTGACAGGAGCGAGAAAATTCCGAGGAGTCCCACCACCACGATCGTGATGGCGATGATCGACTCGATGAGTATGTAGCCGCTATCGTTCCGAAATCTGTCCCGCATTGGTTATGGTAATCGTTCCCCGCGACGTCCCATCCGGGCTCGCGATCACGAGCGTGCCTAGGTCGAGCGCCGTACCGCCATTCAGGAAAACCTTGGGATCGGGCGGAACGAACACGATATCTGCCGCGCCGATGCTCTCGAATCCGACCGCCTGGTCGAGAACGACCTCGGTATCGGCCACAATCACGTCGGACGATGAGCCGTATATGCGGTCGCTCGTGCCGCAATCGATCGCCCGGTCGCTGAATATGAAATACTTCCCCTCTTCCGCATGCACGCCGTACCCGCATGCGGGCTCGTCCTCGATCAAGGTATTCAAAGCGAGGGACTTTGCCCGCAATATGGTGCCGATCAGCCGCGCCTTCTCGCGGAGCACGATGATCTGCCGCTCGCCCGCGCGATTATAGAGGACGAGCGTCGAGGTGAGAAGGATCAATATGCTCATGACGACGAGCATCTCGATGATGGAAAATCCGCTCCGCATACGCTCAAGTATGACCTAAAATATGCTGCGGAGATACAGCTCCTCGACCTTCGCGCGCGCCCACGGGGTTTTGCGCAGGAAGACGAGGCTCGATTTCATGCTCGGATCCTTCAGGAAGCACTTGATGGGAATGCGGACGCCGAGGTCGGCCCAGCCGTACTGGTCGACAAGATATTCCAGAACCGCCTGGAGCGTCTTGCCGTGCATGGGATTGTTCGGATGGATGTTCATGTCGTCATATTCAAACAGCTCCTGCCGGATCAGTATCGCATTTCCGAGGAAATAATGGGATAATGGGCATCATGCAGAAAGCGCTCATAATCCTCATAAGCATTTTCCTCCTCGCGATCGGGATTGTCGCAATCGACAAGGTACGCTTCAAGAATGAGGGTATCGCCGGTACGGAAAACGGCCCCGCAGGCGATCAGGAGATTCCCTATCGGCCGGCAGACGATTATCCGGATGGATATGGCAATGGAATGCAACCGGAGCCGTACTCCCCGCCGCAATACCTCCCGCCCACGGGCGATCAGAACGATCCGGAAACGGCACGGGCGCAAGGAGCGTACGTCCAAGGAACCGTGCTTCAAAATGTCACGAAATATGCGGCGATGGACGGCCCTACCTACCTCATCGTCGAGGCAGACGGAAGGAAAATGCGCGTGACATACGCGCAAGGCATGGCGCCGTGCCGCAATGTCATACGCGACGCCGTCTCGATCCAGCCGTACATGAAAGTAGCGGTATTCGGACGCAAGACCTCGGATACCGATCTGAACATCTGCGACTCTCCGGACTATTACATCAGGATCCTCAATTGAGGAGATGCTCCTCGAAGGCGATGATACCCGAAAGATCTTTGGGGTATTGAGAAATATCCGGAAAATCGAGCGCCTGGATGCGCTTCCACACCGCGCCGATGAGCCGCTCGAGGCGCGCGGCCTCCGCCGGCTCGATCGCGAGCGGCAGATCCACGATCGCGCCAGCCTTGTCCGGCTCCATGAAATTCAAAATGCCCGAATCGACCGTCCTGCCGCGGAACGTGCGCGACCGCTCGATGAGCAGCTTGTAGAAAAGGAGTTGGCGGCGATATCCGTGCAAGAGGATCTTCTTGTGCGTATCGCGCCCCTCCCATGTCACGGCGGGCTTTCCCGTCTTCAGATCATGGGCGACTGCCGAAATCGCGCCGGAAAGGACGATGCGATCGATCTTGCCCGTGAGCGATGCGCCCGAAACGATAACGCCTTCCCGCTTGAAATTCGTCTCGATGAGATCATCCAGGCCGAACGAATCGCGTTTCGCCGCATAAAACGCGGCTAAGGCCTTCGTGCCGCGCCCGAGAAGTACTTTCATGTCATGAGGTGCCAAGCGTTCGCGCGAAAGGGCGCCCTCGAAAAAGCCTATGATGTGATCCGCCGGAGGCAATGTGCCGGAAGCCTTGAACCGGGCCTGCATCGCCTCGACAGCCGCATGCATCGCGGAGCCGTAGCATGCCGAGGAAGACTTCGCCTGCGGGAAACGCAGAAGGCACTGCTCGAGAAAGCGATGCGGCCCGCCGTTCGCCACGTTCAGGAAGGCATTCAAGTGCGTCACGCTCAATTGGTAATCGGCGACGAGCGAGTGCAAGAACGCGCGCTCCCCTCCCGCAAATGCCGAAAGAAGGGGAGGATCGACGCGCACGGAAAGGATGTCCGCGGGAGGCGAGCACTCAGAAGCGCGGGAAACGGCAGGAATATCGGCCAGGAATCGCACGCGCTCGACGCTCCGGCCAGCCTCGGTTTTCCCATACGACGTGAGATAGAGGGTTTTTTCGGCACGCGTCATCGCGACATAGAGCACGCGGTCGCAATCGTCGGGAGAATCGGCCTCGGGCGAGATGGGCAGATTGGCCGGGAATGGCAATAGGGACCCGCGCCCGGGACGGGCCCACACGGAATCGACGCAGCCCACGACGAACACGGCATCGAACTCGAGCCCCTTTATCTTATGCACGCTCGCCATATGAACCGCATTGTCGGCGGCGACGAACGGGCTCGTGTCGGGAATCGCGATGCCGTTCCGCTCATGGAGCGAAACGAAGGCGAGGCAGTCGCGCGCGGTAACGAACTCCCCCTTCCGATGCTCGCGAAGCGCGCGTATGAATGCGGCGATGCCGGAAAGGAAGGCGGCGTATGCGGACGCGTCCTCGCGCAAACGCTCGGCGCCGAAATAATGCGCGCGGAACGGGCCGTTGATGAGGAAGTCGATGACGCGCTCGGCCGTCTCCGTCTTCGCGAGACGCCCCGCCTCGATGAGATATTCGGCGCATGCGGCAAGGCGCGCATCCGGATGCGCGCGCATGGCGCCGAGCCAGGGCATGCGGGCGGCATGCGCATGCGCGGACAATTCCCACACCGCCTGACGCTCGAATCCCCAGAACGGAAACGAAAATATTTCGGGTAAAAGATCGTCGGCTTCGGGCATAGCCTTCCGCGCCACCGAGTCGGCAAAACGCATCATGATGAGGAGCTGTCGCACGAGCGGATCCCCGAGGGCATCGCGGAGGCGCTCATAAGCGACCGGCACGCCGGCCGCCGCGCAATACGGCTGGAGCGCCTCGAGCTGCTTATGCTCGCGCGCGATGATCGCGATGCGCGCAGGTTCCGCCCCCCGGGCGATAAGCCGGGAAATCTCTCCGGCAACCCAGGCATATTCGTGGAGCGGCGTAGGGAAGGACGCGCTCATGATCTCGCCTCCTGCGCCGCGGACCGCATGAGATCCCTTCTTTGCCGATCCCCCGACGCCATCGAGCCGACTCATGCCGTATTCGGCAACGCGCCGCGCTGCCGCGACGATAACCTCATGCGAACGGTAATTAGAAGAGAACGATATCACGCGCGCGTCGGGAAATCGCTTGGCGAAACCCAATATGTTCGCCACTTCGGCGCCCTGGAACTTGTAGATGGCCTGGTCATCGTCCCCAACGGCCATGATATCTCCCGAAAACGTCTCGAGAATCCTCATCTGCGCCTCATTCGTATCCTGGAACTCGTCGACCAGGACATGCGAATATCGCTCGGCAATCGCGGCCTTGAAGCCCGGATGCTTCCCGAACGCCTCAAGAACGTCGAGGATCATGTCATCGAAGTCATACAGCCCCTTCTCATGCATCGCGCGACGATACGACGCGTATATGCGACACAATGACGCGAGCTTGTCCGCATACGCGGAGTCCCTGAATATCCTCCTGCCCAAATCGTCCTTTCTCGTCCAGCGTTCCTTCCAAGCCGAAAGGGACGCGGTCTTGCTCTCATCTTCCGCCTCATCGAGCGCGCGGGAAAGCGACTCATGACAAGTGGAAATGAGCGATGGGTGAGGGCCGTTGCCCGAAGAAGCCGCTATGTCCGGAAGGGATTCGGCATATGCGCGGATCACGGGAATGCGCTTCGGGGAAAGCCGTTCGTCGAACACGGCGAGACCCGCATCGATCGCCGGAAGCGATGCAGCATTCGCGGAAAGGAAGGTCTCGAATTCGGCAGGCGCCATGCCCGCCTTCTTCAAGTGGGAAATCGCGGCCTGGGCGGCCCTCAGGTACACGAACCCCTGTTACTGATGCTCCGTGCGGAGCGGATCGTAATGCGGCAATTCGAGGAAGATATCCTGGAGAAGCGAAATGCGAACAAGCTCATCCGCGGGAGAAAACGCCGCGCCTTCGTAGAAATACTCCGGATTCCGGCCGATGAGCTCGGTGCAGAAGCTATGGAAGGTATGGATCGGCACGCGATAGGCGACGGCGCCCGCGAGCCCTGCGAGGCGCGCGCGCATGTTCGCAGCGGCCGCTTCGGTGAACGTGAGACAGAGTATCGCGCCCGGATAGATTCCCTGCGACAGGAGATACGCGATGCGCATGGCGAGCGTCTCGGTCTTCCCGCTCCCCGGGCCCGCAAGGACGAGCGCATGGCCATGCGGGAGCATGACGGCTTCCCGTTGCTCGGCATTCAGCGCCGCGAGGCGCCGTTCGAATGCGGACTGGTCCATCACCCTACTGTCGCACCTACGATGCCCCTACCGCAAATCCATCCCTCGCAAGCTGACATATCGGGAAGCTAATATATCGGGAAAGATATGAATATAAACAATTTTATACAATTGTATAAAATTGTTTATATTCAACCGCTAAGAGGCTTTTCCGGAACGGATGCGCTCGTCCGCCATCGCGATCTCTTCCGCGATGCCGTCGATCAGGTCATATCCCTTCGCCTCCTCCGGCGTGACCCATGCATAGTCGATGCTCTCCTTGTTCAGAACGACGTCTCCCGAGAGATGGTGGGCATAGAAGCTCAAGACGACCGCAGGCGTGCCGTCGGGAATGATGAACGTGAGATCGAGCAAGTAATGGAGCGGTCCGACCCTGAGGCCGACTTCTTCCGCGATCTCGCGACGCAATGAAGTCTCGACGGCGCCATACCACTGCTTTCCGTCGGCAGTCGACGTGGGCGTATGGATATAATCGTCGGTCTCGAGACCGCCGCCCGGCACCGTCCACTTTCCCGGGGAGGATTTCTTGTCGAGACTGCGCCGGGTTATCAGATACTTCCCGTCCTTATGGATGATCGCCGTCGAAGCGACGCGATGGAGATCCTTGTATTTAGGCTCTGTTGGCATGCTGAAAGCCTACAGCAGAGAAAAATACCACGCAAAGAGCGCATGGCCGAAAAAGATGTGGACGAGAAAGCCTGCGACGAGGAACGGCCCGAACGGGATCATGGAGCGCATCGTGGCCCGCGCGCGGCCGAGGCGCAGAAGCACGAGCCCGACGCCCCATGCGCCGCCGGCGAGAAAGCTGAACGCGAGCGCGAAAACGATATCCGGAAATCCGAGCACGAGCCCCATGGCGCCCGCGAGCTTCACATCACCCATGCCCATAGCCCTGCCACGAGAGAGAAGGACGATGAGGCCGAGCAAGGCTAAGCCGATCGCGCCGCCAGCCACATGGTCAAGCAATGGCTGGGACGTATGGGGAAACAGGAACGCATAATTGCCAAGGAAAGAGTCGGAAAAGGCCGCGGCCTGATCGAGCGCGGCGAACGCGATGCCGACCATGGCGATAAGCCCCGATAGCTCGTTCGGGATGAGCATGAGGCGCATATCGATCGCGGCAAGCGCGATCAGGGAAACGAGGATGACTCCCCAGCCGGCCGCCATGAGGAAGGGATAGGGATGCGGATCGGGAAAGAGATAGTGGGGGTAGAAATGAGTCGCGAGGAGGACGAACGCGAACGCCGTCGCAAGCTCGACGAGCGGATACTGGAACGATATCCGCGCCCGGCACAAGCGGCATCGCCCCATGAGCCACGCGAAGGAAAGCACGGGAATGAGATCATGCCATGCGAGCTGCCCATGGCAATGCGGGCACATCGAGCGCCCTGAAAGCCGGGATGGCGAAAAAAGCCCCTCGCCCTCGTACCGGAGGATCAGGACGTTCAGGAAGCTTCCTATCGCGATGCCGAAGGCGAAGAGGATCGCGAGCAGAACCATCGGCTAGAATTTGAGGCAGTAGACGGTGTCGTTGGCAAGCGTGCCGCAATTGACGCTGAAGGTGTCACCCCCTGATCCGTCCACATCGTCCTTCAAGACCTGATTATTCGGATCCTCGATGGTCGCGCCCAAGACGTAGCCCTGCCCGTTCGAGCCGTAAAAATAATGTTTGTCTCCTCCGAGCGGATCGTCCGCAATGCGCGTGACGCCGATCCCGGCATCGACGAGCGCCTCCCCGAGCCCCTCCCAATCGCCCACGTCGTGAGGATACGAGTTTTCCTTGCTGTAATAGAGCTCAAGGGCATTCTGGACCTCGCGCAGGTCGGCGGCGCGCCGCGCGTCGCGGCCGCGGGAACGGAAGGAACCTAAGCCCACGAGCACGATCGAGGCAAGCATGCCGATAATCGATACGACGATGAGGATTTCAACGAGGGTGAAACCCTGACGAGCTTCCAGATTGCAGCTTTTAGCTTTTAGAATAGGCATTGATACTGATTTTATATGACCTCCATTCCTGAAAGCTCGAAGCTGGTAGCTAAGAGCCGTGTCAGAATACTTGTACCAAATTATATATCGGCAGGAGAATCGAGGCAAATAGGAGACCGACGAGCCCGCCGATCACGACCATGAGCGCCGGCTGGATCAGCTCGACCAGGTTCTCGACGAGACTATTCACTTCGCGCGTATAGAATTGGGCGACGCGCGAAAGCATGTCATCGAGCCGGCCCGTACTCTCCCCGACCGCGACCATCTGCCCCACGAGCGGCGGGAAATAATTCTCCTGGGCCTCGAGCGCCCGCGACAGGAGCTCGCCCTGGCGTATGCGCTCGGCAACCTCGTGCAGGGCGTCCCGGTATGCCACGCTTCCCACGGTATGCCCCGCGGTCTCGATGGCCTGCGCGATGGGAATGCCGCCCTTGATGAGCACGCTCATCGCCTCGCCGAACCGCGCGACATAGGCCTGCCGGAGCATGGTGCCGATCACGGGTATCGCGAGCACGACCTCGTCATACACTACGCGCCCCTCATCGCTCCGCACGTACTCGACAAGGAAGGCGATCCCGGCCCCGATGATCACGATGAGCGCGAACCACCAATTGGCGATGAAATGGCCTGCGGCGAGGAACGTGCGCGTGATGAGCGGCAAAGTCACGTTCGCGTCGGCGAAGATCGGCTCGATCTGGGGGAAAACGACGCCCATGAGAACCCCCGCGGCGACGATAAAAAGCGCGATCACGAAAATCGGGTAGATCATGGCATTGCGCACCTTCGACACGAGCGCGTTCTCCTTCTCGAGATAGTCGGCGAGGAACTGTACCGTCTCCTGCACGCGGCCCGTCACCTCGGCGGACTTCACGAGATTTATATAGAATTCGGAAAATATCTGCCCCTGCCGCTCCAAGGCCTGCGAAAGCGAGAGGCCGGAGTCGATATCGCCGCTTATCTCGAACAAGGCGTTCTTCAGCGTCTCGTTGCGCGTCTGCCGATAGAGCGCCTTCAGGGCATCCCCGAGCGGTATGGCCGCCTCGAGCATGGTCGCGAACTGGCGCGTGAAGATCATGAGATCCGTGCGCCGCACGCGGTTGAAAAAATGCGAGATGGGCGCATACCACGAAGACGCGGCCTCCCCCTCTATGGAGAGGACGTACAAGTCGTGGCCGTGCAGGTTATCGAGCGCGGCATCCTTCGTGATGCCGTCGACGAAACCGACCTGCATTTCGCCCGTCTTGGTTCGCGCGCTGTACTTATATTTCATTACCTTCGGATTTCGTATTTCGAGCTTCGAATTTCACCGTTACGCGCTCTTCTCTACGAGCACTTTGAGCTCGCCGGGGTTCAAGGAATAGATGAGCGCCTGCTCCAAAGAGACGATGCGGCGGTCGACCAGGCTCGCAAGAGAGCGATTCAGGGTGATCATCCCCTCCTGTGCGGAGGTCTCAATGACCAAGTTCAACTGGTAGGACTTGCGCTCGCGGATGAGGTTCCTGATCGCGGCATTCGCGAACATGATCTCCATCGCCGGCACGCGCCCGCCATCGAGCTTGGGAATGAGGCGCTGGGAAACGATCGCGACCAAGGTCGCCGCAAGCTGGCTCGTGATCTGCGACTGCTGCTCGGCGGGAAAGCTGTCGATGATACGGTCGATCGTCTGCGCGGCGGAATTGGTATGGAGCGTGGCGAAAACGAGGTGGCCGGTCTCAGCACCCGTCATGGCAGTCGATATGGAAATCGGATCGCGCATCTCGCCGATCATGAGCACGTCCGGATCCTGCCGCAACACGGACTTAAGCGCGCGATCGAAATCCATGGTGTCCGCACCGACCTCCCGCTGGGAGATGATCGCGCGGTCCTGGCTGAATAGGTACTCGATCGGATCCTCGATCGTGATCACATGGTCGTTGCGCGTATGATTGATCTCGTCGATCAGGGCTGCGAGCGTGGTCGATTTGCCATGGCCCGCGGGACCGACAACGAGCACGAAGCCCTGCGAGAGTTTCGCGAAATCATGCACGATGGGCGGCAGGCCGAGCTCCTCGACCGTGCGGACCTTCACGGGAATAAGGCGGAGCGCCGCGGCCATGAATCCTTTCTGCATGAAGACATTGACACGGAATCGCGCCTTGTCCTCGAGCGAATAGGACAGGTCATATTCCTTATGCTCAAGAAAGGATTTCTGCTGGTCTTCGGAAAGGAGCGCGAGCACGAGGCCGCGCGCGACGTCCGGCGTGATCACGTCCTGGTTCTCGAGCGGCACGAGCGCCCCGTCAATGCGCAACGTAGGCGGCTGGCCCACGCCGATATGCAAATCGGAAGCGCCCTGCCGGGCGGTAATGAGCAAGAGCTCATTCAGTTTCGCTTTGTAGTCCATTATGGAAAGTATACCACACGCAAATAAGGCAAGGCATGAAAAAACGCCAGAGGTCGGAAGACATGGCGCAAAAAGGCGACGATGGGAGAAATAGGATGCTAATCGGCCTGCCGCGGAAGCGGCGTCTCCTCGAAATAAAGGGCAACGCACTGGTTATGGGCACGCATCAAGGCATTGTGCTTGAGCCAGCCCTCGGCCCGCCCGTCATCGGGACACAAGCCGACTTCGTCACCTTCGAAGAACAGAATTCCCTCGCCGAGCACGATGCGCGCGCCGAGTCGGGGAATTTTTACCCCCGGCACCCCCGGCACGACGGTCGCGACATGCGTCCATGACTCGACAGGAGTCCGTACGAATGCGATCAATTTCCCATGCCGTCCTCTCAGATCCTTGGAAAAACTGATTTTCCGAGGACTCTCAGGAGAACTCTCGGGGGCGCACAGATGGATGAAACCGAACCGGGATGAGATGCGCTCCTCGCGTTCCCAATCCAAAATCCCCTCTCCGAGACTGGTAACGTCAGGCCTGAAATGAAACTTCATATCCCTCCTCCTGAATCAAGGTTCGTGAAAACGCTACGGTATTAAAATATACTTTCTAGTATTGAAAGTCAAGAAGCCTCGCTCGTTTCCCTGAGCACCTCCTCGATGCTCACGAGCCCGTCTACCGCCTTCCGTAAGCCGTCCTCGCGCAACGTGACCATCCCCTGCCGCTTCGCCTCATCAACGATCTTGTTCTCGGTAAGGCTGGAGGTGATGATCTCCGCCAAAGCGCGGGTCATCTCGAGTATCTCGAAGATGGCAACGCGGCCCACGATGCCCTTATTCCGGCATACCTTGCATCCTTTCGACACGTGGATCTTATACGGGCCTGCGGCCGGAGCGCCCAATTCCTTATTCAGGATGTCAGCGATCTCCTTCGGCGGATCTAAGGCCTCCTTGCAGGCATCGCAAAGCTTGCCCACGAGCCGCTGGGAAATCATGAGGTTCAGCGATGCGGGCAGAAGGAACGCGTCGACCTTCATGTCGATGAGGCGCGGGATCACGCCCGCGGCATTGTTCGTATGGAGCGTCGAGAGCACGATATGCCCGGTGAGCGCCGCATGGATCGCGAGCTCGGCAGTTTCCGAATCGCGAATCTCGCCGACCATGATGACGTCGGGATCCTGGCGCAATATCTCGCGAAGGCCGGAAGCGAAATCATAGCCGATCTCCGGACGCACCTGCGACTGGTTCACGCCGTCGATCGTGTACTCGACCGGATCCTCGAGGCTCACGATGTTCACGCCGTCTCCGTTCAGCCCACGCATAAGAGAATACAGGGTCGTCGTCTTGCCGGAACCGGTAGGGCCGCTGATCAATATCATGCCGAAAGGCTTTGCGAGCGCCTTTTGGACGACTTCTGCGTTCCTGCCCGTAAGCCCCAGGTCGTCAAGCTTCTTCAGCCCTGTCTGCGGATCGAGCACGCGGATCGCGATCTTCTCGCCCGACGGCGTAGGGAACGTAGACACGCGATAGTCGATATCTCGCCCGAAAAGGACGGTACGGAAACGGCCGTCCTGCGGCGTGCGCGTCTCGTCGATCTTCAGGTTCGCCAAGATCTTCACGCGGGAAATGATCGGCTGATGGAGCTCGAGCGGCATGGTCGCGACTTCCTGCAAAACGCCGTCGAGGCGCAAGCGGATGCGCAAGCGGTCCCGCTGGGGCTCGATATGTATGTCGGAGGCGCCGGACGAGACCGCCTCCTTCAAAGTAGACGAAACGATCTTGATCACCGGGGCATCCTCATTCACCGACACCGCATCCTCGAGCTTCACCGTGCGCGGCCCAGGCCTGCCCTCCCCTGCCTTTCCCCTGCCGGCGACGCCTTGCACGTCGCGTACCGCGGCCTGCACCGCGGCGCCGAACGGCGAATACTTGCGCTGGACGAGCTCGAGATCGGACGGCGTGATGAGATAGACGCCGAGCGACACCTTGTTCTGCTGGGCGATGAAGCGCAGGGCTTCCTGCGCCTTCACGTCCTCGGGGTGCACCATGCCGACAACGAGCATGTCGCCCTGGCGGGAAAGCGGCGCGGCCTTATACGTCGCGACCGATGTCTCGGGAACGAGCCTCATGAGCTCGGGAGTGATCATGTCAGGCGACACCTTCATATACGGCACGCCGGACAAGTCGGACTTCGCGCGGGCGACCGTGACGTCGTCGACGAGACGGCGATCGTACAGGATCTCCTCGGCGCGCTTGCCTATGCTCGCGGATTCGCGCAGGAGCGCCTCGCCCTGCTCGGAAGAAAGGGTTTGCGTCCCGATAAGCGCCTGGATCAGTGCCTTGTCATCCATTGATCAAAAGCTCGCGAAGGGATTCGGCCTACCGACGGTGCCGATCGAGGGAACCGTTCCATAGGGGGTAAATGACTTGAGTACCGGATCGTCGACGATCTTAGAAAAATCGAGTGTTACCTCGGATATCTTCTCGATGGTAACGCCCCCGGCCGGGGCGATCTTGTCGATCAAGGGCGTAGGCGAGAAGAAAAGGAAATAGCCGCCGAGGACGATTATTCCGAAAATGAATATGAAGACGAAAATGACGAACCAATTAGATCCCCGTTCCTGCTTCTGTTCCATCATGAGTGCCATAGTTTAGAAAATCGGGTTTTTCATGGTACCTGATAATAGGTATCAGCAACGAGAGTATAGGCGAATACGTCGCCCGGCTTCCCGCCGGCCCGCTCGACCTTCATGGAAACCACGTCCATGGCGCGGATGTTCGTCTCGAGCCCGCGGATGAAATCCTTGAACGCAGGGTAGTCTCCCGTGAGGCGGAGCGAGAGGCGGAGGGTGCCGAGGGGACGGACGAGCGATGCGCTCTTACCCTTCGCGGATGCTGGATCAGCCGCGCGAATCGGAAGCGGCTGGACATTGAACACGAGGACGGTCATGCCATTATCGGAAGCGATCGCCTGGAGCTGGTTGAACACGGAAGAAACTTCCTCGCTCTGCGGCAATGAAAGGGCTATGGCATTCTGCAGGCTGTCTGCGCCCTTGTACTGCAAAATGAGAGCTTTCACCTTGTCCACGGCAGCCTGCTTCTCGAGAAAAAGGTCCTGCTTCGCCTTCATGGTGCCGCGCAGGGTCGTAACCTCATCATACGCGGGCCGCACGTAAAAGGCATAGATAACGAGGGATGCGATGATCAGGACCATCGACACGAGGAGGGAAAGCGCGCGCTTGGCAGATGCTTTGATCATTGGCTGTGCGTGCTCCATACGGAAGGAGCGATAGTCAGGGAAATCCGGAAGCGTACCTTGCCATCCTGCGCGCTCGAATCATTCACGATGACGCCCGTGATCTCGGGCGACGTGCTGTATGCCTGGAGCTGCTGCGAAAAAATGGCGTAATTGGCGGCCATGCCCTCGAGCACGACCTTGCGCTCAGGGACTCGCGCCTCCATCGTGGTGTACATGACCTCAGCGTTCGTGCGGCTCTCGAGCAAGCCGAAGAGCGACGACGAGAAGACGTGCTTCTTCAAGACGGTGTCGAGATTCGCCAGCTGGGAATAGAACCGCACGAACTCGTCCTGTTGGCCGGCGGGAATCTGCTTGTTGAGCGTTTTGATATTCTCGTCCTGGGTCGTGAGGTTGGATTCGAGAAACGGCTTATAGCCGAACATGAGGCCGAACGCAGCGACTGCCGCGGTCGCGGCAATGAGCACGGAGAAGAGGAAAAATCGCCATGGCCAGCCGACCGGCAACTGCTCGTTCCCTATTTTTTCATCCAATAATGCCGATACCATGGTGTTCTTACGCTTCTTCGAATCCCCGCTCGGCGGCTCCCACGGCTACTGCGAGCGTCGGCCCGAGCGGCACGAGCACGGACTCCGAAGGAAGAGGATATGAGACCCTCGCATACGGCGCCGCCTTCGAAACGGGGAGGTCGAACCTCTTATGGACATAGTCCTGGAGGCCCGGCAAGTTCGCCCCGCCGCCCGAGAGAATGACGCGTTTCGCGTCCGTTCCGTATGCGGCAGAATAGCGCTCCCGCAGACGTTTCGCTTCATCAAGTATAACATCCACCAACGGGAAGAGCAGTGTGGATAACTCCTGATCCGCGCCGAATCCGACGCTCACGAGGCCCCGTTCGCGCTTCAGATCCTCCGCCCGCCGCACGGCAATGCCCAAGGACGAGGCGACGCCGTGCGTGAGCGACGCCCCCGCGAAATCCGTCTGCCCCGCGAGAAACAAGAGCCCCCGTTCCGCGACCGATATGGCCGTCGAACGCGCGCCGATGTCGATCACGAGCGCGGGGCCGGCCCCCTCCTCGTCGCCCAAGGTCAATGCCCGGGCAAGGCTCACCCCCTCGGTCTCCAACGCGACCAAGTCGAAACCAGCGCCTTTGAATATCGCCTTGTATTTGGCAATGGTGTCGTTCGGAATTGCGAGGAGGAGGACTTTCTGCTCGCCGATACGCACGAAATCGAGCGAAACCGAAGAGATGGGGAGCGGGATATACTGGCGCGCCTTGAACTGGAGGGCCTGAACAATCTCGTTTTCCGGTATGGGCGGGATATCAATCACGGTCGAAAAGGCGGCGAACGCGGGTAGCGACGCGACCGCCCGACGGGTACGGATGCCGGCCCTGTCCGCAAGCGTCTTCACATAGCGTATCGTCTCCTGCTCGAAGAGCTTCAATGAATTCGCCTGGATCGCGCCATTGTCCCGCTCGAGGTACTCGAGCGTATCAAGCGTGCCGTAATTCACGAGCCGCGTCACGCCGTTCTCCCGCGAGAGCTCGGCCATCTTGATAGACGTCGTGCCGATATCGACGCCGACCGCGTAGTCCGTGCCGCCGCCGAAGAGTTTCTTGAAAAATCCGAAGGCCATTATACTCACAGTATGCCACGGATCTCGCTCGCCCGCCTAAGGAATCTCGCGCTCGATATCCTCTTTCCGCCGCTCTGCCTCACGTGCGGCACGCTCATGAAAGGCCATGAGAAGCATTCCGTATCCTGCGACGCATGCGTCGCCGCGGTCCCCCTCTACGATGGCCTGTTCTGCCCCGCATGCCTCCGCCGCATCCCCCATGGGGGTCGGCTCTGCCATCCCGAGGCGAAATACGTCTTGGCGCCCGCGGCGCACTACGGGAACGGAACGGTGCAGAAACTCGTCTGGCAATTCAAATACCATAATTGGCTCTCGGCAGGCGAACCGATCGCCAGGCTCATGGCGAACTATCTGAAAGGACTGCCGCACGATTTTTCGGGATACTCTATCGTGCCCGTCCCCCTGCACAAGAGACGGGAATGGTCGCGTGGCTTCAACCAGGCGTATGTGATGGGCGCGCGCATCGCGGCGCACCTCGGTATTCCCGTGATCGCGGGGAATCTCGTGCGCGCGAAAGAGACCGCCGCGCAGGCGGACCAGAAGGACTATCATGCGCGGGAAGAGAATATCCGCGAGGCGTTCCACGCGCTCGATCCCGACGCGTTCAAGGGGAAAAGCGTGATGCTCGTAGACGACGTGACGACCTCGGGCGCCACGCTCCACGAAGCGGCGAAAGTGCTGAAGCAATGCGGCGCGAAAAACGTGATAGCGCTCGTCGCCGCGCGGGCACGGTAAAAAGACCTCCTTACTTTTTCATCCCCCGGTACAGGGCCTCCAACTCGTCGATCATCGCGCCCAGGCTCCCGCGGATGCCGTCCGCCCAGAAGCTCTCATGTGTGGGGTCGAGGCCGAACGGCTTTACGAGCTCCACGACGTCCTTCGTAGAACCTGACTTGAGCAGATCGAGGTAGAGCGGCTCGAACCGGTCGCCGAGCTCCGTGCGCTTCGCATACAGACTCTGCACGAGCAATATGCCGAACGCATAACCATATACATAGAACGGATCATGGGTATGGAAATGGTGGATATACGCCCACATATGCTCGGTATCCTTGTACGAAAACACATCGTTCTCCTTTCCATACAGCTCGGTGAGTGTCCGGAGCCACAACTCATCAAGCTCCTCAACGGACCGCTTTTTGACTTCGCCCCACGAGGAATAGTCCGCGCTCATGCCGTGGACCTGCCGCTCGAAATTCGAGAAGCCGATCTGCCGGTCGCATGTGCAGAGCTGCTCGTCGATGCGCTTCGCTATGAAGGCAATCAAGGCTGACGTATCACCCTTCTCCTTCATGCGTTTTTTGAGAAAATCGAAGGTGATCGCCTCGCCGAACGTGGAGGCGGTTTCGGCATATGCGGTCGGCGCGGCAGACATGAGAGATCCTTGCGCCTCTCCGGCCAAGATGCCATGCACGCCGTGCCCGAGCTCGTGCGCCACGGTCATCACGTCCGTCGAGCTCCCCAAGTAATTCAGAAACGTGAAGGAGACCGGCTTCTCGCCCGGCAACGAGAACGAATAGTTATAGGCGCCGCCGCGCTTCCCGGGCGTCGCCGGCGCATCGATGCGCCTGTCCGCAACCATAGTGCGGATGATGCCGGCCAAGGTCGGGCTGAAGCCCTCGTATGCCGCGAGCACCGTCGTCATCGCCTCGTCGTACGGAATCTGCGCCTTATCCGCGAAGGGCAATGGCGCGTTGCGGTCGCTCCACGCGAGCACGGGCACGCCGAGCATCTCGGCCTTAAGCTTGAAATACCGGCGAAGCAGGGGGCCGGACACGTTCATCACCGCGGCATGAAGCGCATCGACGACCGCATCCGGGATCTGGTTGGACTTATTGCGCCCCTCCATCGGATGCGTGTATCCCCGCTCCTTCCGCTCGACCGCGCTCTTGCCCGCTACCTGGTAGAGATGCATGGCGGAATACTTGGCGAAAAATCCGCCAAAGCCCGCATTGATGATCTTCATAGTCTCAGCCCGCTCGGCCCTGTCGAGGGAGTTATTCAAGATATCGAGCATCTCGGGCAACGTCTTCTGCTCGCCTTTCCAGAGGAAACGCAGGTCTGCCTCGCACTCCTCGAAAAATTCGCCCCACGCGCCCGGCCCGAAGGAGGCGCGCTTCGCGAGTGCAGTCTCGACCTCCTCGGAAAGGGTGAACGGCTTGAAAACCCGGATATGCTCGATCCATGGCTTGTGCCGCAGGACGACGGGATCCGTCGCATAGAGCTTCGCGAGAACGTCGTCGGGCAAGTCAATGATCTCGAGCCCGAAGAACGTCATATACCCCCCGTCCGTATGGGAGAAGATGCGGTCAAGCTCGGCGATCTTCGCC
>CALQZH010000003.1:3687-59808 GCA_943349395.1 Parcubacteria group bacterium | reverse complement strand
AACGGCCCATTTTACGACTACCTCCTGAAATTCGGGCTGAACGAGACGACGGGCATCGGACTGCCGGGCGAAGTATCGGGTAATCTGAAGAACATAAAAACGCATACGGCGGACATCGACTTCGCCGCCGCGTCATTCGGCCAAGGCGTCGCCGTGACGCCCATCCAGCTCATCACGGCGGTATCCGCTATCGCGAACGGCGGCATGCTCATGAAGCCGTGGATCCTCGCCTCGGGAAAGCCCGAAGCCGTGCGCCGCGTGCTGTCGGAAGGCGCGGCGAAAAAGACGGTTGCCATGATGGAGTCCGCCGTGGACAAGGCCAAGGTCGCGCATATCGACAATTACGGCGTCGCGGGAAAGACGGGGACCGCGCAGGCGGTTGACTTCGTGCACGGAGGATACACGAAGGACGTGATCAACACCTATGTCGGATTCGCGCCGGCATCGGCTCCGCGATTCATCATCCTCATAAAGCTCGACAAGCCGGCAGGCGCCCCGCTCGCGGGAACGACCGTCGTTCCCGCATTCCACGACCTTGCGGAGTTCATACTGCAATACTATGATATTCCTCCGGACGCGCTTAAGAACGCGACCGGCTAGGACAGGAATAATGGCATCGTTTTTCATGCAGAAGAGGGAAGCGGTCTTGGGCGCGCTCATGCGCGCGATATTGAAACGGTACGAGCCGGGAATGCTCGTCGTGACGGGCGAGACGTCGCGTAATCTCGCGCTCGCGGCGATCGACGCAGTCATGAGGGGATTCCGGCATGTCCGCATCGCGGAAAGCGGCATTCCGCAGGATATCGCCATGCCGCTCGCGATACTCGGAGGACGGAAACGGGGCGAGGGCTTCCTGTTCTGGCTCGCGGTCATATGGGAAGGGGCATGTGCCGCGTTCCTCGAGACCGCCTACCCCGAGCTCCTGATGCTCGAATGTCCCGCGAAGCGCACGGACGATGCGGGAAAATTTCTGGACATAGCGAAGCCGCAGATAACGCTCGTCACGGCATCGACCGACGAGCGCGCATATAAGGCGGCGCCGCTCGTCGAAGCCCTGCCCTCGAACGGATACGGCATCGTGAACGGCGACAGCCGGGGCGCGAAAGGGCTCATCCGCTACACGCGCGCCCATGTCACATCCTTCGGATTCGAAGAGGGGTGCGATATGCATATCACCGAATATGCGGTACGGACGAGCGCGCCGGGAGGCAATAAGAAGCTCTTGGGCATATCCTTCATGCTCGAATACGCGGGAAAGAAGGCGGCAGTCGCGATAGACGACGCGTTCGGCCGGGAAGTGGCGTATGCGGCCGCATCGGCAGCCTGCGTGGGCATCGCGTTCGGCCTGAACCTCCCGCGCATAGCGGACTCCCTACGCTATTTCAGAACGCCCATAAGCGCCTTGCCGCGCGAGGGAATATGAGGTATTTTGAAAAGGATTTGTCAGGATAGGTCTCTGAACGCTCCCATCGTCTAATGGCCAGGACGTGACGTTCTCATCGTCGAAATCGGAGTTCGATTCTCCGTGGGAGCACATATGCATATCGGGGCGAAGCGAGCTTCTCCGGGAAGCGCCGCTTCCGGAGGAAACATGCCGATATACCCAAATAGCCACGGAAGCGGTATTCTTCCGAATATAATGGAAAAGCGGCTCGTCATGCACGGCATCCTCATTGCCTATCACGAAGAAGGAAGGGGGGACAGGGCCGTTATTTTCCTGCACGGATGGCGATCGAACGGAACCATATGGCGCCCGCTCATAGACTGCCTGGAAATCGGAAAGCGGACGCTCTACAGCCTGGATCTTCCCGGCTTCGGGATGTCCGAAACGCCGAAAGAATGCCTGACGGTCGGAGACTATGCGGATATCGTGAAAGGCTTCGTCGATGCGGTCTGCCCGGAAAAGGACATCGTGCTTGTCGGCCACTCGTTCGGCGCGCGGATAGCGGTGAAGATCGCCGCAGAGGATCCGGAATGGCTCGCGCGGCTCGTGCTCATAGGGAGCGGCGGAGCGGACATGAATGCCGCGGAACGCGGGGCGAAGAAGGCGATCGCGAAGTTCGCAAAGCCTTTTTTCAAGGCACGATTCATGCAACCGTTGCGCAAGAGGCTATATACGATGATCGGCGCGGGCGATTATGTCGAAACCCCCGAACTCAAGGAGACGTTCGTGAATGTGATAGGCGAGGACATCGCACCGCTCTTCCCGAAAGTGATGGCAGATACACTCGTCATATGGGGAGAAAAGGACGATATGGCGCCGCTCGCATACGGAAAGAAGATCGCGGCGAAAATCCCGAACGCTGACTTGGAAATAGTGGAAAATGCAGGCCATTACTGCTTCGTGGAAAAGCCGGCGGAATGCGCTGAACTCATCAGGGAATTCCTGGAAAAGAAGTAAAAAAAGATCGCCCCGCGGATACGGGGCGATAATGCCGGAGTTTCTTGGCGACAGATCGTCATTTGGGATGCACGCAGCGCCCGATGATCGGGAGCAACTCGTTCATTCCAAAAACCGAACCGGAAACGTCATCCAGCGAGCCCGAGAGCCTCGCGAGCCGTCGGAAGCAAGGCTTCCAGGCTATGGACGGAATGGCGGGTACCCGGAGGAACCGCCTCATTGGGCCGATGCTTCAGCACGATAAAAGGAATCCTCGTCCGTTCGAGCGTCGGAAGCATGCTTTGAACGAGGATGAAGATGATCTGGACCATATCGTGCCACCGCATGTCGAGGACGATGCAGTCCGGATACGAACCCATGAACGCATGCCCGAACGCGAACGTATCGGTGAATTGCTCGACGGTGAGAGGCTCCGAACTCGCGCTCAAGGCCTGAGTCACGGAGTCAGGATCATCGCCGAAATACGCGATACGCCTGGCAACCCGGCCTTCGAAAAAATGGACGGCAGGCCACATGCCCCGATGCTTTGCGAAAAGAAGGAAATCATCGCGATCAGCACGCCAATTGCGGCCTCCAAGCCTTCCTCGGCCGAGAAGGCAGCCTTCGGTAACCCACGACACTGCGACATCTTCGGAAACGCCGGCCAATTGAGCGATCATACCCATACGCAATTCTTCCAAATCGCGCCACTCCGCAGGCCACGGGCCCGGCGGAAAAACAGGGGAATCCATGTCAAATATCCTAGTCAAAAGAGAAACGGGATAGGAAACGCTGCGCATAGCATGCCACGATAATTTGAATAATGCAAGGCATGCTAAAGAAAAAACGCCGTACGCGGCCGAAGCCTGATACGACGCTTGAAATCCGTTTCGAAACGAACGATTGGCTGGTTAGATGCCATCGATCTTTCCCCGCACGGCACTCGCCCGGCACACCGCCTTATGCACGATAGCGGGCATTCGCTGGCCGGTGCTTTTCTTGATGACGACGAGCGGGATGCCGAACGTCTGAACCGCTCGCCCCACGACGAGAACGAAAGGGGCTAGCTTGAATCCCATATCGTCTCGCACGTCGATCACGACGGCATCCGGATAGACCCGGAGGAAATCGAAACCGAGATCGAACGGCGTGACGAACGTATGAAACTCGAACGGCCTGCCCCTGCCGTTCACGGCAGAAGCGACACGGCAAGCGCGCAAGCCGAAATACGCGATGCGCTTGCGTTGCCGGCCTTCGAGAAAATTGACCGCATGCCGCATACGATGGCTCTTGGCGAATTCGACGAACTGCGCGCGCTTGACGCGCCGCTCGTCGCCCTGTCCGAAACTGGGCATGGAACCCGCATCGAGCCAATCCGATACGGTCTCTCTGGGAACGCGGGCCAGCTCCGCGATCATCGGGATGGTAAGCGAAGGCAATGAGCGCCAGGCAGGACGCCAAGACGCTCGCGACGGACGAGACGAGCTCATAATGTCAATTTCCTGTGATTCGAGAGGGAGGGGAATGCCAGGAGAAACCGCGGATAGTATGCCACGATACTAGTAATTATGCAAGATACGGCGTAAAAAAAGCGGCGTACGGGCGGGAAGCCCGGTACGACGCTCTATGTCTTTTGATCCATGATGATCCGTCCCGCTCACAATGCCTTTTTCGCGACCTGGGAAACGATCTCGCTCAAGAGGAAATTGAGCACGTCGGAAACGGACGCGTCGACGAGAGACGGATCGAACGATGCGGCGGCATCGGACATGTCGGCATCGCGGATGCCGATGAAAGCGACCGCCTCCATACCAGGCAATGCGCGCAAGCCGGCACAAAGCGCGGCGGGGTTATCCTTACCGGGTCGCGCGAAGTCGATGAGAACCGACCCGGGCGCATACCTGCCGATCATGAAGCCGAGCTCGATCTGATTGCTCGCGATATGGAGCTTGAAATCGGCCCCGAGCGCGGCCGCGCACGCCTCCCCACCAGCGCCGATATAAACGCCCGTACATTCTGAACCGATAGTCACCAATCGATCGAGAATGTCCTGCATCTTGTATTCCCTGAGGAAAGCTATCAGATGCTCGAGCGGAATCCGCCTGTCCCTGCTCCCGGGAATCCGATAGCCGCGAAGCCGGCCGCTGTCGAACCAGTTCTTCGAAACGGTTCGCGGAGCGACGAGGCAGATTCGCGCAACTTGTCCCGTGCTGAAAATCTGCAAGGTGCGCATCTTGACCATGAACGCTTCATACTCCCTTTCATCTTGATTCCGTGGTGTGGACATGATGTCAAAAATCCTTCTGCTCCATGAGCTGGCTGATGAAAATGGAAAACAGGAACGAACGCTATAGATACCATACGACGCGGAGAATAATAAGGCAATCCTCGCCTAAAAAGCCGTAATACGGTACAAATAAGGCCATGTATCCCGTACGGATGATCCGCTACCACTTCTCCCTGCTCCAGCTCGAAAACTACCGCCTGGAACGGTTTTGGCGCGCGCTAGGGTCCCGTTACCTGCCGCCGAAAAGCCTGCGGCAAGAACTCGTATGGACGGTGAAGATGCGGGCAGTCGCCGCTCTCGCATGGATCGTTGTCCTGGTCGCATGCCTCTATGCATTCGGAAACGGCGGATCAGCCTGGGCTTTCGGCACCCTTATTCTAAGCATAGCGGCATTCCCGCTCCCGATGAGCCTCGCCGTAATCATGCTTTCCCCGATCGACGCTCTGGCAAAGCGCCGGCGCATCATGCGCGCGAAAGCGAAGCTCGCCCTCTACCCCGGCCTGAAAGTCGTGGGCATCACGGGCAGTTACGGGAAAACGAGCATGAAAGAAACGGTCGCGGCCCTGCTAGCCGAAAAATACGACGTGCTCGCGACCCCCGACAGCGTGAATACCCCGCTCGGAGTGGCAAAGCTGATCGTGGACAGGCTCACGGAACATACGGATATCCTGATCGTGGAAATGGGCGCGTACCGGAAAGGGGACATCCGCGACCTATGCGCGTTCCGGGCGCCCGATATCGCGATCTTGACGGGGATCAACGAAGCGCATCTCGAGCGCTTCGGGAGCATCGAAAACACGATAGCGGCGAAATTCGAGATCATCGACTGCGCGAAGGAAGGCGCGCTCGCGGTCATGAATGCGGACGACGATGCCGTGATACGCGCGTACGGAAGCCATATCCATAAGAAAAAAGCCGTTCTCTATAGCTCCTCGCCGAGCAGCGAAAAGGCGGATTGCAAGCCGCGCGAAGGAACCCATTGGAGCGCGGACGGCCTGGAAGCGTCATTCGCGATACGGGGAGAAGGAGACGGTGCCTACGAAGCGCGCGTGCCGCTCCTCGGAAGCTATGCCCCCGGCATGGTAGCGGCCGCGATCGCGGTCGCCGAACGACTCGGACTGTCGCACGACGACATTATGCGCGGACTCGCAAGGCTCCGGCCCGTGCCGCACCGCCTGGAGCCCTTCATGGCCTCAGGCAACGTGCTCGTGATCGACGACAGCTACAACGGGAATACCCACGGCGCGCGCGAGGCGATGCGCGTGCTCGCGCGGTTCGCGGACAGGCGGAAGATCTATTGCACGCCAGGCCTCGTGGAAACGGGAGATATGGTGAAGATTATCCATCAGGCGCTCGGGGCCCAGCTCGCGAAAGCCGCGGATCTCGTGATCCTCATCAGGAACAGCGCCACGCGGCACATGCGCGAAGGGCTCCTGGCGGCGGGATTCGAGAAAGGCAACATCAGGGAATTCGGCACGGCACAGGAAGCGCATGCGGCGCTCCCTGGCATTTTGAAGGAGGGGGATGTAATCTTATTCCAAAACGATTGGCCGGATAACTACTTTTAACGAATGAAAATCGGCGTATTCTTCGGGGGAAAGAACCCCGAGCACGACATCTCGATAATAACGGGAAACCTCATACTGAACGGCTTGAAAAAGATCGGCCGCGACGCATGCGCCGTATATCTGGATAAAGAGGGGAACTGGCGCCTGGGCGACGAGCTCGACTCGATAGCGTTCTTCAAAAAAACGGGGGATATGGATCGCCTCGGGCGATGGTATCTCGACCTCGAGAAGTCGAGGGGCAAGATGGTATTCAAGAAAAAGGGATTCGGCGGAAAAACGGTCGAGATCGGCCTCGCGTTCCCGGCATTCCACGGCCAGAACGGGGAAGACGGCACGATGCAAGGCCTCTTCGAAATCATGGGGATCCCCTACGTCGGCTGCGGCGTGGCATCATCGGCGATAGCGATGGACAAGGTGCTGACCAAGCTCTTTTACGAACAGGCGGGATTTCCGACCGCGAAATTCATCTATTTCGGCAAGCGCGACTGGGAACGGAAGAAGGCGGATTTCATGAAGAAGATCGAGACCGGCCTCTCATGGCCGCTCTTCGTGAAACCGGCTCGGCTCGGCTCCTCGATAGGCATCGCGAAAGTCGCGAACGAGAAGGATCTCTCGTTCGCGATCGACGTTGCATTCAGATATGACGAGAAGGTAATCGTGGAAGAAGGGGTGGAGAACGTCATGGACGTCACCTGCGCCGTGATCGGCACGAAGAATCCGGTCCCGTCCCTGCTCCAGGAGTGCATCTTCTCCGACGGGTTCTTTTCCTACGAGGACAAGTACTTGACGGGAGGGGGCGCCCAGCTCGGCCGCGCGACGGCCAACTTCGAGATTCCCGCGCGGCTCGACGAAACGATGACCTCGGCCGTGCAAAACCTCGCGACGCAGGTATTCGCGAAATTCGAATGCTCGGGCCTCGCCCGCGTCGACTTCCTCTGTGACATGAAAACGCGAAAGATCTACGTGAACGAGATCAACCCCCTGCCCGGAACGCTCTACCATCACCTCTGGGAAAAGAGCGGCGTGCCGCTCGGCGACCTGCTCCTAAAGCTCATCGCGTTCGCGGAAGAGCGCCATGCGGAAAAAGGCGGCACGATATCGTCCTTCGCCTCGAACATCCTCGCGCATGCCGACTGGTCGGCGAAGCTCGGCAAGAAATGATGGTCGAATTCATCAGGAAGAACGGCCCCTTGGGGTGGTTCGCGGCCTCATTCCTCATCCTCGTGATCGGGTTCTCGGCGTACTACGTGCGCCTCGCGGAAACGGAGAATCTCATCATCCTACACTTCATGGCCGGCCGGGGAGCGGATGTCTTGGGTACTGCGGGCGACGCGCTCGGCATGCTCGTTTCGGGAGGGATGATTCTCGTCGCGAACGGCATGCTTGCGGCGATTCTCGCGAGCAGGAATCGGGCGCTCGCGAACGCCATCGGCATGCTCACGGTTCTCATCGTCCTCTTGATTTTGATCGCGATACTTGGTATCATTGCAGTTAATTAAATCTTCCTATGGCATTCGCAATCATCCGCACCGGCGGCAAGCAATATCGCGTGGAACCCGGCCAAACGCTCAAGATCGAGAAGATAGCCCCCAAAGAGGACGGTTCTGTCGTGTTCTCCGACGTGCTCATGAAGGCGGACGGCGAAACGTTCATGATCGGCGAGCCGCTCGTCCCGGGCGCCTCGGTGGAAGCGAAGCTCGTGAAGCAAGGCAGGGCAAAGAAGATCATCGTCTTCCGCTACCACTCGAAAACCCGCTACAAGAAGAAGAAGGGACACCGCCAGGAATTCACCGAAGTCGAAATAACCGCGATCAAATAGGAAAAGGGGCACCAGCCCCTTTTTCGTTTTCATTGAGAAACCCTGAGCGAGGCGGTGCAAGAGAAATAGGAAGCTGGCTGGAAAAGAAGGTTGTAATCGCCCGCGCGAGAATATAGCTACGGCGAATGAGATGGTCCGCCGAGCCATGAGGAACGGGACCGAAGAAAAAGAGATGTATGAATCCCGCAGCCACGCTGCGGTTGAGTTCTCTTTTTCGAGAAATCCCGGACGAATGGCGAGAGTGGCCATATGAGCCGTGCGCATTCGAGAGGGGCGATGCGGCCTTCCGCCGCACTAGCTCCTGTTCCGCAATGCGCCGCCGAGCGTATCCTCGTCTGCAAATTCTATCTCCCCGCCCGTGGGAATGCCCCGCCCAAGCCGGGTCACTTTCTTCGTAACGCCTTCCAATTCCTTCATGACGGCCGACGCGCCGAAATCGGCATACGTCGTCTGGTCGAACGCCAGGATCACCTCATCGAACGGGCCGCGCTCCCGCGCCCGGGCGAGCTTCAGCTTCTGGTCGGGAGCGAAACCGCCGGTCTTCCGCATCTCGCCGAGCACGAGGTACGTCCCGTCGAACTTCTTGGTCTTCTCGATGGCGAGAACGTCCGTAGGCCGCTCGACGACCGCAAGGATCTTCCGCGCGCGCCGCGCATCCGTGCAGAGCGAACATGCCCCGTCGGAAAAGAAGAAGCAGTCGGGACATATGCGGAGCGCGGAAAGCCCGGCGGCAGCCGCGGCGATCTCGGCAATCGAATTCTCGCCGAGGCCGATCAGGTGGAACGCGAGACGCATAGCCTGCCGCGGCCCGATCGCCGGCAAGGCGGAAAACGCGTCTATGAACCTCTGGATGGGGCGGGGAAGCACTAGAAGGGGCTGTTGTTGGTATGCACCTCGTCGATGCTCCTGAAGCTGACCTTCTCGGAGTCGAACTTGACCTTGGCGACGGTCAAGGGGCCGTTGCGGTGCTTCGCGACGATGATCTCCGCGCTATTCATCTCCTCGGGGTCGGGATTCAGCTTGTCGCGATCCTTGCGATAGATAAACATGACGACGTCCGCGTCCTGCTCGATCGAGCCCGAATCGCGGAGGTCGGACAGGCGCGGCACCTTCACTTCGCGCTTGTCGACTTCGCGCGAGAGCTGGGACAAGGCGACGACCGGGACGTTCAACTCGCGCGCAAGCGCCTTCAATCCGCGCGAGATCTCCGTGATCTGCGCGACGGTATTGTCGCCGCCGATGCGCGGCTGGATGAGCTGGAGATAGTCGACGACGATGAGGCCAAGGCCATGCTCCATCTGGAGCCTGCGCGCCATGGACTTCATTTGGAGTATGGTGGGGCTCGCGGCGTCATCGATATATATAGGCGCCTTCGAGAGCACGTCGAGGCCCGCCTGGACCATCTGGAAGTCCATATCGTCCTGCAGGCGCCCCGTGCGCAGCTTCCACAAGGGAACCTGGCTTTCCGCGGCGATCAGGCGGTCGATGACCTGCTCGCGAGACATTTCGAGGGAGAATATGCCGACGGGGAAGCCCTCGCGTATCGCCGCGTGCCGGGCGATGTCGAGCGCGAACGTGGTCTTTCCGAGCGACGGCCGCGCGCCGATGATCACGAGGTCGGACTTCTGGAGGCCCGACAGGCAATTGTCGAGGTCGGGGAAGCCCGTACCTACGCCCCGCAATGTTCCCTCGCCGCGGTGGAGCCGCTCGATGCGCTCGTAGGCGTTCTGGAGCTCGTCCTTCACCGCGACGAATTTCTGGCGCACGGACCCCTGGGATATGGAGAATATCCTCTGCTCGGCCGCATCCAATATGTCGTCCGCCTCCTCCTGGGGGTTGAATGCCGCCTCGGTCATCTCGGCCGCGGCCGTGATGATGCTCCGGAGGACGTTCTTCTCCTTCACGAGCTCCGCATAATGGACGATATGCGAGGACGAAGGCACACGCTCGACGAGCGTCGAGAGGTACGTCGCGCCGCCGGCGCGCTCGAGCGTGCCATCCTCTTTCAAGCGGTTCGCCATCGTCACGATGTCGATCGGCTCATGCTTCTCGAAGAGCTTGACCATGGCTTCGTAAATAAGGCCGTGGGCGGGCACGTAGAAATCGCGGGCGGTCAGGATGTCCGTCACCTTAACGATCGCGTCGCGATCGATCATGATGGCGCCGAGGACGGATTCCTCTGCCTCTATGTTCTGGGGAGTTACTTTGAGCGTCGTTGGCACGGAGTAAAAGGTTAAGCGACGTTAGGGAAGATAAGCGGCCCGAGCGGGGTGTCTTCGAGGGAATAACCGGCGACCTCGATCTCGCGCCGCGCGCGGTCGGCGCCGACGAAGTCCTTTTTCGTGCGGAGCGTCTCCCGGCGCTTCGCGATGCCGCGCACGAGGACGGGAATAGGCGGATTCTTCACGATGATGCCGAAAAGCGCGAGACGCTTCACAAGGAAATGCCGCGCCGCATGGGCCTCGCCCCGGCTCATCTGCCACATGCGCGCCTCGCACGAGCTCATGAAGGAAAAGAGGGAAGCGAGCGCCGCAGGCGTATTGAAATCGTCGTCCATAGCCTCCCTGAACGCTTTCTCGTGAGGCACAAGCCATAGAACGACCTTGCGCGGAACAAGCTCGATCGCGGTTCCGCGGAGGGCAACGAGGTCGAGCCGCGCAAGCGCGCCAGCAATCGAGGCTATCGCGGATGCGGCCTGCTCCATGAGCCGCTCGGTGTAGTTGATAGGCGAACGGTAATGTGCACTCATGAACATGAGGCGTATCGCATTCACAGAATGCTTCTCGAGGAATTCCGATATCTCTATGGAGTTGTGCAGGCTCTTCGACATCTTAGCGCCGCCGATCGAGAGAAAACCGACGTGCATCCACGCCATGACGAACGGCGTTTTGCCGGATGCCGCTTCCTGCTGGGCGATTTCGGACTCGTGGTGGGGAAACTTCTAGTCGTTCCCGCCGCCATGGATATCGTACTGCTGGCCGAGGAGCTTCTCGGTAATCGCCGTATCCTCAATATGCCATCCGGGCCTGCCCCGACCCCACGGCGACGGCCAGCCGACCTCGTCCAAAGCGACGGAATTCTTCCAGAGCGCGAAATCGAGATGGTCTTTCTTTTCGGCATCCGGCTCGATGCGCCATCCGGGACGCACGGCATCGAGATCCTGCTTCGACAGGGCCCCGTACGGCTTGAATTTCCGCACCTCGAAATACACACCCGACGATGTACGATAGGCAAAGCCCTTTTTCATGAGACGCGCGATCTGCCCTTGGATATCTAGAATGAAATCGCTCGCCCGCGCGCGCCGGTCGACAGACACAATGCGGAGCGCTTTCATGTCCGCGAGGTACTCCTTCTCATAGCGGCGCGCGAGCGCCTGGGGAGTGATGCCCGCTTCGCGTGCGGCATCGATGATCTTATCGTCAACGTCGGTTATGTTCTGCACGTACGACAAGACATAGCCGGAATCGCGCATATGCCGCGCGAACGAGTCGAATACTGCCTCGACGCGCGCATGGCCGATATGCGCGGGGCCGTAGACGGTCGGGCCGCACACGAACATCTTCACCGCTTTTTTCGATTTCCGCAAAGGCTTCTGTTCGCCGGAAAGGGTGTCTAAGATACGGAGAGCCATATGGTGCTTATGCTACTGCGGATAAAGACGTTGGGCAAGGATTTGCACGGCTGCAGGGGAGAGGTACAATGAAAGCATGTCCCCGAAGATATTCATGACGACCATCGTCTCGGCCGTCGTCGCGTCATTCCTCTTTTCCGCCTGGACGCTCGCGAACCCGCCCTCGGGAACGGTCGGCGCGACCTACGGCATACTCCAAGCGAGCACCACGCCGAAATACATCGGTATAAATATAGCCCCGTTGACGACCTTGGACGTGAACGGCACGACGACCGTGCGCCAAGGACTCTTCGTCACCGGACCGTCGAGCTTCTCCAAGAATCTCGACATGGGAAGTAATCTTATTCTTAATCTAAACGCACCCTCGACCGGCACCGGCGCGGCAAATAAGACCTATGTCGACTCGCAAATCGGAACAGACCAAACATCAACGACGACCGTTTTGAAAGTTCGCGTATGGAGCGAAGGAAGGAATGGTATGGATGTAGTCACGAGTAGTCCTGCCTCAGCAACGACGAATTGCAACGGCACCAGCGAATGTTATAGGGATGAGAACTCGAACGGTACATGCGATACGGGAGATATAAAGGTAGCGAGAAGTGAGGTGGGAACTCCCTGGGCATCATCAGCTGCAGCATGCCCCCGAGGATGGTGGGTCTGCACGAAATCAAATCGGGATGTAAACGGGGGCGATGACCCAGCAACCCCACTGGTTATTGAGGGACAAGGATGGGGCGCGTGCGGATCAGGAAAGAGGAAGTACATCAGATGCGATTATGATGAGGGATTCATACTATCAAAAAGCACGAATGCGGCATGGACAGCAGAATACGACAGACTCGACGCTGACGGCACGAGCGCAACATCGGTAGATATACCGAATTGCGACGTGATGCCCACATGGTGCTGTAAGTACCAATAAGCATCTTCTCAGCTTAGTCTTGAAAACAACGAAACCGCTTGATATCATCTGACTGATTATGGACGATATCGAACAACAGGCATCAGCTGAAGAAACATCGGGAACGGACGAGCTCAAAAAGACATGCGATGACTACCTCGGCGGGTGGAAGCGCGCCCAGGCAGACCTCGCGAACTACCGCGCTGACGAGCACAAGCGCTTCGCGGAATTCGCCAAGTTCGCGCAGGAAGCGATCCTGAAAGATCTCGTGGCGGTGATGGATAGCATCGCGCTCGCTTTGGCGTCGACCCCCGAGACCGATCCCTCACATAAAGGCATTATGATGATCCAAGGCCAATTCGAATCGCTCATGGGGAAATACGGCCTTGAAACGATCACGGCGAATGCCGGCGATCTCTTCGACCCCTCGCGCCATGAGGCTGTAGCCGCCCTAAAACCGCCAAAAGGAGAAGAAAGCCGTTCCGACACCGTTGCGGAAGAGGTCGGAAAGGGATATGCTCTCCGCGGAAAGACCATCCGCCCCGCGCGCGTCAGAATATTTCAATAAAAACGTCGTTACATCTGATCACTAACCACTAAAAACTAGAAACTCCGCATATGGCAAAAATAATAGGAATAGACTTGGGAACCACGAACTCGGCAGTCGCCGTGATGGAAGCGGGCCAACCCCGCGTATTGGAGAACGCCGAGGGAAACCGCACGACCCCTTCGATCGTCGCCGTATCGAAGGCAGGCGAACGCCTCGCGCGACTCCAGGCCAAGCGCCAATCCGTCACGAACCCCAATAACACGATCTTCTCCGTGAAGCGCCTGATCGGCCGCAAATTCGCCGATGCCGAAGTGCAGAGCGACAAGCAATGGCTCCCCTATGCCATCCAGGCGTCGAAGACGGGCGGCATCGAGGTGAAGATCGGCGACACCTGGCACACGCCGGAAGAAATATCGGCCATGATCCTCTCGAAGCTGAAAGCCGATGCCGAAGCGAAGCTCGGCGAGACGGTCACTGAAGCGGTAATCACGGTACCCGCCTATTTCGACGACAGCCAGCGCCAGGCGACGAAGAACGCCGGGGAAATCGCGGGCTTGAAGGTGAGCCGCATCATCAACGAGCCGACCGCGGCCGCGCTCGCGTACGGCATGAACCGCAAGAAGAACGAAAAGATCGTCGTGTATGACTTCGGTGGCGGCACGTTCGACGTGTCCGTGCTCGAGGTGGGCGACGACACGGTCGAGGTGAAGGCGACAGGCGGCGACACGCACTTGGGGGGCGATGACCTCGACAAGCGCGTAATCCAGCACCTGGTCGAGGAATACCGCAAAAGCGACGGCATCGACATCTCGAAGGATCCGCTCGCGCTCCAGCGCCTCAAGGAGGCGGCCGAGCGCGCCAAGCACGAGCTCTCGACCTCGATGGAAACCGAAGTGAACCTCCCCTATATCACGTCCGACGCAGCGGGCCCGAAGCACTTCCTGGTAAAGCTCACCCGCGCGAAGCTCGAAAGCCTCGTGGAGGATTTCATAACGAAGTCGGTCGAGTTGACGAAGAAGACGGTGAAGGATGCGGGCTTCGAGATAGGCGCGATCGACGAAATCGTAATGGTGGGCGGCCAGACGCGCATGCCGAAGATCGTGGAAGCGGTCAAAGCCGCCTTCGGCAAGGAGCCTCACCAGGGCATCAACCCCGACGAAGTGGTCGCGATCGGCGCGGCAGTCCAAGCGGGCATCCTCCAAGGAGACGTGAAGGATATCCTGCTCTTGGATGTCACGCCGCTTTCCCTAGGCCTCGAGACCCTGGGCGGCGTCTTCACCCGCATCATCGAGAAGAACACGACCGTGCCGACCGCGAAGACGCAGACGTTCTCCACGGCCGCGGACAACCAGACCTCGGTCGAGATCGTCGTGCTCCAGGGCGAGCGCGAGATGGCTGCGGACAATAAGACGCTCGGCCGGTTCGTCCTAGACGGCATACCGCCGGGCCCGCGCGGCACGGCGCAGGTCGAAGTGACCTTCGACATCGACGCGAACGGCATATTGAACGTGTCGGCGAAGGACAAGGCGAGCGGCAAGTCGCAATCGGTGAAGATCGAGGCGACGAGCAACCTCTCGAAGGAAGAGGTGGAGAAGCTCAAGGCCGAAGCCGCCGCCCACGCCGAGGAAGACAAGGCGAAGAAGGAGCTCGTCGACGAGAAGAACAAGGCGGAGCACATGGCCTATGCCGCGGAAAAGTCTCTCAAGGACCACGCGGACAAGGTGCCGGAAGACATGAAAAAGGCGATCACGGAGAAGATCGAGGCGGTAAAGGCGGCGAACGCGGGAAGCGATGCAGAGGCGATCAAGAAAGCGGCGTCGGCCCTATCGGACGAAATGCAGAAGATCGCGGCGCAATACGCGCCGAAAGAAGGAACGCCCCCGCCCGCGGAACCGGCAGAGGGGCCGAAAACGCAGGAATAGAAACCGGGCAAGTCCGTCGCCTCCCGTGCTATACTGGAGCGATGGACTATAAGATGACCGTCATAGGCGCGCTGGGCGTTTTAACGTCCGCGCTCATGGGATATTTCTTCGCGTCGTTCGCGCTCCTGAACGACTACAAGGCGCTCACCATAGCCTCCGTTCTCGCCCTCATATACCTCGCGCTCGTGACGCTCCGCATGCTCGTGATCAAGAAGGCATGGCAATCGGGGGCGCTGATCGTCCTCGACCTCGGGCTCTTCGCCGTGTCGTTCAACGGGCATTTCTCCCCATGGTTCATGCTGGGAATCGTGATAGCGGGAGCATGGCTCTTCTCGGCCTGGAAGAAGGGGGGATACGAGGTGGAAAATATGGTCCAAATCCGCCTGCGTGAACTGGGGGCGGGCTTCATCCGCTCCTCCCTCCACGCGCTCCTCTTCCTCCTCATCGCCTCGTACTTGTCGCTCGTGGATCCTAAGACGATCCGCATACCGCGCTCGCTCGTGGCCGAATCGGTACAGAGCGTGATGACGAGCGTCGGGCAGAAATTCATCGCGAAGATGACGAGCCTGCCGCAAACGCCCGAAACCGAAGCTGATCTCAAGGAAAAGGCGATTACCGCGATCCATGCGGGAATAAGCAAGATAATCGACACCGTGCCCGAGGAGGCGCGGGCGGGCCTCCTCGTGGGAATCGGCATCATCGTATTCCTGCTCGTGAACAGCCTGACGGGCCTTCTCATACCCGTCATCGTCTTCTTCCTATGGATGGTCGTCGGATTGCTTTTGCGCATCAATTTCATTACCATAAGGACGGAAAAAGTGGATAAGGAGATCGTCTCCGCATGACGAGGGCTCATCCCATATGGCAAGCTCCAAAGACTACTACAAGATCCTCGGCGTCGAACGCGGCGCGAGCGAGGAAGACATAAAGAAGGCCTACCGCAAACTCGCGCACCAGCACCATCCCGACAAGAAAGGAGGGGATGCGGAGCAGTTCAAGGCCATCAACGAGGCGTACCAGGTACTCTCGAACCGCGAGAAGCGCAGCCAGTACGACCGTTTCGGCCGCGTGAACGAAGGTGGCCAAGGAGGATCCGGGGGAGCGAATCCCTTCGGCGGTTTCGGCTTCGATATGAATTTCGACCCGAGCATGTTCGAGGGCATGGGCGGCGACACGGGAGAGATTTTCGACGCCTTCTTCGAAGGGCTCGGCATCAAGCGGCGCCGCCGCACCTACGAACGGGGAGAGGATCTCGAGCTCTCGCTCGGGATAACGCTCGAGGAGGCATTCTCGGGAACGGTGAAAGATATCAACGTGTCGCACTTCGTCGCCTGCAAGGACTGCAAGGGCGCGGGCCACGACCCGAAGGAGGGGACAACGCAATGCGCGGCATGCGCGGGCCAGGGGGAGATCCGCGAAACGCGCCGGGGATTCTTCGGCAACTCGATCTATATCAAAGCATGCGCGGCATGCGCGGGAACGGGAAGCATCCCGAACAAGGTCTGCGCGAAATGCTCGGGCGTAGGGCGCCTGAAGGAAAAAGAAACGGTCTCCGTGACGGTCATGGCCGGCATCGAAAGTGAGCAAATCGTGAAGATCGCGAAAGCCGGGAATTGCGGCGCGCGCGGGGCGGAAGCCGGCGACCTGTATCTCCACGTGACGGTCGCGCCCCACAAGACATTCGAGCGGAAGGGAAGCGACCTTATCATGAAAAAAGAAGTCCCGCTGATCGACATCATGACGAACAGGAAGCTGGACGTGACGAGCATCGGGGGTGATTCCTACTCGTTCGACCTGCCGCCCGACATCGCGGTGAGCGAGCCGATACGGATCCCGAGCGCGGGCATGCCGCGCCTCGGAAGCCGCGCCCGCGGCAATCTGTATATCGAGCTCGTGATCAGGAAACCGAAGAAGCTCACCGCGGAAGCGAAACGGCTCTTGGAGGAACTGAGAGGGGAGTTGGAATAAGGGGAATTTAGTTGATCCAAGGCGCCTTTCTGCACAGCAGACCGCTTCGGCGCATCCCAATGCGCCTGCACTTCGCTTGAGTCTGCTTCTACAAAAAGGCGCCTTGGATTGCAAAAATGCAGACCTAGTGATATGGTGAAGCCTGGTCTTTTTGCATTGATGCGATGAGTCGGCAGGATCCCGTTGTGCTCCGTCGCTTGGAGCGGTGGCCCGCCTCGGCGACGGTTACGCTAAAAGCCGCACGTTTCCTGCCGACTCTCCTTTCGCATACGGTGTATAGCTCAAAAACTACAGGGGACTAGAGCGCGAGCGCTGAAGCTCGAGATGCGGGTTCGAGCCCCGCTATGCCGAACGATTCCTACGCCTGGCAGGAGCCGGTGGCCTTCCAAAGGCCTTTCGGAAGGGGTTCAAGTCCCCTCAGGCGTGTTCGATAGCATTCCCTCGTATCCTTAATCGGTAGAGGATCGGGCTGTTAACCCGGGTGTCTAGGTTCAAATCCTGGCGAGGGAGATCTAAATGCTCTTAATAGCTTAATGGAAGAGCACCGTCACTGGTAACGGCGGGGGTGAGGTTCAACTCCTCTTAAGAGCTGTGCTCTCATAGCTCAGTCGGCAGAGCGCTATCTTGGTAAGATAGGGGTCGCGGGTTCGACTCCCGCTGAGGGCTTTCAGAGGTCGCGCAACGCGACCTCTTTTTTTATATCACCGAAGCATCTCTTTTTAAGGAAAAGATGGCGGCTTTGACAGCCCAAACGATAAATCCCAAGGCAATCCAAAACAATAAAAAGAAAATGGGGATCAAAAGAGCGGGGGACTCACATGCACCACCGCCGAAACATCCGACATAAGACGAATACGCCATATAGAGCCATAAAAGAATGCACGGGAAGCTTATATTTCTAAAAAGACTCCTGTATAGATAGGGATTTTCTTTGTCAAAAATACCGAAAATCATAACTGCTAAAATAACGAGAGAAAGAGAATAATATAGATACTCATACCTATAATTCAAAAAGGCTATGAGAATCGCCGAAAAGATAATAATGGAAAACTGTCGAAACCATTTATACCCCCAAAACCAGGCACCGATAACTCCTGCTGGAAAAAATATAAGACTCGCAAATTGTATATCCTGAAGAACATCGTAATAAATATCGGCATTGATTCCCATGCCGATAACGCCCGCTAAAAGAAAAAGCGATGCGGGACACCAATTAAATACGAAAAGCTTGGATAAAGACATATATAAGAATACTTCTAGTATATCAGATATTGGAGAATCATTCTAAAAGAAGGAAAGTTCTCCACAAGATGGGTATATACATCGGCAAATACGGATATATACTATATATACGTCGCTTTCATTCCTAATAACTGACCACTATAAACTAATCATTCCGCCCATGAACCCAACTACCGCGTCTCTCACGCCGAAGCAGAAAAAATTCTTCGAAGCCCTCAAGGGATATATCGGCAAGTACGCCGTCTCGCCCACAGTCGCGGAACTCGCGAAAATCCTAAAGCTCTCCTCGCCGCGCGCGGTCAGCCAGTATCTCGGATCGCTCGAGAAGAAAGGATTGATCCGCCGAAAGCCGTACGAAAAGCGCGGCATCGAGCTCCGCATACTCGGGGACACCTTCGAATCGGAAACGGTCATGGTGCCGGTCATCGCCTCGGCCGGCTGCGACAATATGAAAGTGTTCGCGGAAGAGAGCTTCGGGGAATATCTCTGCGTGTCAAACGAACTCGTGCGCGGCAAGAACCTGAAAAGCATCGCATGCATCAAGGCGATCGGTGACTCCATGAACGACGCAGGAATCAGGGAGGGCGACCATGTCCTAGTCGAGATGACCCAGGCGGTTATGGAAAACGACCTCGTGGTCGCAGTGATCGACGGCTTCGCCGTGATCAAGAAGATCGAATACGCGAACAATGCCGTAATCCTGCGGCCGGTCTCTTCGGACCCCAGCCACAAGCCAATCATCCTGCGGCGCGATTTCAACATATTCGGCAAGGTAATCGACGTAATCCGGGCCCAGGAGAAAGGCGATGTGGAAATCGTGCCCCTCTACCAGTCGAAACGGAGCGATTAAGAAGAATCAGAAACCCCCTTGTAATCGAAAAAAGGATATGGCAATATTTAAACTTGCACTTTTTCGCGCCGGCAGGGCCTTGTGGGGAGCTGGGAGCTCCGAGGGGACTGCAAGGTTCCTGCCGGTATGATCCATTTCGTGCCGGAACGCATTGCCTTCTCGGGGTTTTCGACATTTCCCCGAAAAGCGGACGATGCGTTTCCGGTTTGATATTCGCATTGGTAGCTCAGTTGGGAGAGCGCCGGGTTTGCGATCCGGAGGTCGGGGATTCGAACTCCCTCCAGTGCATTCTATGGCGACGGGTCGTCTAAGACAGGACGCCGGGGTCCAATCCCGGTATGCGGGAAAAAAATCCCGCCCCTCGCCCAGTACACGCCGCGCGTACCCCCGCGCGGCTTTTTCATTGAAAGGAGGCACGGAATGCCGTACAATAGACGCTAAGCATAGAGCCGCTGCGTGTCCCCATAGCTCAATGGTAGAGCAGTTGCCTTTTAAGCAATTGACCATGGTCCGATTCCATGTGGGGACACGCAACGGTTTTATCTTGCGACGGCATTGATTTCCTGATATCCTCATACCCAATGAACAAAACGCCCCATTTTTTCCTCGTGGGAACTATCATCGTGACGGCGATAGCCGCGATATTCATATCACCTCAGCTGTTCGACGCCCATTACAAATTCAGGCCGTGGAAGCTCGGCCTCGACTTGATCGGCGGCAGCCACCTCGTCTACGAGATAGACCTGTCGGGGGTAAGCGCTAGCGACCGGGCATCGGTCGTGAGCGGCCTCCGGGACGTCATCGAGAAACGGGTGAATCTCTTCGGCGTGAGCGAGCCCCAGGTATACGAGGCGAAGAGCGGGAATTCCTCCCGCCTCGTCGTCGAGCTCGCCGGTGTTAAGGACGTGCAGAAAGCCATCGAGCAGATCGGCGCGACGCCCTCGCTCTACTTCGGCCTGCCGCGCGAATTCGACAACGACGGCAAGAAAATCACGGGGTACCAGCAGACGAAGCTCACCGGCCGCTATATCAAAGGCGCACAGCTCACCTTCGACGGCACGACGAACGCGCCGCAGATCAGCCTGCAATTCGACAAGGAAGGAGGCGATATGTTCGAGACGCTGACGAGCGAGAACGTCGGCAAGCCGATCGCGATATTCCTCGACGACAACCTCATTTCTGAGCCGGTCGTCCAAGAGAAGATCAGCGGCGGCAAGGCGCAGATCACCGGGCATTTCACCCTGCCGGAAGCGAAACAGCTCGTTGCGCGCTTCAACGCGGGAGCGCTTCCCGCCCCCATCAAGCTCATAAGCCAGGCGACGGTCGGAGCATCGCTCGGGGAAAGCTCGCTCCACGCGACCGCGCGCGCCGGACTCTTCGGCATGGCGCTCGTCGTGCTCTTCATGATCCTGTACTACCGCGGGTTGGGCCTCGGCGCCGCATCCGCCCTCCTCATATATTCGGTATTATCCCTCGCGCTCTTCAAGCTCGTGGGGATCACGATGACGCTCGCAGGCATCACGGGCTTCATACTCTCGATCGGCATGGCCGTCGACGCGAACGTGCTCATCTTCGAGCGGCGCAAGGAAGAGGCGCGCAAGGGCCTGGCGGGAATCGCCGCGCTCGAGGAGGGATTCAAACGGGCATGGCCGTCCATCCGCGACTCGAACATAACAACAATCATCACCTCGCTCGTCCTCTATTACCTGACAACGGGATTCGTGAAGGGCTTCGCGCTCACCCTGCTCCTCGGAGTCATAATGAGCATGTTCTCGGCAATCAGCGTGAGCCGGGCCATCCTATTCTCGTTCGCTAAGAAATAAGACCATGTACGACATCATAGGAAGAAAGAAGATATATCTCGGATTCTCGGCGATCCTCGCGATCGCGGCGATAGCCGCGCTGGGGACATTCGGCCTGAAAGAAGGTATCGACTTCAAAGGTGGGACCTCGTGGCAGGCGCGCTTCGCGACGAATCCTTCGACAGAAGCCGTCCGTCTCGCGATCGAGAAGGATTTCAACGGCGAGGAAGCGACCGTAGTATCGGAACCCACGACCAAAAGCGTCATCATCCGCCTTCCCGAGCTCGACGAGAAGCTGCACGCGGAATACAAAGCCGCGCTCGCGAAGGATTTCGGCACTATCGAGGAATTGAGCTATGAGACGATCGGTCCCGCGATCGGCACCGAGCTGAAAGGCCGGGCGGCATGGGCCTTCCTGGGCGTGCTCCTCGCGATTTCCCTCTATGTCGCCTTCGCCTTCCGGCACGTGTCCCGCCCGGTAAGCTCGTGGAAATATGCCCTAATAACACTCGTGACGCTCTTCCACGACGCGCTGATCCCGCTCGGCATGATCGCGTATCTTGGCCATGCGTACGGCGTCGAGATGAATACGAACATCATCGTGGCCATACTCGTCGTCATGGGCTTCTCGGTGCACGACACGATCGTCGTATTCGACCGCATCCGCGAAAATCTCCGCCTCGAACGGCAGGGAGGAGGCAGCTTCGCGAACCTCGTGAACGCGAGCGTGAACCAGACGATGGTACGGTCGGTAAACACCTCACTCACCCTCGTCCTGGTTCTCGTCGCCCTTCTCGCGATCGGATCGGCAAACCTCTTCTACTTCGTGCTCGCGATACTCGTCGGAGTCTCGCTGGGAACATACTCGTCGATCTTCGTCGCGAGCCCGCTCCTCGTCCTGTCGAACAAGGCTAAATCCTGAGCCCGAGAGGGGATTGTTGACTCCCAATCATGCTTGTGGTATCATATAAATAATCGGATATGGACTACAATCTCTCGAAAATAATCGCCCAGGCCCTCGCCCCCCTGACCCCTCGCCAGCGGGATATAATCCAGCTGCGCTACGGCCTCAAATCGGCAGAAGGGCAGACCCTTGCGGCGATAGGAAAGCGATACGGGGTGACCCGGGAACGCATCCGCCAGATCGAGGCCCAGGCCCTCCGGGCGCTCCACGCCCAGTTCACCAAGGCCGAATTCGACGCCTTTAGGACGTCGACCGTCGCCTACCTCGCGAAATACGACGGCATGCGCCGCCATGACCTCGTCGCGGCCGACTTCGGCAACGGCAACGCCGTGCGCTGCGCATTCGAAGCCAGCAAGGTAGCCTCGTTCAATGCCGAGGACAAGAACCGCTACGCCTTCTGGAGCCTTTCCGACGAAAGCGTGAAGCGCGGCAACACGTTCGTCGCGGAACTCGCGTCGTCCCTGAAGAAGAGCGCCGAACGCCCCGCGGCGATCCCCAAGGACACCTCCTCGCAGAACTACATTTCCATATCGAAGAAATTCGCGGTCAGCCCGCACGGGGAATTCGGCCTCGCGGAATGGCGCGACATCAACCCGAAGGTTTCCCGCGACTGGGCGTTCCTGGTCCTAAAGACGTCGGGCAAGCCGCTCCACTTCTCGCAGATAACGACGGAGATCAACAAGATCCGCGTGACGAAGCGGGTGAACGCGCAGACGATCCATAACGAGCTCATCAAGGACAAGCGCTTCATGCTCGTGGGACGCGGCATGTACGGCCTCCAGGAATTCAACATCCTCCCCGGCACGGCCCGCGAAGTGCTCACGCACCTCCTAAAGAAACACGGCCCGATGCCCGCGAAGGACATCATCGGTCTCGCCTTGTCGCACCGCCCGTTCAAGGAAAAGACCCTCCTGATCAACCTCCAGAACAGGAATTGGTTCAAGCGGATGGACGAGGGAAAATACTTCGTAAGAAAAGCATAAGGAAAAAATATCGCCGAAAAGGCGGTATTTTTTATGGAGAGGATGCGATATATTGTAAGCATATGAACTCGATAGTGGGCGGCCCGTCGCAGGCGCTTTTCGGGAACCTGGGAACGCTCTGGTCGTATTCCTGGTGGATCATCCTGCCGCTCTTCTTGGGCCCCTTCTTCTGGAGGCGATGGCTCTTCTATATCCGGGGACTCTATGTCAGGAACCTGCAATGGACCCTGCTTGCCGTGCGCGTGCCGCAGACGGTCCTGAAGACCCCCAAAGCCATGGAGCAGATCTTCGCCGCCGCCCACGGCACGTACTCGTTCGGCTTCAGGATGTACAACAAGTACTGGAACGGCGAAGTCGAGCTCTGGACCTCGTTCGAGATCATGGCGGACGCGACCGGGCCGCAATTCTTCATCCGCATCGTATCGAGCTCGAGGAAGATGCTCGAGGCCGCGATATACGCGCAGTATCCCGACGCGGAAATCGAGGAGGCCGAAGACTACGTCGAGAAATTCCCCGCCGTCCTCCCGAACGACGAATACGATCTCCAGGGATCCGACTATGTCCTCGTCATGGACAATGCCCTGCCCATCCGCACCTACGACTATTTCGAGGCGATCGAGGAAGGGGAAAAGATAGACACGATCTCGACGCTCATGGAATCCCTCTCGCACCACGAGAACGAGGAAACGACCTGGATCCACGTCATGGTGCGCCCCACGGGAGGGCTCACCTCGGACTGGGTCAAGAAGGCACAGGCATTCCGGGACAAGATCATAGGCAGGAAGGAGGAATCGAAGCCTTCCCGCTGGGATTTCATAAAGCTGATATTCGGAAACATAATTCCGGTGATCCTCGGGAAGGAGACCGCGACGATAAAATGGCCGGAAGGGAAGGCGGGCGAAAAGCCGGCGCTCGCCGGACTCACGTTCGCGGAAAAGGAGAAGATCGAAGCGATCGACAAGAAGACCTCGAAGCTCGCGTTCGAAACCGTGATACGATGGGTGTATATCGACCGCGCTGAAGCATTGAACCCCGACAAGGTGAAGGGTATCGCGGCATGGGCGAAACAGTTCATAGACGAGAACCTGAACGGCCTCAAGCCTAATCTCGCGACCCTCACCCAGGCGAACCGCCAGCCGTTCAAAAAGCGGAAGGCATATATAAAGAAACGGATGATTTACGACTTCGCCCGCAGGCGCAAGTTCCCCGAAACGTTCTCGATCATGAACACTGAGGAGCTCTCGACCATCTACCACTTCCCGAGCGCGACGGTGAAGACGCCGATGCTGGGCCGCATCGAGGCGAAGAAGGGAACGCCGCCGCCGTCGTTGCCCGTCGGATAAGAAACTATGGATAGCATTACCTGGCTCGGAAGGACCAACTTCAGGAACGAGGAGCGCCGGTTCGGCATCAAGGTTGATGACCGCCGCCGCCACATATACATCATCGGGAAGACCGGCGTGGGAAAATCCACGCTCTTGGAGAACATGATCATCGAGGATATCAACCAGGGCCGAGGGGTCGCCTTCATCGACCCGCACGGCGAATCCGCCGAGAAAATCCTCGACTACGTGCCCGAGCACCGGGTGGACGACGTGATCTACCTCGACCCGTCGGATACCAAATTCCCCGTGGCGTTCAATCCCCTGGAACAGGTAGACCCGGAATTCCGGCACCTCGTCGCCTCCGGCATGATGGGCGTATTGCAGAAAATCTGGGCGGATGCCTGGAGCGCCCGCATGGCCTATATCATGAACAACACGCTCTTGGCGCTCCTCGAATACCCGGGCACGACGCTCCTGGGTATCATGCGCATGTTGAACGACCCGGAATATCGGAAGCAGGTCGTATCGAACCTCAAGGACCCGGTTGTGCGGAGCTTCTGGGTAAACGAGTTCTCGAAATACAGCCAGAAATTCGAGACGGAGGCGACGGCCGCCATCCAGAACAAGGTCGGCCAATTCGTGTCGAATCCCTTGGTACGGAATATCCTCGGCCAAGCCCATTCCTCGATCGACCTACGGAAAGTCATGGACGAGAGCAAAATCCTCATCATCAACCTCTCGAAAGGGAGGATAGGGGAGGACAACTCGGCCCTCCTGGGCGCTATGATCATCACGAAGCTCCAATTGGCCGCCATGAGCCGCGTGGACATCCCCGAGGCGAAGCGCCGCGACTTCTACCTGTGCGTCGACGAGTTTCAGAACTTCGCCACGGAGTCCTTCGCGAGCATCTTGTCCGAAGCCCGCAAATACCGCCTATCGCTCACGGTCGCGAACCAATATCTCCGCCAGCTGGACGACGAGGGCAAATCGACGGTGAAGGACGCTATCTTCGGCAACGTGGGAACCATGATCGTCTTCCGCGTAGGCGCGGAAGACGGCGAATTCCTCGAGAAGGAATTCATGCCCGAATTCCTCGGCACCGACATGGTGAACCTCGCCAAGTACAATATCTACATGAAGCTGATGATCGACGGCATCTCGTCACGCCCATTCTCCGCGCATACGCTCCCGCCCCCGCCGAAGCCCGCGCGCTCGTACAAGGAGGAAATCATCCAGAACGCACGCACGCGCCACGCGATCCCGCGCGAGCAGGTGGAGAATACGATCGCGGGCGAATGGCTGAACCAAGGCTCGAACTCGATGAAGGAAAAGATCGAGCGACGCGACGAAAAGACCCTCGCGGGAACCTTGACCGAGAACGCCCCAATCGTCACGAAAAAGCCATTCATCCCGCGCGAAAAACGCCCGGAAATGGCCCCGGCAATCTTCCACCCCGAACCAGCGGCACGCAAGCCGATGAACGCCGGACAAGCCCCGTCATCGAGCCCCCGGCCATCCCAACCAAAGACGTATGTGCCCATGAAATCCGCGAACGCGCCAAGCGCCCCCTCCGCCCCGAAGCCGCCGCAGGCAACGCCAGCTCCCATACCCGCGCAACCCGCTCCGCAAAGGCCTCAGACGCCCATGACGCCGCCGCCTGCGCAAGCCGAGCGACAAGCTCCCGAGCGGGCCCCTGCGCCGGCCGCGCCTCCTCGGGAACGCAAGCCCATCAACGTGCTCGGGCTGAAAGAAGCGCTCGGAAAAGCGCTCGCCGAAAAACCGAAAACGATGCCGCCTCCCTCCGAACCGACCTCCAAGGAGCTAATGCCGCCGAGGGAAGAAACGCCCCCGATAAAGGAATAAATGAAAACGCCGCCCGACAAAGGCGGCGTTTTCATTTTCCCCCCTTATTAAAACCGCCCTCGAGAAAAATCGGTAACCATACAAAGGATTCCGTTTCGATGATTACCGAACATCGCTGAGGCGAATGGGATGCCGCGACGAGCCATGAGAGATAAGCCGAGGGGAAAAAAGGCTGTCTGAATCCCGCGGCGCGCAGCCGCGGTTGAGTTCCGTTTTTCCTGTCGGCTTATTCGAACGGCGATTCGCGGGCATATGAGCCGTGCGCATTCGGGAATCGTGGAACGGAATCCTAGAAAGCTTAATTCTTCTCTACGCGCTCCGTATACTCTCCCGTATCCGTATTGATCCGCACCACGTCGCCGGTGTTCACGAAAAGCGGGACGTTCACCTTCGCGCCAGTCTCGAGCTCCGCGAGCTTCATGCCGCCTTGGGCGGTATTGCCGCGCTCGCCCGGAGGCGCGTCCTTCACCATGAGATCCACCTTGATCGGCACCTCGATCTTGATGATTTTCTCATTGAAGAAAACAGCACTGACGTCGGTATTCTGCTTCAGGAAATTCCCCGCAGTACCTACCACTTCCTCGGAGACGGAGAAGCGCTTGCTCGGATCGTTCTTCTCGGAGAACCACGAGTCGCCCTTCGCGCGGTAGAGGAACTTGATGGTCTCGCGTTCCATGTCAGCAGCCTCGAAGCTCTCATTCTGGTGGAAGTTGCGACTCACGACCTTCCCGGTCATGAGATTCTTCATCTTCACCTGCGCCACGGCTTTGCGCTGCTGCATGCGGACGAAGGCGTATTCGACGACCTCGTACGGCGCGCCGTCGATGTCGAATACCACCCCTTTCCGCAAATCATTGTATCCGAGAGTCGACATAGTCCATATAACATACAAGAAAACGGCGAGATAATCAAGGGATTAGAAGGAAAAAATAATTGACAAATGCCGAGATAATACGTATTTTTAATGCAATTGGCTGTTGCGTAGCTTCCTAACCTCCAAAGCACGCCCCCACCAAGACTCTCGGTTGCCGCAAGCAATGTCGGGAGAGCCTCAGGAACCTTACAGGGGATCCTGAGGCGTTTTTCTAAATATGAAAGATTCGGAGAAAAAGAAAATTTTTGTGGGCCTTTCGGGCGGCGTCGACTCGAGCGTTGCCGCAGCACTGCTCATCGGGCAGGGGCATGAGGTGACCGGCATCCACCTGAAGTGCGTGAACGTCGACGGCTGCGCCGAACGGGACGCGGACGATGCGCGCCGCGTCGCCGAACAGCTCGCGATCCCATTCTATGTCTTCGACCTCGAGCGGGAATACCGGGAACGCGTCGTGGACTATATGGTGCGTGGCTACGAGGCGGGCATCACGCCGAATCCCGACGTGATGTGCAATAAGGAGATAAAATTCGGCCTCTTCCTCGCGCGCGCTCTCGAGCTCGGCGCGACACATGTCGCGACCGGCCACTATGTCGCCCTACGCGAAAAAGAAGGGGTCTTCTCCCTCTACGCGGCGAAAGACGGGAACAAAGACCAGTCGTATTTCCTCTGGACGCTCGGGCAGGAAGAGCTCGCGCACTGCCTCTTCCCGCTCGGCGATATCACGAAGCCCGAAGTGCGCGCCATCGCCGGAAAATTAGGCCTCGTGACGGCGAAAAAGAAAGACTCGCAAGGCATCTGCTTCCTAGGCCAAGTATCCGCGGTAGAATTCCTCAAGGGTTATATCCCGGAACGGAAAGGAACGATCGTGACAGATATGGGAGAAGAAGTTGGACGCCATGACGGTGCGGAATTCTATACCATAGGCCAGCGCCATGGCCTGAAAATCGGCGGACGGAAAGAAGCGCTCTATGTCTCAGGAAAAGATATAGGAAAAAATACGATAACGGTCGCAGAAGGCGCAAGCCACGCGAGCCTCTACGCGAGCAAGGCCATGCTCTCAGATATGAGCTTCGTGAACCCGATCACGCCTTCGCGCTACCCGATGAAGGTCCGGGCCCGCGTGCGCTATCGCCAGCCGCTCGCGAATGCCACGCTCGAGGCGCCGAAAAAAGGAGTATCCGAACTAATCTTCGATGAGCCGCAAAAAGCCGTCGCGCCGGGACAATCCGCAGTGCTCTATGCAACCGATGGAGAAATGATCGGCGGGGGCGTTATCATGTAAGAATGCTGATCGTCTTCACCGGCAATGGAAAAGGAAAAACCACGGCGGCACTAGGCCAGATGGTCCGCACCGTAGGCAGGGGAAAGAAGGCTCTCATGATCCAGTTCATAAAAGGCCCCTGGAAGTCGGGGGAGGACGGCACGCAACTGCCCGGCTTCGAGCTTATGAAGATGGGTAAGGGATTCGTGGGAATCCTGGGCGACGCCCTGCCCCGCGCCACGCACGTGCGAGCGGCCGAAGGCGCGCTCGCAAAATTCTCGAAAGAGCTGAAGTCCAAGAAATGGGACCTGATCGTATTGGACGAAGTGAACGTGGCGGTAGGGTTGAAGCTCCTCTCGTCGTCCGCGGTATTGAAAGCCGTGAAGAAAGCGCCCCTCGAAACCTTCGTAATCATGACCGGCCGCGATGCGCCGCCGTCATTCCTGAAAGCCGCGCACCTCGCGACCGAAATGAGGGAAATCAAGCACCCCTTCAATAAGGGAGAGCTCGCGAAGGTCGCATTGGATTTCTAAAAAATCAGCTCGGTATCGGAAGCGGAATATTTACAAAAATATACAATTGTCTAAAATTGTAAATATTCAAAGGATGCCGCCCCACGACATGTTCTTCTGGGCGGCATTTTTCTTCCTCCTCGGCACGCTCGTCGGATCATGCACGCTCCCGTTCCACGGGCTCGCGTCGCGAACCGGATTCATAGGAGCGACGGCGGTCACGGCGGTCGTCGTCCTGCGACTGCTCGGCATGCGGCGGATCTCGCCGTATGCGGCATTCGTCGTGATAGGCGCGGCATACTGCCTGTTCTATGGTGCGCATCGCTTTCCGGAACCGATCGCATTCGGGCACATGGGAAATATACGGGGGCTCGTGATGCGCGCAGAGCATCACCTGGACCATCAGGAGCTTTCGCTCGGAAACGGCCTGCGCATCTATGCGGATAGGTATCCGGAATTCGAATATGGGGATACGATCGCGCTTCGGGGCGAGGCTAAACGGTCGAAAAATCCGCTCATGGCGGGCATCGTGAACGCACGACATGCGACGATCCGCCTGGAATCGGAGGGTGGAGGATACGCGATCCAACGGCGCCTGCTCGCGGCGAAAGCCGCATTCGAAAATAATCTGAAAAGGGTCTTGCCGTCCGATCAGGCGGCGTTCCTTGCCGGCCTCACACTCGGCACGACCGACGAATTCTCGAAGGAATTCGTAGACGAGCTCCGCGCGAGCGGCACCACGCACATCGTGGCCCTGTCGGGATCGAACGTGACGGGAATCATTGCGGGCATCATGTTCCTGCTCGGGCTCGTCCTGCCGCGCCGGAAGATATTCTGGCCGACGATTCTCGCGATCGCGCTTTTCGTCGCGATGACCGGCGCCGAATCCTCATTGGTACGCGCGGCAATCATGAACGGCATAGTCCTCGCCGCCCGGCGCTACGAGCGCGCGGGAAGCATGCGGAACGCCATAGTCGCGGCAGCGCTCATGATGGCGCTATGGAACCCGCTCGTGCCGGCATTCGATCTCGGCTTCCAGCTCTCGTTCGCGGCGATCCTCGGCATGGCCTATATCATGCCGATCTTGGAGCGATATTCGCCGTGGAAGAACAGGACGCTGCTCGAGTCGGTCTCGGCGCAAGCGGCGGTCATGCCGCTCCTGGCTATCGCGGTCGGCCGCACGGCGCCCTTCGCGATCATCCCGAACATGCTGATCGCCGCCGCCGTTCCGTATACGGTCACGCTCGGATTCCTAACCGGAGGAACGGCGCTCGTTTCGGGAACGCTCGCCTTTGCGCCGGCATGGCTCGCGGGAATACTCTTGTCATATGAGATGGAAGTCATTCATATCGCTGCTCGTTATCTGTAACGCAATCGCCTGGCGGCAGGCGGCGATCGCCGCGCGCCCCGCAATCCCGTCATTCTATTTCTTCGACGTCGGACAGGGAGACGGCGAGCTGCTCGACTTCGGCCCCGTTGAGATCCTGATAGACGGCGGCCCACCGAACGGCATGGCCCTGAAAGCCCTCAAGCGGGCCCTCGGACGGGATGATCGCTATATAGACCTCGTTCTCCTCACGCATCCGCATCTCGACCACTTCGGGGGCCTGCCGGAAATCATGAAACGGTACCGCGTGGGGAAATTCATCACGAACAGCACGGAAGGGACGGCACCTGCCTACGGAAGCCTGAAGGGGCCGGGCCTCGTGCTCGGCGAAGGGGACAGGATAACGTACGGCGACTATGTCATGACGATTCTCGGTCCGGACGAAAACGAGCGGAATGATTCCGACCCGAATAAGACTTCTCTCGTGGCGCTCCTCTCGGGTCCCGGCACGAGCATGCTCTTTATGGGCGATGCCCATGCCGCAAACGAGGATCGCCTGCGGAAAAAATACAAGCTGAAAGCCGACGTGCTGAAGGTCGGGCACCACGGCTCGCGTTTTTCCTCGAGCGCGGCGTTCGTGAACGAAGTCAGGCCGAAAATCGCAGTATTCGAAGTAGGGAAGAATTCATACGGCCATCCGGCGCCGGGAACGGTAGCGCGCCTGGAAGGCATCGGGGCGAGAACCTATGCCACGCGAGAGCGCGGAACGGTGAAAATCGTCCCGAGCGGAGGATCCTTGAGGATTTTCACCGAAAAATGATAGGATGAAGGCCATATGGAACGCGTACTCGCTGCAGATATCGGAAAATCAGAAGGAAAGGAGATAGTCCTCATGGGCTGGGTCAATATCCGCCGCGACCACGGCAAGATCATTTTCATAGACCTGCGCGACCGGAGCGGTATCGCGCAATGCGTCTTCGTGGCAAAGGACGCCGAGCTATATGGGAAAGCCGCGACCCTGCGCCCCGAATGGGTAATCCGTCTCGTAGGAACGGTCGCGAGGCGCCCGGACAGCATGGTGAACCCGGACCTCGGAAACGGCGCATGGGAAATCAAGGCATCGTCTTTGGAGATACTGAACGAGGCGGCAACCCCGCCCATAGCCATCGATACGGACGGATACGAGATAGGCGAGGAACACCGGCTGAAATACCGCTATGTCGACCTGAAGCGCGAGCGCCTGCAGAAGAACCTGGCCCTGCGCCACGAGGTGATCGCCTTCATGCGCGACTATCTAGGCGAACGTGATTTCACCGAAGTCGAGACGCCCATCATCTCAAAATCGACGCCCGAGGGAGCACGCGACTATCTCGTGCCGTCGCGCATCTATCCGGGAAAATCATTCGCCTTGCCGCAATCGCCCCAGCAATACAAGCAGCTGCTCATGGTGGCGGGCCTCGAGCGATACTTCCAGTTCGCACGCTGCTTCCGCGACGAGGATACGCGCGGCGACCGCCAGCCCGAATTCACCCAGCTCGACCTTGAGATGAGCTTCGTTGCCCAGGAAGACGTGATGAATCTCATCGAGAATCTCTATATCGCGACTGTCGAAACGCTCATGCCGGAAAAGAAAATCCAGGAAAAGCCGTTCCCGCGCCTCTCGTACGAGGAGGCCATGGAAAAATACGGCTCGGACAAGCCCGATCTGCGGAACGACAAGAACGACCCGGACCTCCTCGCCTTCGCGTGGATCATCGACTTCCCGTTCTTCGAGCAGACGGACGGCGGAAAATGGACCTTCACCCACAACCCGTTCTCGGCGCCGAAGCCGGAACACCACGGCGAGCTCATGGCAGGCGAGAATATCGGGGGCATCGTCGCCGCGCAATACGACCTGGCACTGAACGGATACGAAGTAGGCGGGGGAGGGATCAGGAACCATACGTCGGCGGCGCTGAAAAAGGTGTTCGAGATCATCGGATATTCCGCGGCGCAGATCGGGGAGAATTTCGGCCATATGCTGAATGCTCTCGACATGGGGGCGCCGCCCCACGGCGGCATCGCCATGGGCATCGATCGCCTGCTCGCGATCCTCGCAAACGAGCCGAACATCAGGGAAGTCATCGCCTTTCCGAAGACGGGCGATGCGCGGGACCTCATGATGGATGCGCCGAGCGCGCTTGCGAAATCCCAGCTGGATGAGGTAGGATTGGCTCTCATAAAGAACCATGAAACCAATAAAGAAGGGAAAGGGTAAGGCGGCGTTCACGCAGGAACGCACGTTCGCGATGATAAAGCCGGACGGCGTGAAGCGCGGACTCACCGGAGAGATCATCGGCCGCATCGAGCAGCGCGGGTTGAAAGTCATCGCATGCGCGATGTTCTCGCCCTCGCGGGCGCAGATCGACCGGCACTACCCGAAAGACGCGAAATGGATCAAGCGCTTGGGCGAAAAGACGATGGGAACGTACGCGAAGTACGGCATCGATCCGAAGAAGGAGCTCGGCACCGACGACCTGGAAAAGATCGGCCGCCTCGTGCGCGAATGGATCCTGGACTACATGACGTCCGGCCCGACGGTGAAGCTGATGATAGAAGGTGTTCACGCGATCGACATGGTGCGGAAACTCTGCGGGCACACGGTGCCGTCGTCGGCCGAGCTCGGCTCGATCCGCGGCGACTTCTCGGCGGATTCTCCGGCAGCGGCGAACGCGGGAAAGCGCGCGATCCACAACCTGATCCACGCGTCGGAAACGCCCGAAGAGGCGAAGCACGAGATGGTATTGTGGTTCAAGCAAGGCGAGATCAGCGACTACCGCCGCATCGAGGAAGAATTGATGATCTAGAGGGGTGTGGATAACTCCTTTTGACAGCAGTCAGGGTGTGCTACTCTAAACATAGAGATTCTGCCTAGAATCCGAGTTAAGCAGTTTGTATGGGGGCTCGGTGCGCTTGTCTCCGTGGAGACAAGGCGAGAACTCCAATTTGAATGCCAGTCGGCGATTTCCAGGCAGAGTCTCTGAGAAAAGTCCCCCGCAAGGGGATTTTTCTTTGCGTTAAAGGGAGAAATGACCTATAACTCATAGGTATCTGACGCATGAATAATCTCGATAAGATAAGGAATTTCGTCATAATCGCGCACATAGATCACGGCAAGTCGACCCTTGCCGACCGATTTTTGGAATTGACCCACACGGTCGAGCAGCGCGTCATGAAGGAACAATATCTCGACCAGCTCGAGTCCGAGCGGGAGCGCGGCATCACGATCAAGATGGCCCCCGTGAGAATGCAATACCGGGACTATGTCCTGAACCTCATCGACACGCCCGGCCACTCCGACTTCGGCTACGAGGTGTCGCGCGCGCTCCAAGCGGTCGAAGGGGCGATCCTTCTCGTCGACGGCACCCAGGGAATACAGGCGCAGACGCTCGCCAACTTCGAGAACGCGAGGCGTGCCGGCCTCACGATACTGGGAGCCATCAACAAGGTGGATATGAATCCGATGGGTCTCGAGGAAATCGTGAAGGACGTCGCGGAGCTGATCGGCTGCCCGGAAGGGGAGATCGTGCGCGTGTCGGCGAAGACCGGGCTGGGCGTGGAAAGCCTGCTCGAGGAAGTGATACGGAAAGTGCCGCCGCCGAAGAACGCCCCGGGAGAAAGCGAGAAAGGCGCGCGCGCGCTCATATTCGACTCGGTCTACGACGACCACAAGGGAGTCATCGCGTTCGTGCGCGTGTTCGGGGGAGCATTCGCGAAGGAGGGCGACGTGCGATTCATAGCCACCGATACGCGCGCGAAAGTGAAGGAGGTTGGATGGTTCTTCCCGAAAATGAGACCGGCCGAGAGCCTCGGAAATGGCGAGATTGGGTATATCGCGACGGGCATCAAGGACCCGGGCCACCTGAAGATCGGCGACACGATCCGCATCGGGGACGACCCGGCCCTTCCCGGCTACAAGGAGCCTCAGCCGGTCGTCTTCGTCTCCTTCTACCCCGAAGATCCGAACGAATACGAGAATCTGCGCCAAGCGCTGGGGAAGCTCCGGCTCACCGACTCGGCCCTCTCATTCGAGCCGGAAACGAGCGAAGTCCTGGGCCGCGGATTCAAAGGCGGCTTCCTAGGCCACCTCCACTTCGAGATAGCCGCGGAGCGTCTCGAGAAGGAATTCGGCATCGAGACGGTCCACAGCTTCCCGACCGTCGAATACCGCGTGAAAATGAAAGGGGAATGGCGCTTCGTGCGCAACCCGAAAGACTTCCCGTCCGTGAGCGAGGGTATAGAGGAGCCGATGGCGCGCATGGAGATCATCACGCCCCCGAAATATATCGGGAGCATCCTCACGCTCGCGGAATTCTTCCGCTTCGGCGAGTTCGACACGAAGACGCTCGGCACCCGGGTCGTGCTTTCGGCCTCGCTCCCGCTCGCGGATCTCATGAGCGATCTCGACGACCGCTTGAAATCCCTCTCCGAAGGATACGCCTCGATGAGCTACGAGCTCACGGGCTACCGCGCGGCCGACCTCGAGAAAGTGGATATCCTGGTCGCGACGCATCTCATTCCCGGACTCACGCGGATCTTGCCCAAAGAGCGGATGGACCGCGAGGCCCGGCTCACCGTCGAACGGCTTAAGGATCTCCTCCCGCGCCAGCAATTCTCGCAGGCCATCCAGGCGGCGGTAGGGACGAGGATCATCGCCCGCGAAACGATACCGGCCATGAAGAAAAGCTTGGGCGACTTCGGAAAGAACGGCGGCGACCGCACGCGCAAGATGAAGCTATGGAAGAAACAAGAACGGGGAAAGGTGAGGCTGAAGGAGATGGGCGAGCGGAATGAGGTGAAGATCCCAGCCTCGATCTTCAAGGAGCTGATGAAGAAATAGATGCGACGCCCGCCGCATGGTAGTGTGAAAGCATGAGATTCGTCCTGTATGCCCTGACGGTAGTCGCTGTGGGAGCGTTGGCATTCCAGCTGTATCGCCTCGCCGTGAAGAAGGGCGAGCTCGAACGCGAGCTTGCCGCGATCGAGGCGAAGATCGCGCCGCTCGCGAAGGAAAACGGCAAGCTGGAAAACGATCTTTCCTCGCTCAAGGATTCAGATACCGTCCTGCGCGAATTGAGAAGGGCGGGATACGCCGCCCCGGGAGAAAAGGTCTACGTCATCATTCCGAAACGATGAGTCACCCAGGAAAGGCATTCGCGGCCATAATCGCGATAGGAGTCGCGGCAGCATGCGCCATGCTCGGGTGGTACCCGGCAGCATTCGTCGTGGCGCACGCGGACATCGGCGGCAACGCGCATGTCGTCTGGGCATCGGACGCGAGCCGCATGGCGGCATCGGCGATCCGCTATTACGGCCAGGCCGCGGGCCAAGCTACATCGACCGCGAAAATCACGCCAGAACTGGCACGGGAAGCGCGCACGAAGAGCGTAGACGCGCTCATCGACACGATTATCGTACGGGATGCGATCGCGCATGAGGATGACGAGGCCGAAGCGGATACCCTGCTCGAGGAGAAAATGACGACCTATTCCCAAAACCCCGAATTTTCCGTCGCGATGTCCGTAGTGTACGGACTGAACGCCGCGGGATTCGTGGAATTCATCGCCCGCCCAGAAACGGAACGGGAATTCCTGAAAGGGAAGAAGAAATGGGACGACGCGGCATTCGCGGCCTGGCTCGCGAGCGAACGGGGAAAAGCGAAGATTGTCAGGTTCGCGAAATAAGGGTATAACGATACGAAACGCGGGATTAGTACAGTGGTAGTACGCGACCTTCCCAAGGTTGAGGCGCGAGTTCGATTCTCGTATCCCGCTCAAAAAAAATAAGCCGGACCGATTGCGGCCATGACGAAGCCGCACTATAGTTGATAGCGGATCTTTCGGCTAACCAACGAAGACACGCAATGGGGCATGTACTGCCCTGGATGAGGAGCTATCATGGCACGAAACGCGAAATACGCAGAACTGACGTCGACCGAACGGTATCTGATGGCATTCGGCGGCGCAGTCGAGGCGCAGAACCGGTTCCTCGGAACGCCTGCGGGGAAACTATGGCTCGGAGAATTTTCGGAACGATGCGACGCCGCGCATGAAAACGCACGACAGAGGGAAAAGATACGGCTCGGCATACGACCCTATGAAGAACCGTATTGCGGAAATTAGCGCATAGCGCTCACGCCCGGCACATGTCGGGCGTTCCCATTAAGGACATATCAGCCGATTGCCCGGAAAACCGCGACCTGCTATCATTCCTGGTACGCCAAACGGAGAAAAGCCGGTGTAGCTCAATGGCAGAGCGGTGCTTTCGTAAAGCAAAGACGGGGGTTCGATTCCTCTCACCGGCTCACGATGACCGACACATACGATAAAAACAGCGTCCACCTCACCGTCTACGCGGGGGCGGGGGGCGACGACGCGAAAGACTGGGCGAATATGCTCGCGCGCATGTACGTCAAATACGCCGCGCTCAAGGGCTGGAAAGCGACCGAAATCGACGACCGCTCGTTCTACCTGAAAGGCGAAGGGGCGTACGGCCGGCTCAAGCGCGAATTCGGCGTGCACCGGCTCGTTCGCATCTCGCCGTTCTCCTCGAAGAACATGCGCCACACCTCGTTCGCCTTGGTCGAGATTCTCCCTGAGCTCCCGCGGCTCGACGCGGAAGCCATGCATATCCCGGCGGAAGACCTGAAGATCGAGATGTCCCGCGGCGGCGGCCCGGGCGGACAGAACGTGAACAAGGTCGAGACCGCGGTACGCATCGTCCATGTCCCTACGGGACTCTCGGCCGCCTCGCGCGCGGAACGCTCCCAGATCCAGAACCGCGAACGGGCACTCTCGATCTTGAAAGCGAAAATATTCCAGGCACTGCAGGATCAGAAGACCGGAGAGCTCGCGGCGCTCAAGACGAAGATCGTTCCCGAGTGGGGAAACCAGATCCGCTCATACGTCCTGCACCCGTACAAGCTCGTGAAAGACCATCGCACGAAGACGGAATCGCATGATCCCGACCGGATACTGGGCGGTGAGCTCGACAAGTTCATCGAAAGCGAAATAGAATTGAAGGCATAGTTGCCGATACTCCGTAATCCTAATCGCTAAAAGCTAACCACCTAAAAGCTCGCTATATGATCTCATTCGTGAACGTTTCTAAATGGTACGAGAATGGCACGAAAAGCGTGGCCTTGGAAGACGTGAACCTGAAGATAGAATCCCAGGAATTCGTCACGCTCGTGGGGAAGTCAGGCGCGGGAAAATCTACGCTCGTGAAGCTCATGATCGGCGAAGACCGCCCGACGAAAGGAAAGATCATGATCGCGGGCAAGGAAGTGAACCGCCTCTCGTCTTCGGAGCTCCCGGAACTGCGCCGCAAGATCGGCGTGGTATTCCAGGACTTCCGCCTCCTTCCCAAAAAAGACGTCTATGAGAACGTGGCATTCGCCATGGAGGTGGCCGGACGACCGGATATCGAGATCGAGAGCGTCGTTCCCCAAGTGCTCGACATGGTAGGGCTCGCCGAGCGCGCGCACCACTTCCCAGACCAGCTCTCGGGCGGGGAGAAGCAGCGCGTCGCGATCGCCCGCGCCATGATCAACCGGCCGATGGTCATCGTCGCCGACGAGCCGACGGGAAACCTCGACCCGGGCAATACGTGGGAAATCATCAAGCTACTCATGAAAATCAACGAGCTGGGAACGACCGTCATCCTCGCGACGCACAGCAAGGACATCGTGAACGCCCTGGGAAAGCGGGTGATCAGCATGGACCAGGGGAAGGTGATCCGCGACGAGAAGAACGGCAAATACGTGCTTTCATAAAGGATCCATGGCAACACTCTTCGCGCGGATATTCAGATACGGCTGGCAGAACTTCTCCCGGGGGAAGTGGCTTTCCGCCGCCACGCTCATCGTGATCGTGCTGGCACTGATCGTGTTCGAAAGCCTCATCGTGTTCAGCGTCATAACGAAGACGTCCGTGGCGCTCCTGAAGGAGAAGATTGACATATCCGTCTACTTCAAGCCGACGGCGCCGGAAGAGGAAATACTGAAGATCAAGAAGGCGATCGAGAACCTTCCCGAAACCGAGAGCGTGGAATACGTCTCGCGCGACAAGGCGCTTGCTACCTTCAAGGAAGCGCATAAGGACGATCCGGCGATCAGCCAGGCATTGTCCGAACTCGCCGAAAACCCGCTCTCCGCGCTCGTGAACATCAAGGCGAAAGACCCGAGCCAGTACGCCGCGATCGCGAAAGGCCTGGATAACGCCGACTGGAGACCGCTCACCCAGAAGATAACCTACCGCCAGAACCAGGCGATCATCGAACGGCTCGGGAAGGCGATCGACATCGGAAACCGCCTCGGACTCATCATCACGATCCTCCTCACGCTCACGGCGATCATAATAACTTTCAACACCGTCAGCCTCGCGATCTATTCCAATCGCGACGAGATCGGCATCATGCGCCTCGTCGGCGCCCCCGCGAGCCTCATCAGCGGCCCCTATATGGTCGAAGGCGTCATTTACGGCGTGATAGGGGCGGCGATAAGCCTCGCCGTCTTCTGGCCGGCCATATACTGGGGAGCGCCCTATCTCAAGTACTTCATAACCGATCTAGACCTGCGGGCGTATTTCGTCGCGCATATCTTCTCGCTCGTCGGCTACCAGCTCCTCTTCGGCATCGCGCTCGGCGTGATCTCGAGCAACTTCGCCATACAGAAATACCTGAAGATCTAAGATTATTGATTTTAACCGGGCAGAACGGCATACTCATCCATATGATAAAAAAGATAGTAATGGGAACGGCGATTTCCGCGACCCTCGTCTCAGGGGCGTTTGCTCAGGAATACGGCACGAGTCCGGCGCCGATGGGACCGAGACAGGAAGTCAGGAAGGAGATACAGGAAGCGCGCGAGGCGCGTAAGGAGGAGAACCAGGCAATGCGCGCGGCCGCGCAAGCCGGAAGAAAAGAGGCGATGGAAGAACGCAAGGAGAATATGCAGGCGAAGCGGGAAGAAAGGAAGGAGGGCATGCAGGCGCGGCGCGACGATTTCAGGGCACGCATGGGCGCCCTGAAAGACGAGCGGAAGAAGGCGGCAGTCGGCCGCATCGACGCCTCCGTCGCCAAAGTGAACGTGGACGCGACGGCACATTTCGGGGAAACACTCGACAAGCTCACGGCAGCGCTCGCAAAGATGGCGACGCGCTCCGATGCCGCGAAGGCGGCCGGAAAGGACGTGACGGCGGCACAGGCTGCGATGGCCGCCGCGCAGGCCGCGATCTCATCGTCGCGCACGGCGATCGCCGCGCAGGCCGCGAAAACGTACGTGATAGCGATAACGGATGAGAAGAATCTGAAGGCCGACGTGACGACGACCCGAGAGGCCCTGCGAACGGATCTGAAAGCGACGCAAGACACCGTGAAAGCCGCGCGCGATGCCGCGCATAAGGCAGGCGAAGCCCTCGAAACGATAGAAAAGGCATAACGGAAAAAAACCGATGAACAAGACAGTCTATATAGTGATCGCCGTCGTCGTAGTCGCCCTCGGAGCATGGCTATGGATGAATCCTGCCGAAGTGGCGACGGAACCGGCAGGGGGAGCGGCGACCTCGACCGAAGCGCAGGCGGCCCAGCCGTCGGCGACCGCGGACATCGATACAGTGAACGTGGACGATGCAGATTTCACGTCAATCGACGCGGACGTAAGCGCGCTCTAGGAAAAAGAACCAGAAGTATGGAAAAGGGCTTCGCGATCAAATCGCGAAGCCCTTTATAGTGCGGAAAGGAATGAACGCCGTCATCGAGCCATCAGGAAGATCGTGAAGCTTCCGAGCGTGAGATTCTCGATGGAGAAGGCCGACTCCTCGAAAATGGGCAGGAGGCGCTTCTCTTTGGGATGGAGATGCCAATACCGCTCGTCCGTCATCATGAACTTCCCGGGAAGCCCCTCGACGAAGACGATGTTGACGAGTACTCCCGTCATCGAAATGCACCATCCGGCAAGGAGCCACCAGGTCGGCCGCTCATGCGAAACGAGGTACTGCTTCCACTGCGGATAGTACGAGATGGCCTCGGCGGAAATGGCGCCGAGATAGAGAATCCGGGGGCTCCAGGTGCCGGTCTTCGTTCCCACTGCGGCCCATAGGGAAAGGGTGAGGACGAGGCCGTAGAGGGCGAAAGCTTCCGCCTGCCCGAGATTGAAGGTGTAGCCGCCGCGCCATAGGCCCAAGGCAAGCATCCACGAATTCCCGACGCAAAAGCCGAACGGCAAGAGCAATCCGGCGAAACCCTGCTTCCATGAGGAATAGACGAGGAGAGCGGCGATGATGAGCCAAATGCCGTATGCGGCGAGATTCATCTCGGACGGGTGCTGCCACCCGCCGATCGAGAGCGGAACGTATCCGCCTATGCTGAAAGCGAACACGACGAGCGCACCAAAAGACGGGGATCGCGCCACGATGGCACCTCCGGAGGAAAAAGGTTGGTTGGTAATGTACGTGCACTATAATAGCACGTTTTTATTGAAAAGTCGATTAACCTTCGGTCGACAAGCCAGACGGAATTAAACTAGTTAAAATACATTTTTATGTCCGATATACAAGTATTCCGCAGATCAATTTCTTTGATTTTTTGACATACTAAAATATCTTTCCTATACATAGCGGCTTCGTGATAGCAACGATCAGTATCCTGAATTGTCAAAATATTACAATCATCGAATCTATGATTTCCAACAATGACTAAATAATAACAACTACTTATAAATAATTCCCGCTCATTATCACTACGATAGATTTCGTGGTTTATTTTATGACATTCACGTACATCAGATTTTGCGATCGCTATTCGCTCAATACAATCCTGGCTATAACGGCGATTATTGCATAAATTTCCATCCCCAATCGCAACTAAAACATTTACAATGCAAGCGTCTCGTGGATGATTAACCCACTCTACTTCAGGCAGTTTATTGCATAAAGATAAATCTTTCCGTAAGACTGCCTCGTTAAAGATTGCCGATCTTTCAACATCCGACATTCTAGGGGTAAATATATTCAAAAAAAAGAAGAAATCTAGAAAATAAAAACCTCCGATAATAAGAATTATGCATAATACAAATACCATCATTCGCCACCCACTAAAAAGGGGATTGCTTTTTACCTGAGAATGATCCATAAAAAATATTTTGATAGTATAAATTCAAAACGCCTTACTTTAGAAATATAGCATATTCCGGGACAGGGGATCGCCTCTTCCTCTCCGCCTCCGTCATCCGCCAGCTGGCGGAGGCGGATCGGTCGAGACATCCCTTTTTCATAGTCGGCTGAAAGCCTCCTTGAAAACGGGGGCCCTACGGGTTCGATCCCGCTCCGAAGACAGTATTAAGAAAGCACTACAACGGAGTGCTTTCTTACTATTGTTCCGGGACAGGGGATCGAACCCCGATTTCATGGTTCAGAGCCATGCGTCCTACCATTAGACGATCCCGGAATATGTGAGACAGGGAACGCTCGATTGCCCCCCGGACATCATGATAGTATAGTGAAAATCATGCATAAAGACAAACTCCTCTTTGCGATAGCGGCAACGGCCATAGTCCTCCTCGCACTTGCCGGAATAGCCGGGAAGAAGCCCCAAGTAGCCATGGAAGAGAAGATGAAGCCCGTGCCCTGCCTCGCGCCGAACATGCCCTTGAAGCAGCACCTGCACGCGATGCTCCAGATCGTCATAAACGGCGTGCCGGCGACCCTCCCGAAGGATATCGGCATAAGCGCCTCCTGCGAGCACGCGCTCCACACGCACGACACGACGGGCACTATGCACGTCGAGGCGCAGGACGCGCGCGCCTATACGCTGGGAGATTTTTTCAGCGTATGGGGAAGGCCCCTCGTCACGGCCAATTTCGTCTCGATGACGGTGAATGGCCGCGCAACGACCGGCGACCCGGCAAAGCTCGTCTTGGAAGACAAGCAGCAGATCATCGTGAGCTATAAGGCGCCCGAAGGGAAAAAGAAATGAAATACGAACTCCCGCCTCTCCCATACGCATATGACGCGCTCGAGCCCTTCGTCGACGCGAAGACGATGGAGCTCCACCACGGGAAGCATCACGCGACATACGTCGCGAAGCTGAACGAAGCGCTCGAGAAAGAGCCATCATGCGCGGACATCCCCCTCGAATCTCTCCTGGGGAAGCTGGACGCGATCCCTCCTAAAATCCGCACGGCGGTCAAAAACCAGGGCGGCGGGCACCATAACCACTCCCTGTTCTGGCAAATGCTCCGCCCGGGAAAGGAAGGCAATGCGCCGGAAGGGGTCCTGGCCGGAAAGATAGCCGCGACATTCGGCAGCTTCGACGCGCTCAAGGAACAATTCGGGAAAGATGCACTCGGTCTTTTCGGCAGCGGCTGGATATGGTTAGTGAAAGATGAGAGGAGCGAACTGAAGCTGATCACGACGCCGAACCAGGACAGCCCGCTCATGCAAGGCCTCATGCCTATTATCGGCCTCGACGTCTGGGAGCACGCCTACTACCTAAAGCATCAAAATCGCCGTGCGGATTATATCGCGGGTTTCTGGAATATCGTGAATTGGAGTTTTGCAGAGTCTCGTATAAAATAAAAAGTCCGGGCCGCGTGTGCCCGGAAAAAACTATCCGTCTCAAACCCCATCCTGATCACAGTAAAGAGCTCCCTTCGTCCGCATCCAAGCGCCAGTGCGATCCCTGAAAGCACGCGGTACATGTCCACGAGCCAAGATTGATGGCGGGGTCGGCGGCCGGCAGAATCGACACGATCCTCACGACCGTGAATTCTGCCCGACAGTCCGGGCACGCCACGCATGCGCATGCCCGACTGACCATTTTCAAACCCCTCACGAAAAGAACCATCGGCGAATCCCTCCCTTGATTTGAGATATGCCTAATACCCCATTATATATTCAACATATATAATGTAACATGATTTATTATATATGTCAATATTCCCTCGGTATGAAAATAAGATTAATTCGTGCGGGGTACGCCTCCTTCGAATTGGAATTGCCGGATGACGAGCTTGCCGCCTACGAGATCCGCCTCGAGGATCTTCATGCGCTTCCCATCCTTCATGGTCCAGACACCCGGCTCGGGATTCAGCGCGCGCACCATGCGCCAAACCGTCTCGGGAGAATCCTTGTCCAGGTCGACGAATCCGTCCGTTCCTGAAACTTTCTTGGTATACGTGGCGAGCGACTCGTCTTGCGCCTGCGGCATGATCGCGCCCGAAACGTAGCCGGGAAGGGATGCGGCGATCAAGTCGGCACTCGCCTCGGCAAGCGTCCGCGCGAGAGTCGCATAGGTCTCGTCGCCGCGCAAAGCGACCGGCCGCGAGGCGATCAGGGGGCCGTGATCGACTTTCTCGTCCATCAAAAACAGCGTCGTTCCCGTTTCCGAATCTCCCGCGAGGATCGGGCCCTGGATCGGGGTCGCGCCGCGATACCGGGGCAAAAGGGAGGGATGCACGACCGCGATGCCCTTGGGGAAAATGGCGAAGATCTCCTGCGGAAGGATCCTACCATATGCGGCAAGAACGCCGCAGTCGGCGCGATATGCCGCAAGCTGGGCGATGAACGCGCTGTCGAGCTGCTCCGGCTGGAGCACGTCGATGCCCGCCCCGAGTCCCAGGACGAGCTCCTTCACGGGCGGAGGAGACATGGTCTTCTTCCTGCCGCGCGGCCGATCGGGATTCGTGACGAGGGCGACCGGCGGCATGCCGGCACGGACGAGCTTCTCGAGTATGGTTGCGGCGAATGCCGGCGTCCCGAAAAAAATATAGTTCATATCACGACATGACCGTCCGCACATCCTTGGCCTTGTCGATGAAAAGGACGCCGTTCAAGTGATCGATCTCGTGCTGGAAGACGCGCGCAAGAAAGCCGGTCGCGCGGAGCCGGACCCTCTTGCCGTCCGCATCCTGCCCCTCGACCCAGACTTTCGTCGGACGACGCACGAGGCCGAACGTTCCGGGAACCGACAGGCATCCCTCCTCCATCTCGTCTTCATCGGGAGCGGCCTTCACGATCTTCGGATTGAATACCGCATGTACCTTGGCCGATCCCGTCTGCGCGATGAAAAGCGAGAGATTGAGCCCGATCTGATTCGCCGAGAGCCCCACGCCATCCGCGGCCTTCATGGTTATCCGCATCGCCTTCACGAGCTCGCGTATCTCCTTCTTCGTGAATTTCGAGAAGTCGAATGCGGCGACGGTCTGCCGCAAGACTATCGCGTCCTCCTTATTTCGTATCGAGAGTATCCTTTTTTCCATTATCGTCATTCTTGAACAGGAGCCGCATGAAATAGGCTCCCTTATTGTGCACGGAGGGCTTCCCGGCAATGTCCTTCGCGAGGATCATGAGACGATGATGGTCGGGATTATCCTTCGCGATCTTGATATACAAGGGCGTATGCGCGCGATCGCCGAGTATGGTCGCGAGCTCGAGCCCGATGAGCTGGAAAGCGCTATATGCCTTCGATTCGATGGCGCGGCGCTTGGCAGCCTTCAGATAATCGCCCGTCATGCCGGAAAGGGCTTCCATATGCGATATACTATGCCACGAATCGGCTCAAAAATCAAACGATGTTTCATTGCGCAGAAAGCGGAGTAAGCGCTATCATAAAGCGGATGAATTACTCGGACGGCATGCGCCCGCGCTTCGCGCGGGCGATTATCATCATTCTCGCGATAAGCGTATCAGGAGTGATGGGATACGGGATCGGCACGGCTCATCCGAAGACGGTGGTCATACGGGGCGTGGCGAATACGGCAAGCGACGCGGTCAACGCGGGAGATTTCGCGATATTCTGGGACGCATGGAAAGGCATCGAAGGGTCATACCTGAGGGCGGGACAGCTGAAGAACCGCGACCTCACCTATGGCGCGACAAGCGGCCTCGTCGCCGCGCTCAAGGACCCCTACTCGGTCTTCATGACGCCCGACGACTCGAAGCGCTTCTCCGAAGACTTGAACGGGAATTTCGGCGGCATAGGGGCGGAAATCGGAATCAAGAACGATCAGCTCATCGTGATCGCGCCGCTCAAGGATTCGCCGGCAGAAAAAGCGGGGCTCATAAGCGGCGACAAGCTGCTCGAGATCAATGCCAGCTCGACCGCGGGCCTGGCGATCAACGACGCGGTGAAGATGATACGCGGGCCGAAAGGGACGGCGGTGAATTTCACGGTCGGCAGGAACGGGAAGGAAAAGCCCCTGACGATACGCGTCACGAGGGATACGATCGCGATACCCGTGCTCGAATGGAAAATGAAAGAGGGAAATGTCGCCCACATACAGCTCTTCACGTTCAGCGAGAATTCCGCCGCGCTCATGAGAAACGCCCTCTACGAGGCGAAGGCGGCGGGCGCGAAAGGCATCGTCCTCGACATGCGCAATAACCCGGGAGGATATCTCGATGCGGCGATAGCGATTGCCGGCTATTTCATGAATCCGGGCCAGACGGTAATATTCGAGGAATTCAGGAACGGGAGGAAGGACTCGTTCGAAACCGAAGGAACGCCGATAGTGGCAGGCCTGCCGATAGCGATACTCATGAACGCCGGTTCCGCGTCAGCGAGCGAAATCCTTGCCGGAGCCCTGAAAGACGACGTGAAGGCGCCGATAGTCGGGGAGAAGAGCTTCGGCAAAGGAACCGTCCAGGAGCTCACGACGCTCAGGGACGGCTCGGAGCTGAAACTGACCATAGCCCACTGGATACTTCCGAAAGGTACGCAGATAGACAAGAACGGCATCGTTCCCGACGTGGCAGTGAAGATTTCGGACGAGGATCGGGAAAAGAAACGCGACCCCCAGCTCGAAAAAGCCCTGGAACTGGTGCGCGCAAAGCTATGAAAGTAGTGCTCCTGCAGGATATCAAGGGCGTAGGCAAGAAGAATGCCCTCGTGAACGTATCCGACGGTTACGCTTCGAACTTCCTATTCCCCAAGAAGCTGGGGATTCCCGCGACCCCAGGAGAGCTCGCGAAGCACGCGGCGCGTGTGAAGGACGAAGCGGCGGGCATCACGCGCCTCGAAGCGGAGGCAAAAAAAATAATGAAGGAGCCGCTCGTGATGCTCTTGAAAACCGGGAAGCATGGCGAGGTATTCGACTCGATAACGAAAGACGACATAGCGAAAGCCCTCGGCGAACAAGGATGTCCGGAGATCCGGCGGGTGGATCTCGAGCATCCGATCCGAACGATCGGCGACCATGCAGCGATCGTGCACTTCGCGCACGGCGTGGAAGCGAACCTCACGGTACGTACGACAGGATAAAAAAGATCCCCTTACCGGGGGATCTTTTTTAATAGAACCTTTCTCATAATCTCCTCGGCCGCGATAGCGGCACAGCCGCCTCGCAACGCGGTTCGAGGGGATTATGAGATAGGTTCTATGCGGCGACGGGAGCGACTACGCTGACCACCTTTGCCATGCGGCGCGAGCCGTCGAAGCGTATCTTCTTCTTGGTCGTGAAATTGACCGTTCCCGCAACCTTGGCATACAAGGTATCGTCGGAGCCGCGCATGACGTTCGTGCCGGCAAGATAATGGCTGCCGCGCTGGCGGATTATGATTTCGCCGGGACCGACCATCTGGTTCTGGTTCCGTTTGACTCCTAAGCGCTTGGACTCGGAATCCCTGCCAAGCTTGGTGGATCCGAGGGATTTTGTATGGGCCATAAGTAACCTGCATAATACCACCGAACAGGGCAGGAAATCAAGCCGCTCGGAGAACTGCGGAGGATCGGGTAAGATGAAGGAATGCGTCTCCTGACCGATATCCGCCCGCGCGAGCTCGCGGGAAAGACCTGCCTCGTACGGGTGAATCTCGATATCGCCCATCCTCATGCTGGATCGTTCCGTCTGCTATCAGTCCTTCCCACGCTCAAATTCCTCATAGGAAGCGGAGCGAAGCCTATCGTGATAGGCCACAAAGGACGACCGGATGGCATCGCGAGCCCGGACCTATCGGTAAAGCCCGCGATCGACGTGCTCTCGGAACTCGTGGGGGGAAGGCTCGATTGGCAGGAAAATCTCCGCTTCGATCCGCGGGAGGGCGAGAATGACGAGGGATACGCGCGCGAACTCGCGCGAAAGGCGGATATGTACGTGAACGACGACTTCGCAACGAGCCATCGCGCATCGTCGTCGATCGTCGGGCTTCCGCGCTTCCTGCCGTCATATGCAGGACTCCTCATGGACAGGGAAATCGGCAATCTCTCCCGAGTCCGCGACAATCCCGAAAAGCCCTTCGTCGTGGTGATAGGGGGAATGAAGATAGCGGACAAGGCAGGGACTATAGCGAACTTGGCGAAGCATGATGCCCGCTTCCTCTTGGGCGGCGCCTACGAACTCATGCGCGAAACCCTCCCGCACGGAGCGGACATCTCCCTCCCCGTCGACTATGTTCCGGGCAACGGGAAAAATCTCGACATCGGCCCGAAGACAATCGGAATATACGAAGAGGTAATCGGAAACGCGAAAACGGTATTATGGAGCGGCCCGGTCGGGCAAGCGGAGGATCCGCGCTATGCGCGAGGATCGGTCGCGATCGCCGAAAAGATCGCGGAAAGCGGCGCATTTTCCGTCGCGGGCGGGGGAGATACAGCCGATTTCCTGGAAGCCCATGGCATGCTCGGGAAATTCGGCTTCGTCTCGACGGGAGGAGGCGCCATGCTCGCTTTCCTTTCGGGAGCGATCCTACCAGGAATCGCCGCGCTCGAAGCTGCCGAATAGATTGCGCTGGAAGCCCGATTCGACGTATGCTCCACTCAATGAAACCGACCATCGTCCTCTATCATAAGAACTGTACCGACGGCTTCGGCGCCGCGTGGGCAGCATGGAAGAAGTTGGGCGATACGGCCAACTATCTGCCCGTTATCCACCAGGAACCGCCTCCCGAGGCGGCCAAAGGCACGGACGTGTACTTGGTAGATTTCTGCTATGACGAAGAGGTTATGAAAGCCCTGATCGCGAAGAATCGCCGGGTGACGGCGCTCGACCATCACGCGATGCGCGAGCCGGCCGTACGGCTCACGGAAGGAGGCGTATTCGACAACGGCCGGTCGGGCTCGACGATTGCATGGGACTATTTCCATCCCGGGACGCCCGTTCCCGCGATCCTCGCATATGCCGAAGCCGGAGACCTGTGGCAATGGGACCTGCCGCACGCGAAAGAGATATCGGCATATCTGGACATCGCGCCGCCCGATTTCGCCGCATGGGACGCGCTCGAAAAGGAGATAGCCGACGATCTGCAGGGATGCGCGGAAAAGGGGCGGCTGCTTCTCATGAACGAGGACCGGCTCATGGAACGCATCGTCCGCGATAACGCGGAAGAGGTGATATTCGAAGGCTATAAGGTGCTGGCAGTTAACTCGCCGTGCTTCCGAAGCATCATCGGCCACAAGCTCGCGTGCGACATGCCTCCCTTCGGAATAGTCTGGGACAGGAAGCGCGGGAAGATCGTGGTATCTCTCCGCTCAGCAACGGACTTCGACGTCGCTGAACTCGCCGCGCGGCACGGCGGCGGCGGGCACAAGGCAGCGGCTGGCTTCACCATAAAAGACGGCATGCCATTACCCTGGAAAACGGCGTGATGGGAAAAAATATGCGCACGATATCCATACATACGGACGGAGGGGCTCGCGGGAATCCGGGACCGGCGGCGATAGGCGTCGTGATAGACGGCACGGGCTACGGCGAATACATCGGCGAAACGACGAATAATGTCGCCGAATACAAGGCGGTCATTTCGGCGCTGAAAAGCGCGGCGAAAATCGCGGGAGATGGCGCCGGAAAAACGGCGCTCGAGATCCATATCGACAGCCAGCTCATCGCGCGCCAGATAACGGGCAAATACAAGATCAAGCAGGAGCATTTGAGAAAGCTCTGCATGGAAGCGCGGGAGCTCATCAGGAACTTCGAGGCAGTCGGTTTCGTGGAGATCCCCCGAGAAGAAAATGCAGCGGCCGACGCGCTCGTGAACGAAACGCTCGACAGCCGGAAATAGGCGTGTCATATTCCGGGTAGCGAGAAGCTGGTGTATGGCTTCGATATCACTCGTGGGGGTACGCCAGACGGCCGCTCGTTCCGCGCAAGCGGAGCGGGAGGAAAGTCCGGACACTCTTGCCTTCCGCAAGGAGGGCAAACAACAAGCAGCGGTCGAAAGGCCGTCGCCGGCAACGGAGAGGTGCGAACAGAAACGCCCCGATCCGAAAGGAGAGGGGGATCCCGCCGTTCCGCAAGGAACGGAAGGATATGCCCGATAGTCGAAGATCGGGATGAAACGGCTAAATCCTTGCTCGGGTGCAAGGCCGTGCCCCCGATGCGCAGCATCGGAAATACGAAGCTCGTCCGCCAGCTGGCGGATCGGATTTCGCGCTTCCGACGCTGCGCGTCGGGGGAGTGCCGCTCAGACAAATGGCCGCCATCCGCCGCAAGGCGGAACAGAATCCGGCTTATCGCGTGCCCCCGCGAGTGATATGGTATGCTTAGAGTCTGGAGAAAGGTCATATAAACCGAAGAATGAATCATATGGAAAAGAACAACGGGAGGATGTGCGGCGAGGACTGTGGGGGGTGCGGCTCATGCAAGGGCGCCGGCTGCGCCAATATGGGATCATGCGGAGGGTGCGGATGCGGGCACGGGTTCGCGAAGGTCGTGATAAAGATAGCGATCCTCGTGCTCGTCTTCTGGGCCGGCATGCAGTACGGCGAGAGGAAGATGTGGATGGGTGCCGAAAAATACGGCATGATGCCGCACGCGGGAATGATGGGTACGAAATAATACGAAGCATCAGCAGAAAAGCCCCTCACGGGGCTTTTTCGCGCGCGAGACAAGCCGCGATAAGATCCAACTTCTTCGCGCGCGGCAATGCCTGTATCTGTTTCTCCCTCTGTCGCGCCTCCCGGAATGTCGGGAAGAGTTCGGAGTAACGCAGAACGACAGGCCGCCGTATCTTCGTATAATGCGCCCCCGCCTTCGACCCATTGTGGGCGGCAAGCCTCCGGTCAAGATCGTTCGTCGAGCCGCAATACAGCGTACCATCGGCGCATTCGAGGATATACGCATGATACGTCATCGTTTCGCCTTCTTTTCCGGAATGGATCGGGCAATCGCGAAAAAGATCGCGGGAAGATTATCGATCGAGGATATGATATCGTCACTGACTATGTAATGAGGCTTCGCTCCCGGATAGGGCGGCCCCTGCTCGCACGATGCCGCAAGACATGCGCTTGCCGGAAGCATCTTCACATACAGCGTATCGCCGCATATGAGAGCGACGACCTTCCCGTCCGCATACAGGGCATATTCGCCGAACATCGCTCGCGCGGAAAAGCGCGAATCATCCCCGAGCCGGGAAAGGATGAAGGCTATCGTCTCTTTGGAAGTCGCCATATACTACTCCCGACCGCGTTCGAAGATGGCGTCGAGCGGATGCGGCTCCCTGCATAGCGCGGCAGCGAGATAGGAGGCGGCCGTGATGGAAGCTATCTGCGTGCCCGCCCCGCCGATAGAGCTCTCGCGCTCGCCGAGAACGATCTGCGCCGTAAGGCCGGTCGAAAGGGAATACTGCCCGGTCCAGGCATACTCGAGAGGGATATCATGCCCCGTGAAACGCCGTACGAAGCGCCTGATATTCTCGACATGGGGCGTATGGAGGGAAACCATGGGAACATCGGGAACCCCAAGCACGTCGCCATAGCCGACAAGCAATCGATTGTCAGCGGTTATCTTCCCATAATGGTACGACCGCTTCCCGTCGTCCTCGAACATGTCCTTGTCGGCAAGGTTCAGCGCGGCGAGCTCTGGGGTGGAAAGGGGGCGGGTGACGCCGATCGTCGTCATGTAATTCCGGAGCTTCGCATCGCGGAGCCAGGTTCCCGACGCATGGATGCAATGCCCGCACGAGACCGTCCCGTGAGGGACGTATGCGACGCCGTCGCGATACGAGAGGAGCGGCGTATGCTCGTACACGCGAACGCCGTGCCGCATGAGATACGCCTTGATCCCATGGGCGAATTTCAAGGGATTCACCGTAAGGCCCCGCTCGACATACTCCCCGAAGGAGAACTCGCCGCTCCGGATCTCATTCTGCAGTTCCTCCTCCTCGAGAATGGTGGGGTGGCGGGGATCGATGGCATGCCGCGCGGCAAATTCCCGCATGGTCCGGCGGATGGCCCATTCGGAATCGTTGAGCAATACGAAATCGCGCAGGGAAAAATCGCACGCGATGCCCTCGTTCTCGATGAGCGCGGCAACGGTGCGCTGAACCTCCTCTTGCGCGCGCATATACGCGCCAGCCGCCTCCGCGCCATAATTCGCGATCACCGCGCTCCAGGGCCCGGTCTCGAGATCGGCAACGAGCATGCCGGCGGAATGCCCGGTCGACCCGGACCCGACGGTATTCTTCTCGATGATGGCAATATCGCGTTCGCCACGTTTCAAGAGGAAATACGCGGCGAAAAGCCCGGCAACGCCGCCGCCCGCGATGAGCCACCGCGCCCGCCGGTTCCCTATGAGCGGATCATTGGCCTCGTATCCGGGATCGCTCCAAAAGCAACGCTCGTGCATGACTATATCATACCACGGCAATCGCGCGCCCTAATCCGTCTTGAATGATTTCCGATCCCCGTACACGATGCCTGAACTGCCCTGCGCGACCAAACGGACATAATAGCCCGTCTTCGGCTTCAGTCCGGAAACGCTGGCCGCGACGGGAAACGCAGCCGTTCCCGCACCGATGGACTGCCGCGCTGTCGAAACGGAAAGGGATACGCCGAAAGGAGGATTCGGCGCATATTCGAACCAATACGACGTTTCCATGCCGTTTGGATTGACCGAGCCATGCAACGTGGCCGAAGAAGCGCCGATGCTCGAGATCGCCCCGGTCACGACATAAGGATCGGCAGCGGCCGAAGAGCCCGCGGTCTTGAAACTCAGAATCGCGCCATTCGCGGTCCCGAATTGGTTTTGGGCATTGAGACGGAAATAATACGCGGAAGAAGGATTGAGATCGGAAAGGGAGACGGATACCGCGCGAGGAGCCGATCCGTCTCCGACCTGCTCGAGCGCCGAAGCATTGCCCAGGCTAGGCGTCGTTCCGTACTCGAACCAATACTGGGTCGACGCCCTGTTGGGATTCACCGTTCCATTGAGAGTCGCGGCGGTCCTCGTTATGCCGGTTGCGGCCGAACTCCGCGGCGTAGGAACGCTTCCTGCAGGAGGAGGATTGCCACGCGTCGTTTGGAACGGATATCGCAGGCCCGAAACCCTGCCATATTGGTTTTCGCCGACGAGGCGGAAATAATACGAAGCGCCGCTCGAAAGGCCGGTGATATAGCCGAATGCCGGAGTCGAAGCGTACCCGGACCCTATCATCTGCCGCGGGCTCGAAAGGGGAAGAGCGGCATCGGGCGATGTTCCGTATTCGTACCAATATGTCGTGAAGGCGCCGTTCGGATCAATAGCACCCGTAACGACCGCGGCCGAATCGGAAGGAATGACGCTCGCGCTCGTCACGACGGAAGGCGCTCCGGGCTGGGGTAATGCGGGAGCCGCGGGAACGGGAATGGCCGCGACCGGAACATTCGCAGCGGAAACGGGAGCGATAGGCGCCGGGGGAAGGGAATACACGGCATAGGCTATCCCTCCGGCAATCGCGAGCACGACAACCGTCCATAAGGCCATCATCATCTTGGTCATAGTGAGAAAGTGTAATTAGATGTCTATGTACAAGAAGACGGCGGCACTGCCGACGCATTACAAGCCCCAAAAACATCGGAAAAAAGATATGGTATCATGAAACCATGATGCATACCCGCCGAGTCATGACATGGTCCGGATTCGTCCGAGAGGCCGACCTGTCGCGCCCGGAGGGAATCTGATGCCATAGGCCCGTCTCGTCGGACGGCTGAAAGCTTCCCCCTCCGGGGAAGCTTTTTTATCCATCCGATAACCGAAAATCCCCATGACAATACGCATCTCGAACCTCTCATTCCGCGGCACGCACGGCGCGACGGAAAAGGAACGCTTGGCGCCCCAGCCCTTCCGCGTAAGCCTCGCCCTCACGCCGTATCGCGCGAATATCGTCCGCGAAGACCTCGCGGAAACCGTCGACTACCGCATCCCGAAAAAGATCGCGCAGGACGTGATCGAAGGCCCGCACTGCGAGCTCATAGAGACGCTCGCGGATACGATCGCTGCGCGGATATTGGAAGACGACCGACTCCGCGCAGTGCGGGTAAGGGTGGAGAAACCCGCGATCTGGGAAAACGGCACGCCATCCGTCACGATCACGCGGCACGCCCCGGTCATGAAAAGTCTGCTCGATTTCGACATCGATCTCGTCATGCGCGAGCTTACGCTCTATGGCGGCACGGCATTTCCGATCCTGCCCGAAGAACGGCGTATCGCGCTCATGCATGTAGCTGAAAAATGCGCATATGAGAAGCAGCCGACCGTCGTCGGCCCGCATAAAGTCCGCGAAGAGCTCTCTTCATGCGGCGAATTCCCAGAAGGGAGCCCGTTCATCGCGCTCGCGGAAGAGATCGCGGACATGATGAACGGGAAGCTGTCCCAAGCAGCCATGAACCCCTTCGGCACGAGGATGATCGGTTTCAACGAGATGAGCCTGCAGAAATACGACACGGGATCGATCGGCATAACCCCGCACATGGACAACAGATCGAGTGTCGATCTCGTTCTCGTTCTCACGCTGAAGGGGAGAGGAGACGTATTCCTCTGCGCCGATCGCGAAGGAACGGGCCGGCAGAAGCTCCCCACGGCTCCCGGAACGCTCATGATCTTGCGCGCACCGGGCTTCCTCGGGTCATCAAAGAGGCCATTCCACTACGTGACGAATATAGCCGAAGAGCGGATCGTTTTCGGCATGCGGCATAATGCGAAAAAAACGGCACCAGCAGGGAATCCTTGACAGACGGACGATGCTCTCCTATCATCCGCGTAGATTCTCATTGTGAACTGAATCAACCGAACTCGAACGAACGGAGCAGAGAGATGAACCTGTACAGGAACATGTTCCCGAAACCGCGAACAATGCTCGCGGTAATCCACGCGATAAGCGAAGAGCAAGTCCTGAGGAATGCCAAGATCGCCGAAGAGGCGAGAGCAGACGGCATATTCCTGATCAACCACCAGAACCCCGCGTGCGATCTCATTATCTGGTACGCCCACGCGCGGAGAGAATGCCCGAGCCTGTGGATAGGGCTGAACTGCCTCGACCTCGATGTGAAAGACACCCTGACGAGAACGCCGATGACCGTCGGGGGATTATGGAGAGACGACGGCGGCATCGATGATGCGGCTCTCGACCCGGTCGCTAAAGCCAGGGAATTCGCCGAACTCCGCAATCGATACGGGACGCACGGCATCTACTTCGGCGGCGTCGCCTTCAAGCATCAAAAAAAGCCGGATGATCCTGGAAAGGCAGCGCATCTCGCGATGCCCTATATCGACGTGATCACGACGAGCGGCCCCGCGACGGGATACCCTCCCTCGGTTGAGAAGATCGCGTGCATGAAACGGGCTATCGGCAAGCATCCGCTCGCAATCGCGAGCGGCATGACGCCGGAGAATGTCCGGGATTTCTGCGAATACGCGGACTGCTTCCTCGTGGCGACAGGAATCAGCAAATCGGACACGGAACTGGATGCGGATAAAATCGCCGCATTCGTGCGAGCGATTTCTGCATAATCCGAAGGGAAGAGATGAAGAGCCCGAAGCCCGGCATGTGGTCATGCCGGGCTTTTTTTCGCGACGCAAACCGTTATGAGATAGATCCGAGAAGCAATTCGGCAGCTCTCAAATGCTCTGGCGTATTCACGCCGAGCGCCTCATGCGGACTGATAGCGACGGATGCGATCGTGTAACCCTCGCGAATCGCCGCCTGGAGGGTATCGCCGAGATAATACTCCTTTTGGGCATTCTCATTCGTAAGCATGGCAAGCTTCTCCCATAGCCATGCGGCGGAAAAGCAGAAATATGCAGGATTGACCTCGCGCACGGCAAGCTCATGAGGAGTCGTGTCTTTCTTCTCCACGATCTTCATGATGCGTCCGGCATCGTTCCTGATGATGCGGCCGAAATCCGCAAAAGGGGCATGAACGCCCGAAAAATCAGGCGCAATGGCCGTCGCGAGCGCGACAGGACCGGAACCTGCGACATAGGCATCGCACAGCGCGCGGATGGTCGCGGGGGAGACGAGCGGATGGTCGCCGTAGAGGACGACAATGCGCTCCGCGCCGGCACATGCGGCCTGCGCCGCGCGCACAGCATGGCCCGTACCGAGAGGCTTGGCTTGCACGGCATACCGCACGCGAACTCCATGATCATTCAAAGCCCTCTCGATAAGGAGCTTGTTCTCGCCGACAACGATGACCGGCTCCGCGTCGATCCCTGCGGCAACGATGGAAGTGAGGAGGCGGATCAGAAGCGGCGTGCCGGCCAACGGCACGAGTACCTTGGGAATATCGCTCGCCATACGCCTGCCGCTCCCCGCCGCCAGAACCACCGCCCGAGTCAGCATAATCATGAATCATAGACTATCCCGGGGCGAAAAAGATATGATGAGGCCATGATCTCTATCAATCATTGGGGAGTCGTAGGAGCGGCGATAGCGAATATGGTCATCGGCATGCTGTGGTACGGGCCGGTCTTCGGGAAGCATTGGAAGAGGATGATGGGCTTCTCGGATAGCGATATGAAAAATATGCCGCTTACGGCAGGCCAGGCGATATGCGGCGGAGCCGTAACGGCGCTCGTGATAGCCTACGTCCTCGCGGCCGAAGCGTACGTATGGGGGAGCTTCATGGGCGAATCAGGCACCGTCTCGTTCGCCTTCATGCTCGCGTTCTGGCCCTGGCTCGGCTTCATAGCGACCACGCAAGCAGGAAGCTTTCTCTGGGAAGGAAAGCCGTTCAAGCTCTTCGCCTTCAACGCGGCGGAAAGCCTCGTCTCGATGTTCGCGATGGCACTCGTCCTGACGTTCGCATAAGAAAGAGAGAAAAGCTCCGGATCTTGAGTTCGGCGCTTTTTTGTTTTCGATGAATC
>CALQZH010000003.1:0-3677 GCA_943349395.1 Parcubacteria group bacterium | reverse complement strand
GACTAAGTGCCTATTTACAATATAAAGAAAATAATGCATAATATCTTCGATTGGCTACACAGATAGCAATCATCGCTCTTCACGAGAGTGATTAGAAATCCCCGAACTTCGACAAAGGAACATAATGACCGAATCACCGAGAATCTCGCTGCAAATCAGCTACGAAGCGGGCCTGATCGAAAAGGACAGCTCGCACCAGGCGAATCTCCTGCGGCTCACTGAACGCCTTATCCAGCTCGCAGGTATGGTCGTGAAGAAAGGAACTCTCAAGGCAAAGGAAGTCGTTCTCTGCACGTTCGGCTTCTGCGAAAGAGAGGGTACCCTCGCCCTCACAGGCACCATTCAAATCTGCCAGCCGATGATCGGCGGCCAGCACGTGAACCTCGGCGCTGAAAACCAGGCGCACGTCCTCGTGCAAACAGGCGGATTCTACCACATCACAATCGTGAGCCCATATGAATTCGACGCGCACGCGATCCAATTCGGAAGCGATCCGAGCACGCAAACGGACATGGAAGATGCCTCGCAAAAAATCGCGAGAGGCCTCTTCCTGGGACAATACGAGTAAGAGGGATCAAAAACCAGAAAATGGTGGTTCGTATGCACACGAAAATAACCCCCGGCATCCGCAACCATGGATGCCGGGGTTTTTAATATTCAAACGCTCTTCTCGTCTACGAACGGAACCCCCTTCCTGAAAGACGCTATCTGCGCCCTATGCCCGGAAAAGATGTCGGGCGGCAATGCATCGAGCGGGAACCATCGCCATTCGGAACACTTATCCGGCTCCATAAGCGCGACCTCGCCGGCCAAGCCCTCGGCCACGAAACCGACCTCGATATAATGCTCGATGCTGTTATTATCATTCGTGAGATTCGCGAATGCGAACCCGGAAGCGGTAAGAGACGTCTCTTCGGCAAGCTCGCGCGCCGCGGCTAGGACCATCGTCTCTCCTTGCTCCAAATGCCCGCCGGGCAGGCCCCACTCGCCCGCGCCATACGCGCCCTTCCGCCTACCCAATAACAATTTCCCGTCCCACACCGCGAAGATATTAATTCCTATGGGAAATGCGAAATAGGACATGGAATTATTAGACGTCTTCGAGATGAGCGAGATCGTTCCACGTGATGACCCTCCATTTGCTACTGGTCGAAGCCTCAACGAATTCGACGAACGTGATGCCGGTATTGCTCGACCAGAGCGACCGGAATATCTTCAGATACTCCACATACGTCAGATCAGGACCGAAAATAATAGCAGCCATGATGACGCGCAAGATCCCGGCATGCGTCACGGCCACGACCGCGTCGTGCTCTAAGGACGAAAGGAATCCGAGAGCCCCGAGCGCACGCTCCTTGAGATCGATGAAGTTGTCCTCATCGGCATACTTCCACGACGGGTCGACTAATCGTTTCTCGTTCATCAGGTCTCGTATTTTCACATACGCCGGATCGTCCGTTCTCATGCCGATCAATTCCGTAGCTGGTTTGCGCTCTATGAGGAAATCGGAATACGTAATATCGCCCCCAATCTCGAGCCGTATAGCCTCGGCTGTTTCCCGCGTCCGCTGGTGCGGACTTGAAACTATGAGATCTAGGGGAATTTTCTTGAATCGCCGGGCAAGGGACACGGCCTGCCGCTTGCCGAGCGCGGAAAGCGAGCCCTCGGGCCCTTGCTCGCGGTTTTCGATATTCAGCTCGCTCTCGCCATGCCGCACGAAGAATATTTTCATATCGCAGATGATACTCGGATTGTATCAGAAAAGCGACGCGACGGGCTTCGCGGCGGAATATGTCGGCCGCTCGCCCTCCGGCATCGGCATATCGAGCATGATGCCGTACGGGCCATGGTCCGAACCGAGAACCTCCCGATGCGTCGACGCCTCGCGAACGAGAGGCGCGAGCACCGCACTCGCGAATATATAATCGATACGCCAGCCGATATCCCGCTCGCGCAAATCGTTCCGATACGGCCACCACGTATAGGCTTTAGTATCTGGATGTAGAGATCGGAACGAATCGGCATAGCCAAACGCGAGCAAGGCATCGATCTGCTTCCGCTCCTCCGGCGTGAACATGATATTGTTCTCGTTCGCCTTCGGGAAATACAGGTCGAGCTCGGTATGCGCGATATTGAAATCGCCAGCCAAGAAAGCCTTGCCTGTGCCAAGCGGCCCCACCGCTTTGAAAATCTTCCGATATGCCTCGAGCTTGTACGCCAGATTCTCCTTGAATCTGCCGCCGTGGGGGATATAGAAATTGAACAGAGTGAAGTCGGGGAAAACGAGCTTCAGCATCCTGCCCTCATGGTCGAAACGGTCGAAACCGAGCTCGGTCTCGACCGAAAGAGGCTTGATCTTCGTATACACGGCGACGCCCGAATACCCCTTCTTCTCCGCCGAATTGAAATACGCGTAATACCCGTCGATCTGCGTGAATTCCGGCGTGAGCGCCACGGAATCAGCCTTAATCTCCTGCAAACAGACGATGTCGGGATCCTCGGCCGCAAGCCAATCACGAAACGTAGTCCGAAACACGGACCGTATGCCGTTCACGTTCCATGTGAAGATTTTCATATCAGTTATGGATAGGATGGGGCAAGGCCACAAATAGTGAGGATTCTGCCATATGAAAAATGTCTTCTTTGGTTTTTTCCGATACGTCGATGACTAAATCCGCATAAGCCCTGGTCGGCTCGACATTCTTTGCGTGCATAGGAATGAGAACCCGCTCGGCATAGATTGGATCGAGGTTAAATTTATTCTCGCTTCGCCGCTTCGTCGAAGCCGCAATCGGCATATCCAAATATATCGCGAAATCCATAAGAGCCCGTATACGCTCATCATGGAGCGCTAAATACCCTTCGAGAATTACCCTCGACTTGGGGAAAACAGTATATTCGATCTTATTTTTAAGTGCCGATATGTAGCCAGGATTATAAAGTTCGCCCTTGGTGCGGATCGTTACCGGCGTGTCATTTTTGAGCGCGAGCAAATCGCGATATATGTCATCGAACCGAACGGCCCGCGGATCATCCCAGTTGATGAGTTCGCCGAGCTTCGGAACATTCTCCTTCATATCGAAATAATCGTCGATATGGAGCAATGCGTAGGTATTCGGATATTTCCTGCACAAGGCGACCGCTAAAGTCGACTTTCCGCTCCCACTGCCTCCGGCGATGGCGATAATCATCATGACTAGAGCATCTCCGTGCGCTTGATCTTCTCGACAAGCGGCTCGTGCGTGCACCGGAAAATGAAACCGCCGCCGATTTCGATGTCATGGGTCGTATGATGCGGCCGCTCGGCTTTGACCACGTTCTCGGAAACCTCGAACTCTTTCACCATATCGTCGTACGACCGACCGACCGCAAATGCCTCGATATGGTCGAAGCCGTCTTTCTGAGAGCCATCGGGCTTCTGGTCGGAAAGCTCGAGGAAATGGATCGTTCCCAAGGAGGTTTCGATACCCCGCTTGAAATGGATGAGCGCTATGCGACGCCGTGAGATGATCGCCTGGTAGATATAGTCGCTCTCCCTCTCGAACATCTCTCGCATGCCCTCGAAAGACTCCTTCGATTCGCACTTATAGCAAATATGATCGGCTTGGGCTCTTCCGCTCAAACCGTGCTTCGCGGCAAATGCATTGAATAATTCGATGCATTTCGCTGATCCGACA
>CALQZH010000002.1:25744-84408 GCA_943349395.1 Parcubacteria group bacterium | reverse complement strand
CCGCGGCATAACGAACCCCGGATCATCCCCGATCCTCGCGAGCTCGACGAACGTCTTTACGACGTTTGCCGCGACATCCCTCCTCTCGAACGCGATGCGGCCGCCGTATATGAGAGAGGCTCCGTCCGCCTTCGTGAGACGATGCGTGTGACCCTCTCCGTCGACCAGCCGATAGAATCGTTCCGGGTCTTCCGACGCTGCCATTTCGAGCATCCCTGCCAGCCGCCCTTCGCCCAATTCCCTCAAAAGGAAACTCGATTCGAGCTCGGCATTCGGGATCACCTCACGCGTCGCATGCACGTGGAACGCGAAGGGCGTTGCCGCACGCGCGGCGATATCGCCCCATCGCCCGGCAGAGAGAGATCTCCTCCCCATCTCGTTCCACGGGCACAGCGGACCCCACAGCTTCGGGCACTCCCCGATACCCATCCCATTGAACGAGCAGATATCGTCGGCTCCTTCGGCCGTGAACTCGTGCAGGATCGTTTTCATGCCGCAGAACGCGGCGATGAGCGTCGAATGCCGCCCCCTCCACTCCCCCACGTGCGTCGACCGCGTGCATCCGCGCGCTATGAGCTCGCCAACCGTGAGCGGCTCGTCTTTGCCATCGATCGTCTCGAAGAGCCGCTTTCCCGCGGGCATCGCCCGCGTGCAGTCCTTGCCGTATGGATGAGGGATGATCTCCCCGCTCCGGTCGGTCCATTCCCGTCCGTGTATCATCCAGCATGCCGCGATTTCCTGGGCGACATGCTCGACCTGGTCGGCGCCGAGCCTGTCCCCGATGCCGATCGCGAACGATCCCTTACCCGTCCTCATCGACCGGCACCATCCCGAAACGTCTTTCACGACCAACCCTTCGGATGCGCCGATCTTCAACGTCACGGGCCTCGACGATCCATACGCGGATATCCACCCGCGTATGACGGACGCTCCGCCCCCCTCGTGCCATTCCCCGGGAAATTCCCTCCGGCACCTGCTACCCGTCCCGCGAGCGATCGCCCGCACGACGGCCTCCGCATTGCCACCGCCCCGTTCTGCCGAAATGGTCTCTGCGACCGGCATTCCCGGCACGATCTCCAACTCCAATCGCAACTTGCTCAGCTTGCTCATCGCACAATCTCCCTCTAAGGCACTGACAAAGAACAAAACCAGCCCCCGAACGTTCGGGGGCTGGTTTGAATTCTCCTGGATGGAATGTCTTCGTTTACGTATTCGCGCGCGCCATGTCAGCAAAACTCAAATAAGCCCCCGATTGTTTCGGGAAGTGGAGATACCAGGCCATACGGATAATGGCGCTTATTCGAGATTTCATGACTCCCTTATTCATTGAGATTTAATCCTATGACCCACGCCACTCCGGCGTCAAGACCCTATTTTATTCAACCGTCGCGCGGATGCGGCGGATGCCGGCTGAAGTCGCCTCCTCCTTCATGATCCTGAATTTCTTGAGTTCCCCCGTATGCGTCACGTGCGGGCCGCCGCAGAATTCCCTGCTATATGCCGTCTCGAGCGACCTACCCGCGTAATATACCTTCACCCGCTCGGGATATTTTTCCTTGAAGTAATACAGGGCGCCCGTCTTCTTCGCTTCCTCGATGGGCAACTCGACGAATGTCATAGGGAGATCCTCCGCGATCTTCGCATTCACGATATCTTCCGCCTTCTTTAATTCCTCCGGCAGGACCTTGCGCGGGAACGAGAAGTCAAAGCGCGTGCGCTCGACCGTGATATCCGACCCGCGCTGAGCGACCTCCCCGCCCAAGACATCCTTCAGCGCCTGCTGGAGCAAGTGCGTGGCCGTGTGCAGGCGCGTGACCTTTTTCAATTCCTCCTCATTGCCCGCCTTCAGCTCGCCCGTATCCAAAATCAGTCCATGGCCCCCAAACTTCTTTTCCGCGCCCGCGCGCGATGAGGCCTGGTGCTTCGCGAACTCGCGATCGAAGTCTTCGCGGTTCAGGCCGCGCGCCTTGGTACCCCCTAACTCCTTCACGATCTCGTATGTCATGCCCATCGACTGGTAGAGATCGAATGCCGCCTTGGAATCTATCGACGGCATCGCCGCGATCGCCTTCACGCCCCGGTCCAGGGTCCTTGCGAACTGTTCCCACTCCGCCCACATCGCATCGATGATCCCGTCGCGCTCCTTCATGAGTCCCTGATATTCCGGGCCATACTCCGCGATCACGATCTTCATAAGCGCCTCGAATATATCGTTCGACAGGGCATTCAAGTGCATGTATGCGAACACCCGGCGCATGAGGCGGCGCAAGACGTAGCCCGCGCCCTTGTTCGACGGGCGCACGCCGTCCGAAAGGAGGAATGCGCTGCCGCGCGCGTGGTCCGCGATGACTCGCTTCGTGCGCTCGTCCAATTCCGCCGGCAATGCCGCGATGAGCGGCGCGAAGAGATCCGTCTCGAACACCGTCTTCGTTTTCTGTACCACCATCGCCAGGCGCTCGAGGCCCATGCCGGTATCGACCCCGAACTGCGCGAGCGGCTTCAATTCCTTATCTGCCGTTCCCGCGAGCAATTCCTCGCGCGAGCCGGGATACAAAAACTGGTTGAATACGATGTTCCAGATCTCGATGTCCTCCCCCGCGCCGTTTCTCACGTAGATCTCCGTCGTCGGGCCGCAGGGGCCGGAAGAGCCCGTCGGACCCCAGAACACGTCTTCCATACCCTCGTACCGCACGTCGATGTCGGACTTCAGCTCCTTCCAGATCCCGGCCGACTCCTCGTCCCGCGGAACGGACGCCGACCCCTCGAATACCGTCACGTATGAAATTGCCAAGCCCATCTCCGCGGTTATGAAATCGTACGCGTAGGTTATCGCCTCGCGCTTGCCGTACCCGCCGAACGAGAAATTCCCGAGCATCTCGAAGAACGTGAGATGCCGCTCGTCGCCCACCTCATCGATATCCGACGTGCGGAAAGACTTCTGGCACGATGCCGCGCTCTTCGACCCGAAGTCGCGCACGGGGTCCGCCTCGCCGGTATAATACGGCTTGAACTGCTGCATGCCGGCGGTCGTGAGCAATACCGAAGGATCGGAAGGCACGAGCGAGGAGGAAGGAACTGCGGCATGGCCGCGGCTCTTCCAAAATGCCGAAAATTTCGCGCGAATGTCCGTCGACCGAATCATATGTCCCTATAGGATATGCGCGACGAGGCTATTTGTGAAGCAAGGCGAGAACGAGCTGTATTTCCCTGATCGCCGCAAGCGTCGCCTGGGGAAGCGCCGTCCCCGCCATGTCGGCAATCGCGCCGATCCTCTTCTCCACGAACGCGGGCTTCGCGCCCGGAAGGGCGTCGTAGCGCCGCTTCATAATGACGATCGCCTCGCGCAGCTCGTCAGGCACCGCGTTCGCGAGGAACGATGCCTCGCTCGCGGACACGTAGGCCATGACGGCGTTCTGGAACGCGAGATCGTACGCGTTATTCATGAGAAGCGTTCCTGCCTGCTCGGCGAAATATGCAGCCTCCTCGCCGGACCGCGCGGACAATCCCGTCTTCGTGCGTATGGCACGCGCGATAGCCTCTTGAACGGATGCCGCGGTCGCGAGACGCGACGCGGCAATGTCCGCAACCAGGCGCTGTTCGGCCTGCGCGAGCTTGCCCTTCGTGTCCGCGTCGTGCGCGCGGATGCGCATCTCCTCGAATACGTAGAGGCGGACCGCCTCATCGCCCGGAAGATCGATTACCTTGTTGAGAGAGACCGATCCCGCCTTGAGCTTGCCGATGAATGCGATCAGGAGATCGTCCTTCGCGATCTTCAATGCGCGCACGAGCGATTCAGACCCCTTGCCGGCATCCGCGATGCCGAGCTCGAGAGACATGAGCGCCTCGGCTGCCGAAATTTCCGCATATGCGCTCCCGTCGCGGCGCGCGATCGAGATGACGCGCGATGCGAAGCCGTCCGCACGATCGCCCCCGAATGTCCCGATCGCGAGATCCGCAAGGCTTCCCCGCGCGAACAAAACGGCATCGCGCCCGTTCGCATCCGCCTTGAACACGTCGTCCCCTATAAGCTCATTAAAGAAGCGATTATTGCCTACGAGAATGCTCCCGACGCTCGAGAGCACCCGCTCGTCGTCTATTCCCTCCGCCGCCGCGCGAAGCGCTTTGACCTCTTCCCCGTATGCGACGAATGCGTCCCCGATGACCGCCTCGTCCTTCCCGGCACCGACTACCTTGGCAATATCCGCCTCGCGCTCGCCTACCAGGCGCGCTTCGAGCAAGGCCCGTGAGACCGGACTAAACGTGAAGGTCCTGCGGAGGCTCCGCATGCCATCCTGCACGAAATAAAAGGGGTTGCCGGGAGGCAGGGTTGCCGCCTCGGCGTTACCAGAACTAAGCATGGCCGAAGCCGCAATGGCAACAAAAAAACCAGATACGATCTGCTTTTTCATCATGCGTTCATACTACCATATCTCTGACCCTGTCGCAAGGAATCAGCCTTCTTATCCCCGCCTACTTATTGACAAAAAATAGCCAGGGAGTTATACTATGATCAGAACGTCGAGGAAGTTGAGTTCGTACGGCCTTCCTTGTTTGCTACAACGTAGTACGACTTGCGAGAAGAACGGTTTCATACGAGGCTGATGGTTTCCAGCACCATCAAGGCCGGTTGGAACGAGGGCGAGCCTTGATCCTCCGTAACGTGTCCGGAGCGTAAAGGACCCCTCACACTGTGAGACCGATGAGCGATGCACTAGGATTGTCGGTGTAAATCGCGAAGCAAGAGGTCAGACAACACCCCAGGGCCATTGCCGTCACCACGGCCCTGGGGTTATTTTTTTGCCCGATCGTAAAAAAACCGCCGAATCCCCTGAAGAGATCGAGCGGTTTTTCCCATCTGACTAGCAGCTGAAAGCCAGAGCTTTTTCAGTATCCCTCGAGCATGTGCGAATCGCCATGGCCGCGGATACGCGCCAAGGCCTTCGCCTCGATCTGCCGGATACGCTCGCGCGTGACTCCGAACTGCTTGCCCACTTCCTCCAACGTATGCGTCACGCCGTCGTCCAAGCCGAAGCGCATGCCGAGAATCTTCTGCTCGCGGGGCGCCAAGTCCTCGAGGATCTTCCTGATGCGCTCGCGGAGCAGGGCTTGCGAGGCCGACTGCTGGGGCGATAAGGTCTTCTCGTCCTGTATGAAATTAGCGAGTACGGAATCGTCGTCATCGCCGCCGTCGCCCAAAGGCGACTCGAGCGAGATCACCTCCTGCGAGATCTTCTGGATGTGGTAGACGCGCTCCACGGGAACGCCCATCTCTATCGCGATCTCCTCGGCCAAGGGCTCGCGGCCGAGCTCCTGGAACAGGCGGCGCTTCGCCTGCGTGTATTTCGAAATGGTCTCGACCATGTGCACGGGAATGCGGATGGTGCGCGACTGGTCGGCCAAGGCGCGCGTGATCGCCTGGCGAATCCACCAGTGGGCGTAGGTCGAGAACTTGTAGCCCCGGCGGTAGTCGAACTTGTCGACGGCGCGCGAGAGGCCGATATTCCCCTCCTGGATCAAATCCAATATGCTCAGGTTCGGGCTGCGGTTCACGTACCGCTTCGCGATCGATACGACGAGCCGGAGGTTCGCCCGGATGAACTGGCGGCGCGCCTCCTCGTCGCCCTTCTCGATGCGCTTCGCGAGCTCCCGCTCGTCTTCCGACTTCAGGAGGCCTTCGCGGCCGATCTCCTTCAGATACGACTGGACCGCGTCCAGAGCGGCCACGTCCAAGTGCCCGTCGCCCAGCCCCTTCACGTCGACGTCCGCCTCCTTAGGCACGTCGATCAGCTGACTCGTCTCGATGACCTTTATGTTCGCCTTCTCGAGCTCGTCGTATATCTGGTCGAGGAAGGAGATATTATCCTCGATCGTCGGAAAGTACCCCAGCACCTCGGAGTCGGTCACGAAGCCGCGGCCGCGGCCGCGGTCGATCAGCTCCACGATCTTGCCCTGGTCGATCTTCAGGCGCTCCTCCTGCTTCTTCGTGCGGGCGCGCGGCGCCGAGGCCGGCTTCTTCCCTCCGCGCGCGGCTTTTTTAACCCCCGAGGGCTTCTTGACCTTCTTTGCTGCCGGCTTCTTAGCGGGCTTTTTCTTTTGGACCAGCTTTCCCTTCGGGCGTGCCACCTTTTTCGCACTCCCGGCCTTCTTGGCCTTCGGGCGAGGCTTCTGCGCCTTACTTGTGCGTTTTATCATCAACCCTAGTATGCAATTGGCGGCTGAAAGTGTCAAACTCGCGCATCGCCGAAGCGAGACGTACCTCGTCTTTCATCGCTTGCGCCTCAATGATTGCGCCCTTCAAAACCGCTATTTTTTCCTTGCGCCACTCCCGCTCGAGCTCGACGACCAAGAGCATCACTTCCTTCGCCCGGTCTTCGGGAGATATATCACCCCCGTCGAGCGATGCCTTCATTTCCGACAGGGCAGATATCTCGGGCGCCACATATTCGGGCGCGAACGAAGCAAGCTCGGGCGCCCCTCCCAGCTGCACGATACGGCGTATTATGAGCCCTTTCCGGCTCTCGCGTACGGCAGGGGCCGCGGCAGGCGCCTGCCCATACGGAACGGCGGATACGCGAAGGGGTACCACGGCACCGTGCGGCGCTTCGAGCCGATCCATCTCGGATTGCAGGACATGCTCGCTCATGCCCGTGCGCATCACGAGCTCTTTCAGCCAAGCTGACTGCTCGAAGGGAGACGGCAAGGCCTTCGCCTTCAGGAGCACGGCGCGCACGCCGCGCTTCAGAGCCTCGTGATCGTGCGAGATCCCCACGGACTGAGGCAGATAGCGATTGAAATAGAAATCGCGCGCCGAGCCTGCCGCCGCGACGAACCCGGCGAGCGCTTGCGGATTATCCCGCACGATATCGGCCGGATCCTTCCCCGACAGGGCGACCACCTTCACCGAGAAGTCGTGCGCGAGCGCGAGGTCGATGCCCCGCTCGATCGCCCGCTGGCCTGCCTCATCGTTGTCGAAACAGAGGAGTAGGGTATCGGCCAGGCGGCGGAGCGTCTCCAGGTGCTCGCCCGTGAGCGCCGTCCCCGAGGTCGCGACGACATTCCTCACCCCCGCCTGGTATGCCATGAGGAAATCCATCTGCCCCTCGACCAGGAGCGCCGCGCCCGCCTCCCGCACGTGCGCCTTCGTCGCGTGGAAGCCGTACAGGATCTTCGACTTCGCGAAAATCGGGGTCTCGGGCGAATTCACGTACTTGGCGAGCTCCGCAGCCTTCGGATCATCAGGCATGATGCGGCCGGTGAATCCCACGACTTTCCCCACGTGGTTATAGAGCGGGAACATGAGCCTGTTCCGGAACCGGTCCCAATACGTGCCGCGTTCGGTGCGGAACACGACCCCCGCCTCGCAGATATCCTGCACGGAAAAGCCCCGCTTCGTCATCGTACGCAAGAGCGTGTCCGGCTCGTTCGGCGCATAGCCTACGCCGAACTCCGCGAGCGTCGCTTCCGACAAGCCCCGGCCCAAGGCGTACTCCCGCACATGCGGCGGCATGGACGCGATGAAGAACTCCTTCGCCGCCTCGTTTATGGCATAGAGCGCGTCATACTTGCGGTACTCGCCCGCCCCGCCACGAAGCCGTGACGGATCGATTCCCGCCCGCTCGGCCAAGAGCTTCAGGGCGTCGTAGAACTCGACGTTCTCGTACTTCATCACGAACGAGATCACGTCCCCGCCCTCGTTGCACCCGCCGAAGCAGTGCCAGCTCCGCCGATCGGGCGAGATCATGAACGACGGCGTCTTCTCGTGGTGGAACGGGCAGCATGCCTTGAAATTCTTCCCCGCCGGGGAAACCGTTATATAGCCCTTTATCACCTCCGCGATATCGAGCTTGTCCTTTATGTCTTCGACGACGGTTCCCATTTGATACCTTATTAATACTCTATGTGGCCCGCAAAGCGAAGCTTTGACTTTAGCTGGCGTAGAAGGTATACTGAACCATCAAATCGACAGGCGCTTACACAGCATGAAACACTGCCTCATCTGCCAAAAAGGATCGATCATGGCCGGAACCCGCAAGCTTTTGCGCGGCCACCACAACCCCACCAACTGGACGCGGAAATATCCCAACCTCCAGAAGACCAAGCTCCCGAACGGGCCGCGCGTGATGGCCTGCATGCGGTGCCGTAGGACGCTCGCGAAAACGACTTAACTCGCTTTATAATCAAATCGACGGAGTATAGGGTAGTGGTAGCCCGAGTGCCTGGGGGGCATTTAGCAGCGGTTCGATTCCGCTTACTCCGACAAATATCCTAAGGTTCCCGCCTCGATCGTATCGAGGCGAGGCTCGCCCCATGCAATGGGGCGGCGATTCCCGGCATCCCGACAATCAATATCGTTGACGCAATCGTCCTAAAAACGTATCATAGAGGCGGCTCTTAACGCCCTTCGAAAACACGTACCGATCACCCTTTTGCCCAAGGAGGCATCTCATGTCCCGACCAACTCTCCAGACGATCCTGGATGGCATCAACGGACTTGCTCATCTCTCCAGTGTCCCCGAAGTCGCGACCATGGGCATCGAAGCCCTGCTCGGCGATGCCCGGCCGATCATTTCCCATCTTTCGGGAAAGGAAAGCATGGTCTTTCCCACCCATTTCCGGCCCTCGGTCGGCATGCGCTTGCCGGGAACCGACTATGTTCTCACGAAAGCGCTCACGACAACCGGACTCTCGACGCTCTGGCACGCAGAGCAGTGCATCTGGCCGGATCCCCGGCGACTCATGCGCCCCGTCGTCGTCAAGTTCATTATGCTCGCTGGCATGGAACAGAAAAAGAAGGCTGTAATCCTGAAGAGGGCCCGGCGCGAAGCGAAAGTCGCGGGATATCTCGTGAATCATCCGGGCATCGTCGAGCTCTATCACAGCGACGTGCTCTATGACGAAAACGGCGAACCGGTCGCTGTCGTCCTGGTCTACGAAGACCATGACTGCGACCTCGAAGCGCTCGGAAAGGCCCTCGGTCACCGCTTTCCGCTCCGCCTCGCACGTCATCTCATACTCCAGACATGCCAGGCACTCGCGTACGCCCACAATCCGCACGTGGGAGTCACGAGCCGGGACATCAAGCCGGCGAATATCCTGATCGCCTTAGCGCCGGGCAAGCGCCGAGCCAGTGCCGAAAGCGGCAGTGTCGAAGGCGGCCATTCCGGAGGAGGTGATCCCTTGGGAAGATGTAATGCCAAGCTGACGGATTTCGGCTTGGCCCGGGAAAGCGATCCCGATGCTCTCGATGCCACGCTCACGCACGGCGGCATGCTCGGAACCGTCATGTTCATGCCTCCCGAGCAGGCGAAGGGAAGACACGTCAACGCTTCCGACGTTTACTCCCTCGGCGAGACATGGAAATACGTCCTTACGGGCAGGCTGCCCTTCCATACTGAGAGCTTCCACCCAAACGGCAACGAAATCCTCACCCTGCTCCTGCAGGGAAAGACTCCGACACCGCTCAGGGAACTTCTTCCCGAAGCAGCGTATCTGCCGCAGGCCATGATCGAAGTGTTTGATGGTATGACGGTTTTCGAGCCGAGCAAACGGCTCGATATCGAGGAATGCATCATGCAGTTCGAAGAGATGCAGATACCTCGCGACCCTCCGAATCCGCTCGCCCAAACCATGGCCCTCGCGGCCATCGAGAGCGGACAGACCTCGGACGGAAGCGACGATGACTACGATAGCAAATGAGGACTCTTACGGGATTCCGCCAAAAAAAGCCCGGCCGACATTCGGCCGGGCTTTCTCATGCCTGCTTATATGATCCCCTGGATCTTCGCGATCAGGTCATTCGGCGTGAAATGCGCCTTCACGATATAGTCCTTCGCGCCGAGCTTCATCCCCCGCTCCACATCCTCCTTCTGCCCGAGATTGCTCAATATGATAACCGGAATATCTTTGATCGACGCGTCCTTCCCCTTCGCCTCCAGATAATCGAACCCGTTCATGATCGGCAGGATTATATCCAAGACCACGATGTCGGGCTTCTTCTTCGCGGTCGCCGCGAGTCCCGCCTGGCCGTCCATCACCTCCACGACCTCGAAGCCGTCCTTCTTCAGCTTCTCGACCAGGACCTCGCGCAGGTACTTGTCATCCTCGACCACCAGGACCGTCTTTTTCATATCATTATGCTACCGCGCCGGGAGCGTTATCGTAAACGTAGTCCCCTCGTTTTCCTTCGACTCGACGGCGATCGCGCCGCCATGCTTCTCGATAATGTTCTTCACGATGAAGAGCCCCAGGCCGAAGCCCTGCACCTGCATCTTCACCACGTTCTCTCCCCGGAAGAACTTCCCGAAGAGCTGGCCGACCTGCCCCTTCGGGACCCCTACCCCCGTATCCGCCACGGTGATCGCGACATTCGACCCCTCGCGCGCGAACCCGACCTCGACTGACCCCTTCGGCTTGTTGTATCGGATCGCGTTGTCGATCAGGTTACCCACGGCCATCGCCATCTTCTCCGCGTCGAGCGCGATCTGCGGAACCTTCACTCTCCCGCGCGGCTTCTTCAGGACGAGCGATATTCCCGCAACCTTCGCCTGGTCACGGAACTCGTTCACCACCTTCGCGAGGAACGTCCCCACGTCCTCCTTCTTAAGCTCGAACCCGTACCGCCCCTCCTCGATGCGCGTGATGTCCAAGAGGTCGCGCACGAGCGCGATCATCTGCTCGTTCGTCTCGTAGCTCCGCTCCAGGAACTTCTTCTGCTTCGCGTTCAGCGGACCCCAATCGCCGTCGGCGAGCGTCTTCAGATTCCACTTCGTCCCCGCGAGCGGCGTGCGTAATTGGTGCGCGAGGAGGGATACATATTCGCTCTTCGCGGCGGACAGCAGGCGCTCGCGCTCGGCGATGCCCATGACTTTCTTCGTGCTCCAGGCGAGGAGCATGAGAAGGATGAACCCGAGTATCATGAGGAATATCGCGAGCCGTATCGCCTGGTATTTCCGCGCCCATGCTTCCGAGAGCGGGTCCTCGGCGACGACCGTCCAGCCGACCCCGGAGGCGAAGATGGCGACGCCCGTTACGTCCGTCCCCGCCTCGTTGCGATACGTGCCTGCCCCGCCCTCGACCGACATGAACGGCCGCGCGATCGCGACAGACCCGTTCACGATTCCCTCGTATTGGTGGAAGACGACATTGCCCGCCCGGTCGATGACATACACCCGCCCGAACGACCCCACGCGCTCCCGCGCGATCCCCCCCACGACGTCCCCGATCGTCACCGTCGCCTTCACCGCGAGCGACGCATAGGGCAAGGGAGCGGTGATCACGATGGTCTTCCTGCCATTCGCCTGCGTGACGGGCCCTACGCTATATACGGCCGACGAGACGCCTACCGGAACGAAATCGATGGCGATGAAATCGGGATGGCGCCCGAGGAACTTGGCCGCGATCACGGGCATCTTCCGCGAATCCGCGTTCGCCTCGAGCACGTCGAGCGCGAGCTCGCCCATCTCGCGTAATTTCTTTTCCAGGAAAAAATCGGCCCTGCCCGCGACACGCCGCGCGACCTCCGCCTGGTATCGCGTCGCTCCCTGCTCCACGTCGCGCACGAAGGGATACAGCCACAAGAAGTTCGCGAGTATGAAAATGATTCCGACGCCGACCAATATCGGCCATACGTATGCTCGTTCTCGGCTCACCTATGAATGATACACCGACCCGTGAAGCGGCGGAAGCGCTTTCCGCGCGAGGAGCATCGAAAGGATGCCGAGCAGGGCGCCGCACAGGATATCTATCGGGAAATGCACACCGGCATATACGCGCGCGAAGGAGACCAGCGCGGCTCCGGCGAAGAGCCAGTAGCCCCTGTTCCTGTTCCCCTGCCACATCGCCGTCGCGACGAGGAAGAGGAGCGTCGCGTGGCCTGACGGGAACGAGGGCGCATCCGGCGACATGGCGATCAGGGGCTTCCACCCGAACGCGGCAAACGGGCGCTCCGGCGCATAGCCGAGCCGAATCGCCGGAATGATCACGCCGAACGCGACGATTATCGCGATCGCCACGCCGAGCGCCGCATAGAGGCGTCGCGTACGTCGCGCGAACGCTGACCCTTCGCTCCCGCCCGAAACGCCCCAGAACATCGCGACAAATGCCGTGACGAGCACGTAGGGAAGGAACGATGCCGAGAGGGCGAACGCGGCGTCGAGCATGGGCACTTTTCCCCAGAGGCCATGCAACGATTGCGCAAGAGCCGTATCCATAGGAATCCCCGGAATTATTGCAGGCGCACGAAGGGCAGGAGGCCCAGGATGCGGGAACGCTTTATGGCGCGGGCGAGGAGTCGCTGGTGGCGCGCGCAAATGCCGCTATAGCGGGGATCGATTATCTTGCACTGGCCGGACGTGAACGAGCGGAGCAGATCGGTATCCTTGTAATCGATCTCCATCACGTCCTGCGAGCAGAAAAAGCATTGGCTTTCTTTCATACGAATGTCCTAGGAGTATACGCTTCAGTCCTTAAAAATTCAAGTCGTTCGGGTTGATGCCCTCTTCGGGGGCCGGGAAGTCATGTGCCGATCCCTCGCCCAGCTCGACCGTCGGGAGTTCGGGGAGCGCCGGCTCCTGCGGCGCGAAACCGCCGCCCGTCCTCTGCTCGCCCATTCCCGCGGCACCCGCCGGCTGGCCCATGCCCATGGGCCGCGGCCCGAGCTGGAGCGACTCGGCGATGATCTCCGTCGTGCGGCGCTTCTGCCCCGCCTTGTCGTCCCACGCCCGCGTCTGCAGGCGGCCTTCTATGAATACGACTCCGCCCTTCGTCAAGAATCGCTGGGCGACGTCCGCCTGCTTGCCCCATACCACGATATTATGGAACTGCACGTCCTCCTTCTTCCCGCTCACCTTGTCGTACCAGACACGGTTCGTCGCTATGGAAAACGTCGCGACCTGCTGGCCGGACGGCGTCGTGCGGGATATCGGATCGGCAGTGAGCCTGCCCAAGAGGAATACCTTATTTAGATTCATCGGTGCCCTGTATAGTCTCCAAGGCGGCCTCGAGAGCCGCGTTGCTCACCGCTTCGGGCGAGTTCGGACGGACGGCTTCGCCGCGCGGCTTCGCCTCGTGCGCGCGGCTCTCGCGGCGCACCGCGATCGCCGGGGTGATCATCATGTGGCGAAGTATCGATTGGTCGGCCTCGATCGAGGCATTGAGCGTCGCAGCATCGGCAGGCAGGGCCTGGAACACGTAGACGCGCATATAGGCGGAGAGATGCTTCTTGATGGGGTAGGCCAAGGCTATCGGCTTCGGCCCCTCTTTCTGCACGATCTCGATCGTCGCGCCAAAGACAGCCTCATACGACTCCTCCGCGGCAATGACCGCGAGCTCGTATTCCCGTTTCTCGTCTTTTCCTGAAGTAACGTCCATAGGGTAAAAGTATCAGAAAACTAGCCGTATCGTCAAATCCCGAAGACGGCACGCACCGTCTCCCCCGTCTGGGCCCGGAACGCCTCGAAATCCATGCCTTTCAGCTCCGCGAGCTTCCGGATTACTTCCACGACATATGCCGGCTCATTGCGCGTTCCGCGATACGGCACGGGCGCTACGAACGGCGCGTCGGTCTCCGCCATCATGCGATCCGCAGGGATGAGCGCGATCGAGGCGTCATAATCCCGCGCGAAGGTCACGACCCCCCCGAAGGTGAAATGGCACCCGAGCGCGAGAAGCTTTTCGGCGACCCGCGGAGAACCGACGAAGAAGTGAATGATAATAGCTTTCAGCTTGGGATGCACGGCTTCCAGGATAGCGACGAGGTCGTCGTAGGCGTCGTCCGTGCCCTTGCTCGGCCGGCAATGGATCATAAGCGGCTTCCCGGCCTTCTACGCAACCCGGCAATGCGCGAGAAAGACCTCTTACTGCATATTCTTTACCGCATCCGTTAGGGGGCGGTAATAATCGAGCCCGCACTCGCCGATCGCGACCGCTTTCGGGTGCGCCGCCTGCCGCTCGAGCGCTGGCTCATCGAAGGCATCCAAGCCGCCATCTGCCGGGTGCGTGCCGACCGACGCCCATATGGCATCGGGATGCTCTTCCGCGAGCCTGAGCGCAGCCTCGGACGATGAGTAGTCGACGCCGACGGTTATGGTTCCCACGCCCGCAGCCCTCATGCGTGCGATGGTTGCCGCCCTGTCGGCATCGTATTCCGGAAGCTGGAGATGGCTATGCGCGTCGAAGTTCATATGCGAGAAGTATCAAGTATCACGTGGTAATTTTCAAATAATGAATATCCTCCGTCGCCAAGGCTATGGAGGATTATTTCGCATGCATGCGAAATAAAAAGGGGGTCGCCGGAACGAAACCGGCGAACCCCCACCTTCACCCTCGCAATGTCGGGACCAGTACCTATGACGCCGTCGCGAGGCTCATGATCTCCACCGAGAGGAATTTCGCATCCATGAATTCCACTTCGCTGCGGCAACGGAATTTCTCCGGCAGGAAGAGCAGCGTCATCATGCTCCCCGTCTGCAAGGAATTATTCACCAACGTCTCCATGATCTTCGCCGGCGTCTTATGCACGCCTGACCATGTCGAGACAGCGTGGAGGCGCATGCGTCCCTCATCCCAAACGAGCTCGTCTAGGCGGCGATCATGCCGGAGCACCAGGCGCGAATCGACACATCGTCGATGATTGCTCCCGACAACCTCGATCATATGCACCACGAGGCCGATATCGGGACCGGCCGGATGATGCGGCGGCGCAATAGCCACCTCCCATCCCGACCACCATGCATCCGCCGAGACATGTCCATTACTGCGTCTAACATCTGCCATCGACTACACCCTCCAAAGAACTAGGGAACAAAAGGCGCGCCCAGCAGTCGAGCGCGCATGACATAAGGTAGCAGGTAATTTCGGAAAAGTCAAGCCTTTCCGGCTATCGGAGCCATGCGTGGGAAGAGCATTGCCGCCTCGCCGTTCATGATTTTCTCCGCCGTGCCAGGCATGAAGGGCATAAGGAGCGTCGCGACCTCCGCGAGAATCGCGAGGGCGTTTCCTATCGCCGCCTTCGCCTCGGCTTCGGGGACCTCCTTATCCCAGGGCTTATGCTCGTTCACGTAGCGGTTGCCGAAGGCGATCAACTCCCAGAGCGTCGCCAAAGCCTCATGGAACCTATACTCGCCCATTTTCTCCTTTATGCCTGATCGTGCCGCGGCGATAGCCTCCTTCACGCCCTCTTCCGGATTTTCAACGCGTTCCGCGCCTACCCGCTTACTTAATGCCGTAACGCGGGCGGAAAAATTACCGAGCCCGTTCGCCAGGTCGCCTTCGTACCGCTCGAGGAACTTCTCCTCGCTGAAATCCCCGTCGTCCGTGGGCGGGATCTCGCGCAGGAGGTAGTACCGCACGGGGTCGGTGCCGTAGCGGGCGACGAGGTCCGCGGGATCCGCCACGTTCCCCAAGGTCTTCGACATCTTCTGCCCGCCCGACGTTATATGCCCGTGCACGAAGAGCGCCTTCGGGAGCGGAAGATCGGCCGACAAGAGCATCGCCGGCCAATAGAGCGCGTGGAACCTCAGGATATCCTTGCCGATCATATGCACGTCGGCCGGCCACCACTCGCCCGGTGCCAGATAATTCACGAGCGCGTCGCACCACACGTAGATCGTCTGCGCATCGTCCCCCGGCACGGGAATTCCCCACGACAGGTCCTTCCGCGGGCGCGAAAAGCTGATATCCTCAATTCCCTGATCTATGAAATTCACGATCTCCTTCGCCCTGCCGTGCGGGACAATCTTCAACTCCCCGCTCTCGATGCGCTTCTTCACCTCTGCCGCGTACTTCGAGAGCCGGAAAAAGTAATTCTCCTCCTCGATCGCCTCGGGCGCGGCGTTGTGATCGCGGCAGATGCCGTTCTCGAGGTCCTTCTCGGTCACGAAAGCCTCGTGGCCCACGCAATACAGGCCCTTATACGTCTTCGTATAGATATCGCCTTTCGCGACGAGCGCGCGCCACACCTTTTCCACGTTCGGCCAATGCCGCTCCCTGTCAGTCGTGCGTATGAACTCGTCCCACGAGAGGCTGAGCGATTCCTTGAGCGCCCGGAACCGCGCCGAGTTGCGGTCCGTGAGCGCCTGGGGCGTCACGCCTTCCGCCTCTGCCGCCCGGGCGATCTTCGCCCCGTGCTCGTCGGTGCCCGTCAAAAAATATGCCGTGTCACCCTCGCTCCTCCGCCACCTGACGAACGCGTCCGCCTGGACGAATTCGAGCGTGTGGCCGATATGCGGCGCGCCGTTCACGTATGCGATAGAGGTAGTAAGGTAGAATTTTGCCATGATCTGATGGGATTAAAGGCCGAGACCCCGACTCTTCTGCTTCGCTTTCGTCACCGTCCAATCCTCCGCGATCTCCTGCAGGAGTACGGCCGCGGGCACGGCCAAGATCAGCCCCACGAAGCCGAACACGGCGCTCCCGAGCATCAATGCGATGATGACGAGCGCGGGGTTCAGGCTCGTCGCGAGACGCATCACGGTCGGGACGAGGACGTGGCTCTCGACCTGCTGGACGATCACGAAGAGCGCGAGCACATAGAAAGCGACCGCGAATGAATTGGACATCGCGAGGAGCACCGCGAGCCCTCCTGAGAATATCGGGCCGACGAACGGTATGATCTCGAAGAGCCCCGCGATGATCGCGAGCAAGAGGGCGTAGTCGACGTCCAGGAGCCAGAGCCCGATCAGCACCGATATCGCCACGATGAACGACAGGAATATCTGCGCTTTCAGCCACTTGCCGATCTTGTGGCGCACGCGGAAGTAGAGGTCGAGCGCGTAGTCCTCGTATGCCGGAGGCACAACGGCCAGTATGAACCGCTCGACGCCGTCCTGCCCGACCGTGAGATAGAACGACAACACGAAGATTGCGACCGTGAGGAATATGCCGCCCAGAAAGAAGCTTGCGACCGAGAAGAGCGATATATTGCCCGTAATCAGGGCGTTCGCGATGCCATTGAAGCGCTCGATCACGATCCCGACCACCTGGGACACCTTCACGATACCCAGTATGCTCGACGTGTTCCCCGTCTTGAATTTCGTGAGGGTCGCGAAGAGTGTGGTGAATTCGGATATGGCGAGCGGCACGACGGCATAAATGAGCGCGGCGACCGCCACGAACCCGATCAGGAATATGCCGAGCGCGCCCACGACGCGCGGGATGCGCTTCTTCTGCAGCCAGGTGATCGGCCCGTCAAGCGCGGCCGCGATGACCACGGCGAGGCAAAAGCCGAGTATTACCGGAAGCCCGGCGTATATGACGGCCACGATTCCCACCGTCGCCGCTATCCTCCACAGGCTCTGCCATGAGATTTCGAACGGGGAGGACGATTCCATGATCCCATTCTGCAACGGATTCAGGCCAAGCGCAATGCCGCTTTCAGCTCGGTGTCGTCCGCGATCGGGCCGATGACTGCCATGTTCAGACCCTCGTTCACGAAGACCGCGCGCGCCACGTCCCGAACCTCCTCCGCGGTCACCGCTTCGAGTTTCGCGACAAGTTCTTGCGGGGACATTAGGGGTTCGCCCGCGATCTCCTGCGCCCCATAGAACGACGCGAGCTCGTCCGAAGCCTCGAGGCCGAGAATAATGCGCCCCACGAGATGGTTCTTCGCGCGGCGCAGCTCGCCTTCGGGCACGAGATCGTCTTTCAGCTTCTTCATTTCATCCAAAATCGCCATGATTACCGTGAAAAGCTTCGCCTGGTCCACGCCCGCATTGACCGCGAGATAGCCGTGATCGGTGAAGAGGTCGGTTCCTGCCCGCACGCTATAGGCCGCACCGAGCTCCTCGCGCACCTTCTGGAATAGGCGCGAGCTCATGCCGCCGCCCAAGACGTCCGAGAGGACTTCGAGCGCGAATCGGCGCTCGTCGAACGCCGAGAATGCCCGGCATCCCAACATCACATGCGTCTGATCGACCGCCTTCTTCTTCAAGAGCACCTGCGGAACCGTCTGTGCCTCGATGACCTTCGCCTTCGCGCCTTTCGGGGATGCTGGAATCGCGCCGAACGTCTCCTTAATCTTCTTTATTATATCTTCCTCGTCGAAGCCTCCTGCGGCCACGATCACCGTCGCTCCCGGCACATAGTGCGCCGCGCGATATGCCGCGAGCTGGCCCTTTGTCAGCGATCGCACGACGTCCTTCGTGCCCGCAACGTCCCACCCTGCCGGCTGGTCGCCGTACAGGAGCTCCATGAAGTAGTCGGTCACCTTTCGCGCAGGCATATCCTCATACATATTGATCTCCTCGATCACGACGCCCTTCTCCTTCTCGATCTCCGCCAGGTCGAACACCGGGTTCAGGTAGAGATCGGACACGATGTCGAGCGCCTGGTGCAATTTATGCGCCTCGGCCTTCGCGAAATAGCCCGTGCATTCTTGTGCGGTAAAGGCGTTGTAGTCGGCCCCGAGGCCGTCGAGTTCCCCCGCGATATCCATGGCTTTCGGGCGCTTCGTCGTGCCCTTGAAGCACATATGCTCGAGGAAATGCGAGAGTCCGCTGATCTCCTTCGTCTCGTATTCCGAGCCGGCCTCGACAAGCACAAGAAAGGTGGTCGCCAAGTCGTCCTTCCTGGGAATGGTCAGTATCCGCAGGCCATTCTCGAGTACCGTTTTCGTGCACGTCCGCATAGACCACCACGATACACCAAAAAGAGCCGCTAAGGCAATTTGACAGAAATATGAAAATTCAGCATAAAAAATGACGCCAACCATCAAACTGATCGGCGTCATAAAGCGCTCCGCACGCCACATACTCCTCACCATCACGATCAGCGAATCGGCTCCGGGGCGAAGATCTCAGCAATGGTCCCGCAATTCAGCGAAGCCCAGTCGTCACTGATCGCAGTGATCAGCACCGTATCCGCACCGTCGCGCGGAATGCATTGCAGCGCGAGCCTGCGCCCCGGTTCTGCCGCGTCGTTACACATCCGAACCAGATACTGGCCCGTGTGCGGCAACGGGATCTCCAGAATGCACGCCCGCAGGCAAATATACAGGAAATGCTCCGCATGCATAGGGATACCCCCTTTGCCATGTGCCCACGCGCCATGCTCCTCCTTGCTCATGCCGAACGAATCGCTGCCAGAAGCCCACGCGAGCAGCGGCTCATCCGGAGAATACTCGAGCAGTCCAGCCCTCGTAGGCCGACACTCGTATCCCGGAACAAGATTGCCCGTATCCACCACGACGCCGCAATCCCCGAGCATTCGAACGAGCTCGGAAAACGATAGCCCGCTTGGCACATAGATATGCCTCTTTTCGCACTCCTCTGACCATGCATCGTAGAGAATGCCCCGCCAATCAGCATCTTCCAGACCGCGAAGGAGTCGCAAGCCGCAGGTTATGCGATGCTCGCGCATCATCCACTGGAATCGATTCATTCTTCCCCCTTATTGCCAAAAAGCCAATCCACCTTGCGGACATATCGATGCCCGCGCATCGCATCCTAAAATGCCTTATTTTATCTTTTCAGTCAAGTATTCCGCGAGCCCCGCGATCTTCACCCGCTCCTGCGCCATCGAGTCCCGGTCGCGCACGGTAACGCAGCCGTCCTTCGCCGTATCGAAATCCACCGTCACGCAATACGGAGTGCCGATCTCGTCCTGCCTGCGGTACCGCTTGCCGATCGACTGCGTCTCGTCATAGTCGCACATCATCGCTTTCCGCAATTCGGCGTACAGAGGTTCCGCGATGTCCGTAATCTCCTTCTTCTTTGACAGCGGCAGGACCGCAACCTTGTAGGGTGCCATCCACTTCGGGAACTTCATCACGATGCGCGCGTCGGTTTCCCCCTCTTCCGCTGTCGGCGCCTGCTCTTCGCGGTAGGCTTCGAGAAGCGATACGAGGACCGTACGGTCGAGGCCGAAGGTGGGCTCCACGACGTGCGGCACGGACCTCTCGCCCGTTTCGTGGTCGGCGTAGCGCATGTCCCTCCCGCTCGATTCCATATGATTCTTCAAGTCGAAATCCGTGCGGTATGCGAGGCCGTACAATTCCTTCCGGCCGAAGGGATACTCGTACTCGATGTCCACCGTGCGCTTCGAGTAATGCGCGCGCTCCCCGTCCTCGATCTCATGGAAGTGTAGATTCTTGGCGTCCACGCCGCAGTGCGCGAGCCACGCCTTCATCTCGCTGAGCCAGTATTCGAAATGCTTTTCCCACTCGCTCGCCACGCAGAAATACTCGAACTCCATGAGGTCGAATTCGCGCGTGCGGAATATGAAATTGCCCGGCGTGATCTCGTTCCTGAATACCCTGCCTTGGGATGCGATGCCGAACGGCAGCCGGCGGCGCATCGACTGGAGTACGGCCGGAAAGTCTACGAACATCGCCTGCGCGAGCTCGCCGCGGAGATACGCCTGGTTCTTCGCCTCCTCGGTCGAGCCGAGGAATGTCTTGAACATCAGGTTGAATTGCCGGGCTGGTCCGAAGGCGCCCCCGCATGACGGGCACTTCTCGCCCGCCTGATCCGCGCGGAAACGCTCATGGCACTTCGTGCACTCGACGAGCGGGTCGGCGAACTGCTTCACGTGGCCGGAGGCCTCCCATACCTTAGGGTTCATGATGAGCGCGGCATCGATGCCGACCATGTCGGTGCGCTCGCGCACGAAGCGCTTCCACCACTCGTCCTTTATGTTCTTCTTGAGCTCGGTGCCGAGCGGACCGTAGTCCCAGGAATTCGCGAGTCCGCCATAAATATCGGAACCGGGGAATACGAATCCCCGGCGCTTCGCGAGATCGGTTATGGCTTCCATCCTGTCCATGCGTTTTTATACCATGCAATCTAGGGCACGACAATTCCCGCCGCACCCACGGTCAGGTCATCCGGCAATGCGGTCGTGATCTCCTGAGCCGACGTCGCGATTGCCGCGCCCGAGAAATCGTCCATTGCCGAGAGCGTGGTCGTTCCCACGAGCGGCATGTATTTCCCCGCCATCGCGGCAGTCGGCGTTCCCGCGACCTGGAAGATCGCCTCGGGCCCCTTGCCGAGAACCCCGGTCGTCGCGGACATTCGCGCCACCTTCCATACAACCTCGTTCTTAGCCGCATCGCACGCAGGCTTCGTGTCGATAGTGCTCTTCACGGTGCCCGTGCACCGTACCCCCTCAGGCAACGTCGCGCGCACCTCGATACCCTTCACGTCAGTCGCCTGGTTCTTCAGCGCCCAATGTATCGTGTACTCGGTCGCAACCCCCGCCTTCGGCGGCACCGACCCCTTGTTCACGATGCCCGCATCGGCATCGCGGAAATACGCCTTCGCCCCGATATCCGTACGGCCGCCGATCTTCATCTCCTTGTCCGCGCTCCCGACCGTACTGCCGATCTTCACCTCGGCATGCATCTTGGCCGTGAAATTGCGGTCGCTCAGGCGCCGTATGCCATAATCGCCCTTGAGCCTTATCGTGAATCCCACAGAGCCTCCCCCATCGCCCGACCCGGGAATAGTCCACGCGATCTCTTGACCGCCCGTCGAGCCGCTCCTCCTCACCGTTCCTCCGTCACGCGGCACGATGGTCGAAAGGTCGAATAAGGGCGACGAGGGCGATGCCGTGATCATGATGCCGCCTTTCGGAACCTTTAGGCCGTCGCCGACGTACGAGACGGTGAACGTGACCGTATCGCCCGGGTGCGCCACGTAATCGGGACTATCGTTCGCATCGATCTCGACCGTGAGCGGCGACTGCTCGGCGACGACCGAAACCTCCGCGCGGGCTATGGGCCGCTTCGCCCCGCGTACGGACCGGTAGGCAGTCGCCGCGAACATGCTCGTCGTCGCCTCCTTGATACGCCCGAAGACCGCGAACGAGTCCGACGATCCCTTGGAAATTGCCCCCACGTTCCATGTGCCACCCTCCGTGCCATTCGCATCGGGGTCGGCGCTCGCCTTCGCGAACGCGAACGAGGCCGGGTACTCCACCTCGATCGAAACGCCGTCCAGGTCGCCCTCGGACCCGTTCGCATACGCCGCCTCGATCTTGAATTCCTCCCCTGCGGACACCTTCTCGGGCGCCGCAAGCGAGAGGTCGATTGCCGGGGCGGGCGCGGGAGCCTGCCAATCCTCATACTTCTCAAATACCGCCGTCCCTCCTGCCGGCGTATAGCTCAAGCGGACAGACACGGCCGTCACGGGCGCCTCCGCAGGAGCGTCTCCCCCCTGCCCCTCGGGCACGGGAACCGCATCACCCTCAACGGGCATCAGCTCGAACACGACATTCGTGAGCGAACCATCCCCCAAGTCCCCCAACTGCTTCGACACGAATGACTGGCTCCCCGATCCGTCGGCGAAAATCAGGCCGGGCGGCAACGTAAGCGCCAAGCCCACATCCTTCCATACCGCGCCCGTCGCGTTCGATACGCCGACCGCGAGCTCGAACGGCGCGCCATAGCGCGCCGCATCGGGCCCCTTGAAGATGAGCTTCGCGCCACTATCGCTTCCGCCCGAAAAGCCCGCGACATACCACGCGCCGGCCCCCGCGAGCACGAGCGCTGCGCACCATGCGAAAAAGTATTTCATCCGAATATCCCTTCATCGTACTCCCGGTCACAGTGCCGCGCAATCGTACGACGCGCCGCATCGCGGCACGCACCCGGCACACACGAAAAAGAGCGTCTTCAGGGAAAAATGCGACGGCGGCTTGCCGCACCATTCGCATGAGGCGAAGAGCGGATCGTAGCCCAGGACGGCTAATACGCGCGACGGCGAGGGCGACTCTCCCGCGAGGAGCGCCCAGAGCTCCTGATCGGGCTCGTATTCGGGTGCCAACATCCGCACCATGCGGAGCACCGGCATCGCCTCGGGCGGGAGCCTGCGCTTCGCGAGCGCGTCCGTGATCTGCGGCAGGTGGTTCTTCTGCACGAACTGCACGGCGCTCAAGGCCAGAGGCTCCAAGTGCGCGCCGAGCTTCGACGTTATTTTCCGCGCGCTGGTCGCCTTCCCTACGATCTTGCCGCACTCTTTCGTGAATAAATGAACGCGTACATGGGCGTCGTACGTGAATTCCTTGTCGAGAACTATTGCGTCGGTCACTACTTGGAACATTGTCGGTTTTACTATATCATCTCCTCATAAAGCGGGTATCGTATAACGGCTAATACGACAGGTTTCCAACCTGTCAATGGGGGTTCGACTCCCCCTACCCGCTCAAATAATAAAAGCCGCTCTTCGTGAGCGGCTTTTATTATTTGAAGCGGGCGGGAGTCGAACCGAAGGCTCCCTATTTTCAAGGAGGCTCGCGGGGCGATTATGAAAACAGCGACTTCGACCGAAGGGAGAAGCGACTCCCCCTGTCATTAACCGCGGGCCGCAGGCTCCGAATAGGAGCCGAAGGTTCCTGATTTTAAAATTATCCCGATATGCGAAGCGAAGAGGTTTGAATTTTAAAATCACGTCGGAAAGGAGCGAAGCGATGACGACGATCTATTTCTTTTACCCTGAGGCGGCGAGGGGCGACTCCCTCTACCCATTTTTCCATGGCATACTCTCCCCATGAACGATTCGAATCCTCCCGAGCGCCCCAAAGTCGGTGTCGGCATCATAGTCATCCGCGATGGGAAAATACTCCTCGGAGAACGGCTGGCAGGCCACGGAGCAAGCACATACCAGATTCCCGGCGGGCATTTGGAATTCGGCGAGAGCTTCGAGGAGGCCGCCAAGCGGGAAGTGGAAGAAGAGGCCGGTCTCGCCGATATCGAGATACGAGGTGTCGTCTCCCTAGGCAACGATATCGCCTACGGCATGCATTACGTCTCGATCGGACTCTTGGCTGAATCGCGCGCGGGCGAGCCATATGACGCCGAGCCTGGTAAATCGAAAAACTGGCAGTGGTATGACCTTGACCGCCTCCCCTCGCCTATCTTTCCCCACAGCAAGAACGTCATCGATAACTGGCGCGCGGGGAAAATCTATTGAATGAAAAAGCCCCGGGTCTCCGACCCGGGGCGAAAAAGCCGTTTCCGGCACACCCTACTTCTTACTCCGCTTCTTATCCTCGAATTGCTTGAACACCCGCCTCACGATCGCCATCTCGCTCGTCGAGTACATGCGCGCGGGCTCGCCACGCCACCTCCTCGTTTTCGATCGCTTCACCTTCAGGATACGCATGATCCTGAGGTACGTGAACTGCATGGTCGTAATCCCCGACGCATCGAGCGCATCGCGCCAAAAGAGCCACTGCTGACTCTTGTCCGAGATGAGAACATGCGCCGCTTTCAACTCCTCGACGAGCGTCCGATGCAACGCATACATCGTCTCCGGGATCGGCAATGTCGTGCCCCGCGCAAGGTACCGCCGATGCTTCCACGTCGCGCAGCACCTCGCGGAACAGGTACCTGTCCCCCTTCTCCCTTTTTTCGGAACGAAGATCTTGCCGCATACCCTGCACGGCTTCTTTCGCGTCACGCACCGGTGGCGCATGAGTTGCCTCAATCCCTTTTCCGTGAGTAGCCATTTCACGCCCCTGCCCGGCCGATGGACGCATTCGAGCTCGCCCGCCTCGCATGCCTTCGCGATCGGCGGCTCGCTCACGAACTTCTTCCGCTTCTTCACTGCGGCAACGGCCTGTTCCAGGTTATAGAGCCGCTTGCCCCGCGCAGGCTCGAACACGGCCCAGCCGTACGCTTTCGCGATCTTCGCTTCCCGTTGCCGGATCGCCTCGCGCGTCACGCCGAGTATGTCCCCGATCTCCTCCAGGATATGCCGCTCGCGGCGCATCCGTATGATGAGCGCGACATCGTCATCGAGCTTCGCAAGCCATGATTCCCGATACCATAACGGGTTCCGCTTCTTTTTCTTCGAAGCCATGCGGCCTCCTTTCTGCGAATATGGATGTGTTTCAACGATCGTACCCTGCTACCCGATACGGAGCCTAGTATGCCACGAAAAATATAAAAATGCAATATACACGGCGGATGCCGGAATGGCTACTGTATTAAATTCATGACGATCGTCCTTAATTTGATACGAATCTCACAATCCCAGCCCCTTCAAAAAAAGCGCGAGCTCCGCGCCCTCGATAGGGCGATAGGCGCCGGGCTTCAGGCTGCCGAGCGTTATATTCTCGATCCTGATGCGCTTCAGGTCGGACACCTCCTGGAACAAGGCGACGCACATGCGCCTGATTTGGTGCTTCTTCCCCTCGGTCAGGACCACCTTGAACGTATTCTCGTTCACGATCTCCACGCGGCACGGCTTCGTCACATAGCCTTCTATATTCACGCCCTTCTCCATCTTCGCCTCGAAGCTCGAGCGGAGCTTGTCCTTCACCTTCACCGAATACTCCTTCTCGTGCGCATTCTCCGGGTTCAAGAGGCGGTCGGTGACACGCCCATCGTCGGTCAGGAGGATTAGGCCCTGCGAATTCTTATCGAGCCTGCCCAAGGGGAAGACGCCCGGGATGCGCACCTGGGACATGATATCTTCCTCGCCTTCCCCCGCGAGACTCGTGATCACGCCGAGCGGCTTGTAGTAGGCGAAGTAGCGGAACCCCTTCACGTCCTTCCCGCCCGCGACTTTCACCGAGTCGCCTTCGTTCACCTTCGCGCCGAGCTCCGCCCGCTTCCCGTTTATCGTGACCTTGCCGCGCGCGACAAGCTCGTCCACGCCACGGCGCGTCGCAAAGCCTTTCCCGGCTAAATACTTATTTATCCGCATCGGGAAGCCCGGCTTCTCGAACGGAGATTTCGGCGGTTGTGATGCCATACGACGGCAATAATACCCCGATTTTACCTTATTGTACAGATTCCGGTGCGACTCCCATGGGATACAAGCGAAGCGATACGGCCTGCCAGCCCCGTATGATCGCCGCCGTGATCCGCCACTCCTCGACGATCTCCTCCGTGCTTATGAAGAGCGCCTGGTCGCCCCGGATACAGTCATAGAGCACGCGTTCGTAGGCATCGTGCGAGATAGCACCTCCGGCATCGTCCGCGTAGCCGAACGAAAGCTCGCGTTCCTCGAGCGCGGCATCGAATCCCGGGCGCTTGAACCAGAACTTCAGCCGTATCCCCTCGCGCGGCTGGATCGCGAATGCAAGCATATTCCCCCCTTTGAAATGCACCTCGATCGCGACGCGGGACGCGCCGAGCGCCTTGCCGCTCTCGAGCTCGAACGGCACGCCGCGCCAGCGGTCGTCATCCACCCCGACCGTCGCGCGGAAAAATGTCTCGGTCGCCGAATCCTTCGCTACGCCCGGCTCATCGCGATATCCCGCGTACTGCGCCCGGAACGGCGCGATCCCAGGATCGAGCCTCACGCCCCCCAATATGCCAGCGCGCGCGGACCGCACGGCAGAGGCAGACATGTCGAGCGGCTGTTCCATCGCGACCAAGGCGAGCATCTGGAGCATGTGGTTCTGCCCCACGTCGCGCAAGGCTCCTACGCCGTCATAAAACCCGCCGCGCGCGCCGACTGTCTTTTCCTCATGCACGATGATTTTCATCCGCTCGATATGGTCCTTATTCCACAGCGGCATAAACATGGGATTCGCGAAGCGGAATGCGAGGATGTTCTGCATCGTCTCTTTCGCGAGATAATGGTCGATGCGGAATATCTGCGACTCGTCGAAGAGCTCTCCTAGCATCCTGTCGAGCCGCTCCGCCTCCGCCCCGTCCTTGCCGAACGGCTTCTCGACCAGGACCCGCGTCCATGACGTATCGTCATGCGACTCTCCCGGCGCGCACGGCACCGTAAGCCCCGCGGCCGCGATATTCGCGAATATACCCGCATAGAAGGGCGGCGGCACGGCCAAGTAAAAAATCTTGTTCGAGCATGAGCCGGCCTTTTTATCCCCTTCCGCAAGATAGCGCCCAAGCTTTATGAAATCGTCCTGCGATCCCAAGTCTCCCTGCACATACGAACAGCGCGCGAGGAAATCGGAGGATGCATCGCCCTTCTTCGCAAGCGCGGCCGCAGTGAATGCGCGAAAGCCCTCATCCCCGAGCGGACGGCGGCCGAAACCGACGATCCGCACGTCCTGCGACAAGAGCCCCTGTGCAAAGAGAGCCTGCAAGGCATGCGAAAGCCTCGTCTCGTAAAGATCGCCCGTTGCGCCGAATATGATTACGGAAATAGATGCGTTCATCACTCGCCATCGTAGCATATAAAAAAGAGCTGTCGCGGGCCCACTGGCCTCACGACAGCTTCTCTATTCCCCGCAATCATGCGAACGCTTATTCGAATTCGACTGAGCCGCTCACGAATTCAACCTCCTCGTTCGCTCCATCACCCTTCTCGATGCGCATGAGCCATTGTCCATGAGCCCGATGCAGCGAGAGGATCCTCTTCCCGAAGAGAAACGGGGTCGAGACATAGAACACCAGTCCCTCGCCCGCATTGAGCTCGAATGAGAGAATCGTCCCGCCGAGGATCGTACGGCTTCCGCGAGCATCCGTCTCGAATACGAACTTTTTTCCTTCGACTTTCCAGTGGATCTTCGGCAATCCCGCTTCCGAGAACGTATCCCCGAGGATCCTGTCCCGTCGAGTTTCTCCCTCAAAGAGACAATTGCCCATGTGAGCGAAATACTCGTCGAATCTCAGCTCGGCAGCCTCGGAAATCTCCGTATCGTCGGGAATATCTGCCGGACTCCCTCCCCAAATAAGACCGAGATCGGTCGCGATCTGCTGGCACACGATCTCGAATAACTCGGCTCCGCGTGCCAATTGCCGCTGCCGAGCCTGCGCCGCCTGTTCCAACTGCGACGGATCGTCCACAGTTAGCGGCCGCACCTTCAGCGCACCTAATTTCGCCCATGAGGCATTCACTTCTCCTACGGTCATCGTCATTCTCCTTCGCGTTCGACGTGCCTGAACAGTCTTCCGGACTCTCGCGGCTTCGGCCGCGGATCCCTCTACCCAATCACCTACTCGGCGGAATGGCAAACCTGATAGTCGTGATTCGCAAGATTCGCAAGACCCGAGACTCCTCGTGAGGCACGGACATCGCGAAGGTATTCGACTCAGCGACCTGAAACCCATGCGATAACTGAATGCCCACGCATGCCTCAATAGCCTTATTGTGAGCAAGCGGTTCTCCCGGAATCCCTACGGTTTCGACGATCAATGTCATCGTTCCGAGCATCATTCTCTCCTCGAAAAATTCTCAAATTGCCTGCGGACCTCCATGGCTTCGGCCATTGTTCCGTTGAATATTAAATACCATTTAAATGGTATAAAAGTCAATATATCAGAAACAGGAGAGGACTCGCTTCTCCCTCCGGTCGAAGTCGCTGTTTTCATAGTCGGCCCGAGGCCTTCTTGAAAACTTGGGGGGCCGCACTACGGTGCGGCATTGCTGTTTGTGCGTCAATCGCTTCGCTCTTGAACAAACAGGGAACCTATCCGGTTCGATTCCTCTCACGCAAGGCACAAATATAAAGACCCCTTGAAAGGGGTCTTTATATTTGTGCCCAGGAGAGGACTCGAACCTCCATGCCTTGCGGCGCTACCACCTCAAGGTAGTGCGTCTGCCATTTCGCCACCTGGGCAACTTCCTCCCTACAATACCAGGATTCCCTGCCTTTTTCCATGCCCGAAGAAAATCCCGGCCATGAGCCGGGATCCCCTTCCCTGTTCCTATATCTTCCGCAGCTTCTGACGCGCCTTCTTCTGCGATACTTCGCGCAGGTAATAGAGCTTCGCGCGGTGGACCTTCTTCGGCGAGGTGACGATCTCGACTTTCGAGATCAGGGGAGAATTGATAGGGTAGGCCTTCTCGACGCCTTCGCCCGCGATCACGGCGCGAACGGTGAACGTGGCACCGACCTCATTGCCGTGCTTGCGCGACAGGACGAGGCCCGAAAACACGCTCATGCGCACCTTCGGCCCCTTGCCGTCGTCTTTCTTGCCCTTTGCCGGCTTCTTGCCCACGACAACCGCCTCCTTCACCAGTTCGTGGACCTTGACCTGCGCGCCGGGCTTGATCTGATCGAGAATTGCCTTATCCATCCAAGTGGAATAATAGTATATGATAATCCCCTTTCATGCAACTCCTCGTAGACGCCCGACTCCTCGCCCAAGGCGGGAAAACGGGCGTCGAAATCTACGCCGAGAATATCGTGAGCCGCCTCATCGCGGCGCGGCCCGAAACCCCGATAACGCTCTTCTATAACGCCTGGCGCACCGCGCCGCTCCCCGAGGACTGGCGCGCGCCGCACGTGCGCGTGGTGAACTGGGGCATGCCCAACAAGCTCTATGACCTGTGGCAGCCGGCCATCGACGGCCATATATCCTGCGACGCCATATACAGCCCGCACATGAACCGCCTGCGCTCGGAGCGTGCTCCCCGCGCGCTCACGATCCACGACTTATCCTTCATCCACTACCCGCAGTTCTTCCCCCTGAAGTACCGCCTATGGCACCGCCGCCAGCGCATCGCGGAACAGGCGCGCGATGCGTCCGTCGTCATCACGAACTCCCACTATACGAAGCGCGACATCATGGACACGCTCGGCGTGCCCGAGGCGAAGATCCGCGTCGTCTACCCGGGCGTGGACGCGCCGCCTGCCCCTGCCGCCGCGCCGGACACCCTCTCGACCGCGCAGAAAGGAATTCTCGCCACGCCGTATATCCTCTCGCTCTCGACCCTCGAGCCGCGCAAGAATATCCCGGCCGCCATTTCCGCCTTCGCGCTCTTGAAGCGCGACCCGCGCTTCGCGGACCTGAATCTCATCATCGCCGGCGGGAAGAGCTGGAAATTCGACCCCCCGGACTATCCGGGCGTGATCTGGTGGGGCGGCGTGAGCCAGGAGGAAAAAGCATTCATGTATACTGAAGCCGAGGCGCTCATATTCCCCTCGTTCTTCGAGGGATTCGGCTTCCCCCCGCTCGAGGCGCAGTCGTACGGCTGCCCCGTCATCGCGAGCGACCGCGCATCGCTCCCGGAAATCCTCGGCGACTCCGCGCTCCTCACGAGCCCATGGGACGTGCACGGCCTCGCGGGAGCGCTCGAAGCCGTCCTTACGGACGAGGTCGAGCGCGACCGGCTCGTCGCGCGAGGCTACGAAAACGCCCAGCGCTTCGACTGGAACACCACGATATGCGAACTCTCAAGCATCTTCTCGTCGCTCTCGGCGCACTAGCCGCGATCATCGCCGTCGTATTCGGCATCGGCCTGTGGAATTTCCGCACGCGCGCGCTCCATATGAAGGGCGAGATGCGCCTCACGGCAAGCAAGGCGGCACAAGCGATGAAGGACATGGAACCGCACCGCGCGGGACTCTACCTCGCGATGGTACAAGGTCAGCTGAAACAGCTCGAGGGTGCCCTTTCCTTATGGCGCGAATTCGTACCCTTCCTCAACTCAGTCGCCACGGAACTAGAGGGCGCCCACGGCCTCGCGAACGCCTCGGCGGGGATCGCCCAGGATCTCGATTTCCTGAAACGCAATGGCGCCCAGCTCATACTCACCGGAAAAGGCCTAGAATTCATCGCGACCTTGAAACGCCTGCGCGCGAATATCGAGCTTGTCGCCCCTACCGCGAACAAGGAAGAGGTCTACACCGCCCTTTCCATGATCGACGCGTCAGTCGCCTGGCTCGATTCCCCAGAGACCCAGAACGTACTCGTCCTTTTCCAGAATCCCTCGGAGATCCGCCCGGGCGGCGGCTTCCTCGGGAGCTTCGCCCACCTTTCCCTGAACCATGCGAGCCTCACGAGCCTCGAGGTGCAGGATATCTATGACCCCGACGGCCAGCTCACGAGCAAGATCATCCCGCCCGTCGCGCTCCAGAAACTCACCACGAATTGGGGGGCGCGCGACGCTAACTGGTTCGCCGACTATCCGACCTCGGCCCGCAAGGTCGCCCGTTTCCTCGAGGCGTCGCGGATATACCGCGACCGGCACATGCGCTTCTCGGGCGCGATCGCGATCAACGTCAATCTCATCGGCGACATTCTCGCGATCACGGGCCCGCTCGAACTGCCGCAGGCAGACGGCACCACGCTCACGCTCGACGCGAAGACGTTCGTCGCCGCCCTGCAGGAGGACGTCGAGACGAAGCAGAGCAAGGGCATCGTGAAGCAGGCGACGCCCGCGCTCTTCGCGAAGCTTTCCTCCCTCCAGGACGACGGGAAGAAGGCCCTCGTCCTCGCGATCGGAAAGCGCATCGCGAACAAGGACGTCATGGCCTATTTCGCGAACCCGGTCATGGAAGCCTATATGCAATCGCTCGGCGCGGGCGGCGAGCTCTATCCGACCCCCGAACGCTTCCCCGGCAGCTACCTCGCGGTCGTCTACGCGAATATCGCGGGGGGGAAGACCGATGCCTATGCGACGCAATCCCTGACGCTCGACGAGACTCTCGCCCGCGACGGCAGCGTCACGGATATGCTCTCGATCGAACGGAAAAACGGCGGAGACGTCCGCACCGAGCGCTGGTACAACACGATGAGCCGCACCTACGTCCAACTCCTCACGGCTCCCGGCACAACGCTCGCGTCGCTTTCGGGCGGCTATGCGCGCGACATAAAGTCCACCATCGATTACGCGAAGGCCGGCTATAGCGCCGACCCCGACCTCGCGGCCGATGGCGGCAAGGCTACATTCTCGACCTGGATAGACATCGACCCGGGCGAGACGAAGACGATCGCCGCCGCGTATTCGCGGCAGACCGGGCTCACGTTCGATGCCGAGGAAACGCCGTACTCCTTCGTATTCGACAAGCAGTCGGGCATCGATGGGCCCTTTACGGCCACGTTCCATGCCCCGCAGGGCATGATCTGGAAAGAATCGGGAACGGATACCCTCTCATACGCGACCGACAACCCTCCCGCGCGGATAGTTATCCCCTTGACTGTGGTCCGACCCTGACAGATAGTGCGATTAGAAGCCTACGGGGATGAGTGCGGTGCTTGTCCGGATTCCCGACTATTAGGCACGGGTTTCACAGAAAGGATGAGTGATCCTATCTGTACCCTTGTTCGGAAGAGGCCGCGAATCCCGGCCTCTTTCTTTATGATATGAGCGCCGCGAGCTCCGGGGGCAGATCGGCCGAAACCGTGATGCGATTGCCGCGCGGCGTGGGGAACTCGACCGACTCCGCGTGCAAGAACTGCCTGGGCGCAGCTACCCCTTGTTTCTTGGGACCGTACAGCGTGTCGCCAACTATTGGGCAGCCTATTGAGGCCATATGCACGCGGATCTGGTGCGTCCTGCCCGTTCGCGGAGAAACCGCGACGAGCGATACCGGCACGCCGCCGATTTCGAAAGAGCGAAGAACCTCGTAGTCTGTCACCGCCTCCTTTACCATCTTCGCGTTCTTCACGAATACCGTACGTTTCGTTGAGCCCGAATTGAGGCCGATCGGCTTATCGATAGTCCCCTTCGCCTCGCGCGGCACGCCGTACACGAGCGCGATATATTTCTTTTTTATCTCCTTCGTCTGAAATAGGTTCTTGAAGAACGAGAATGTCTCCTGCGTGCGCGGGATAACCATCACGCCCGAGGTATCCCGGTCGAGGCGGTGCACGATGCCCGGGCGCTCCTCGGGATCATCTCCTACTTTCTTCGCCTCGGGATACTCCTTAACGAGCCAGTCGACGACCGACGGATGCTCGCCATGAACGATAAGGCCGCCCGGCTTATTAATAACCAGGAAATCCGGCTCTTCGTATATGACTGTCGGCTCCATATGTGTGCGCCCTGAAGGGATCGAACCTTCGGCCTTTTCAATGTCAATGAAACGCTCTACCACTGAGCTAAGGGCGCGATATCTTCGTTCCACTATATCCTGTTTTTCCTCGTTATTGCAATGAAAAAGCCCGGGGTCTCCGCCCCGGGCCTCCTAAGGCTTCTTAGGTATCATTCGCCTATCTGAACGTGCTATTCACGGCACCCGAGCCGTCGTGGAGCATCGTCGTGAGGAAAACGACGATCCCCTGCCCATTACCCTCTTTCCACTGCTCGACATGCTGGCGCGCGCGGCGCGCGACATCCCTGCCCAACGCATCCGGAAAGCCTTCCGGCAGTTTCAACGCGATCACGAGCTCCCCGATCTTTTCGGAACCGACTTGGATCGTGCCATAAAGCTCCTCGCACTGCCCGATACCATCGTCCCGCCATCCGTTTTTACGGCTATCGGGCGTCATCCGCTCCACGAGCGACGCGATCCGGATATCGAAATCGGCAATGGTATCCGACATCTGCCTGAAAAGATCGATCGCGACCGGGGATCGTTTCATGCGGTCGAACCGTGCGAGAAGCGCCCTGTCGGCAAGACTCCCATCCATAAGCGCCACCCCGCCTTTCCTTCCCCACACGACGCCGAACACATTCAGCAGATCGGCATGGATGAACCGGAAGCCGCTCCATTCCACGTACCACGCCTCGATATCTTCCAACTTCCACGAACCCATTCCCTCCCGGACCGCGTTCTCGAGCGCGTCACGCTCGGCTTTCGTCACGCATCTGTCAGTCAGTCTCTCCCGCACGTCGGAGTACGGATGGTCGAACCTGTACCCTTTGCGCGTCATATATCCCATCGCGAGAAAGAACGAGAACGCCTTCCGGGCGATCTCCGTACGCTCCTGGACAAGGAATTCACGTACCGCCTTCTGGATGATCGCAACCTTCAGCATGATGCAAGATTCCATGCTCGGAGTCAGCGCATAGAGGTCGATCAGGCGATCGAGCTGGTTCATCCTGAACTGCTCCACGGTCCACGCAGGAGACACATCTCCCGCCGACACTCCTATGGGAGTCTCTGAAATTCCTCCAAATGCCTCGTGGCTGATCCCCTGAGCAGCGCGCATCTCAACGTGAGCGTCGAACCGCTCCCATGCCTTGCATAGCCACTCGAACCCCTCGAGCATCGCCTCCTCGTGGCGGAACTTCATTGCCTCGCACAGGAACCCCGTGAGCTTCGCCACATTCTCCGCCACGGTTCCCCCCGACAAGATGTAATTCAGCGCATGCGCCGATGCGGGCAATTGCCCGCCGTATCCCGAACGCATCGAGTGCGGAAAAAACTGCGCTTTTCTCTCTGCCTCTGTCATGGTTCTCTCTCCCGCGGCCGAAACCGCACCTTCCTTCGCCCGCCGAAACGGGGAAGCCCCAGAACCCTGCCCGAAAGCCGGCCCGGAGAACTGATTATGCCAACGAACGTCGTCGACCCTGCGCCTAAAATACCCCGTTATGAGGAAATGCGCAATATAAACAATTTTATACAATTGTATTTAATTGTTGATATTCGCATACATGCGCTCATAAAAAAGCGACGGGGGCGAAACCCCCGCCGCAAAAAACACCCGATCGAATTACTCCCCATCCGCCTCCGCGACGCCGCACGGAATATCATCGAACGATTCGCTTCCCCAATTCGGCGCGCAGATGAGATTTTTTCCCGAATCGAAGACCCGGATCAGAATCGAAGCGTCCTTATTCAAGTCACGAAATCGCTCAACCCGTGCCTCGGCCCGGCGCGTCATATCTGAACACAGATTCGTCGGGGTTCCCTCGGGAAGAACAACATCGACTTGCACGCGTAGGCGCGCATGATAGATCACGAGAATCGTTCCGTAGAAGTTATTCCACAGCCCGATCCCGTCCCGAGCCATCTCGCCCTCATGGCCGCGCGGCCACATTCCCGAAAGCGCGCTCATCGCCCGCTTGTCGAACTTCGCCCATTGCTTCACCACGGTTTCTCCGAGAAACGCGCGTAATGCCGACGACGCATCCACCACGAGGAGATGCCTGCATACCTGCCTGCGCATCTTCTCCGTGCGCACGCACGCCTTACGCGTATACGCAACTTCGAGATCGTCGAGGATTTCTTTCGAGAAATGAACGGTATCCGCATAGCGGTCAATCCACTCCCCAAGGCTATCGCTATCGAAATCCTCGCACGGACGCCCTTTCTTATTCGCCTTGTCGCGGATCATCCCGACCATCGCCGCGCGATCCTCCTTATGGACGAACTTACCCCTGAACAGGCGCATGGCGCTCGTCCACCCTTCGTACTCCTGCCCGCTCATCGGATCGGATGCCGCCGCGCAGAATTCGAACGCGGCAATGCTCGTCTCAGACATATTCGGACGCCACAGGGCGAGAATCTGCCCGAACACGGCGAGCAGCGTCTTACCCATCGGGTACGCCCCGCCCCGGTATTTGGCATGAGCCTCCCAGAACATAACGGTGAGGCATGCGAACATGCCCGCGTCGATCTGACCTTCGGCATTCGATGCCGCATACGACAGCGCCCAACGGTTCACGGCCTGAACGCCGAGCACGTCGTTATAGCTCTCCATCGCATCCGTGAATATCTCTCGCAATTCCAAAACCTCGCCGCTCTGCGAAAGCTTCCTGAAGAGCCTTTCGGCCATCGCCGCCGCGAGCACAGCATCGCCTTCCGCATCCCTTGTCCCGTTCTGACTCATAGCCACGAGCAATCTTTCCCTCTGACTCGAACTCATCGTACATCTCCCCAAAACAAAGCGCCCGCAGGCGCACGACACCGGTACCGCGCACGGCCCGGGCCATGGTCCGAACGCCCGCAGGCACCGGCCATGGAAACTGATTGTCAACGAACGTCGTCGACTTCTGCCGCATACAATACCCCGTTTTCGTGACGATATGCAATATAAACAATTTTATACAATTGTTAATTTTTGTTTATATTCATGCCCGCATATATCCATACAAAAACAGCGAGAGGGTAACCCTCGCCATCTTCTTTATTTCACGGGGCTGCCGGGCGGGACGTCGGAGGCAGGGTGGAGCAATACGATGCCCTCCGTGCCATCCGTCGCCAAGATCATCCCCTGACTCTCGTGCCCCAGGATCGTGCGCGGCTCGAGATTCACTATGAAGGGCGCCTCGCGGCCCACGAGCACTGACGGATCCGGGAATTCCTTGGCGATGCCCGACATGATCTGCCGCGTCTCCGTGCCGAAATCAACGCTGAGCTTCAAGAGCTTCGTGCCCTCGGGAATCTTCTCGGCTGAGAGGATCTTCCCGATCCGTATCTCCGCCTTCTTGAAATCGTCGAATGAGATCATTGTAAAAAATTATTTCCTGCCGAGTAATTTCAAAAAATCCTCCATCGATATCCCCGCTTGGCGCAGGATGGACCGCAACGTAGCGATAGGAAGATCCTTGTTATGCATCGGCACGGTTACCCTGCGCGCCATATTCCCGACCGATTCCAAATGGACATGGCTTCCCGCCTGTCGAATTATCCGGAAACAGAGCTTCACCAGCAAAGGAATCAGCCTGGCTCCGGTAATCGCTATGCCCATACGCTACTTGCGAACTGCAATGCTTTTTCCCCGTACCGCTTCTTTGCGCTTCGGACGAACCTCGGCAAGGCCTTTTTCCAAAAGACATCCGCAATGCAATTCTATGGCCTCCCGAACCATACGCACAGCCTCTCTCTCATCATCTCCGAATGTCACCACCCCTTTCAATCTGGGAACCGTAACCGTATATCCCTTATCAGGATCATTATGCGTCAAAACGCATTCGAATGAACCCATGCACGTAGACACATTCACTGTTTTTTTCACTACGTCTTCCATACTCTCATACTATGATAAAAATCGACTCTTTTCCATAGAGTGGGCGCAGAAGGAATCGCCTCTTCCTCTCTACTCACTAGTAGATCGGTCGAGACATGTCATTTTTATAATCAGCAATGAAGAAGGAATCGCCCCTCGCCGCCTATGCGGCTCGGAACCTTCGGCTCCTATTCGGAGCCTGCGGCCCGCGGTTCGATTCCTCCTCTATGTACCTAGACAGTTTTAAAATAGGACCCGAGTATAACGGGTCCTATTTTAAAACTGTGTGGGCGCAGAAGGAATCGAACCTTCGACCTCCATATTATCAGTATGGCGTTCTACCACTGAACTATGCGCCCGTCGCGCCCGACCCCCCTCCTATCTGCCCCGCAGCTTCTTCAGCTCCGCGGCGCCAGCAAGGTTAAAACTAGCAATTTCTTCCCGGTTTATCAAATTTTCCGCATATCCGGCCCGCACCGTGCTTACCCCAAAGCGTATCCCCCTATATATGCAGAAAAGCAGTCCCGCGCCCAAGAACACGGCCGCGACCCCGAGCACTATCGATAGGTTATTGCGTAAAAGCCTTTCCATTGATCGTCATGTCGTACGACTTCCCGTCATTCGACCGCATGCGCGCCACATCGACCGATACGGCATTCGCGCCCGATTCGAAGGCCTTCAGGAACTCGGCCCACTTGAGAGCCGGCCCCTTGCCGCTCATCGCGAACGCGACCGTTCCCGGCGTAGTCGTCGTTCCCGCCACGCTCTCGCCGAACCCGAAACTGAAGTCGAGGCCGGACTGCCTTGCCAAGGCACCCGTTTCCCGGGGAAAATCAACCAGAGCGTCCTGGGTCGGAAGGATCGCGGCGATTACGGGCGCAAGATCATTCGCCTTCCCGCTCGCCGCCCGCAAGATCGCAAGCTGGCTTTCCATGGCTTCGCGCGCGGCCTTGTCGGCCTGCGCGGCCTGCATGGCCGCGATATGCCGCATCGCGTCGTATGACAGCCAGTATGCGACGCCCGAAAGAGCCCCGATCGCCACGGCGTGGATCAGTATCGACCGGCCAATCTTCATCGGAAAATCTGAATGCATATCCCCTCACAGTATAACGCCCTGAACCTCTTCCACCAAGGAAACCGCGCCCGCATGGACGAGGCTTGGGAGCGGCACCGCGACTGGTCGCGAGCATGGGACGAAGCGCGGCACGGGAGCCGCATCGACCCTGATCGGGAATGGGAACGCCTCATGAAGCGCGATATCCGCCTCGTGACGCACGACGACCCGAACTATCCCCCGTTCCTCCGCGAAATCCACAGCGCCCCTTACGCCCTCTACATACTCGGCACGTTCTGCTTCGAACAGCCCTTGGTTGCCGTAGTCGGCACGCGCCGCGCGACGCACGCCGGCCTCGAAACCGCGTGTGCTTTCGCACGCGGCCTTTCGGACTGCGGCGTGGGCGTCGTCTCCGGACTCGCGCTCGGCATCGACGGCGCGGCGCACCGGGGCGCGCTCGAGTCGGGAAAGCGCCCGACCATCGCAGTGCTCCCCTCGGGGCTCGATCGCGTCTACCCCTCCTCGCACGCCCCGCTCGCGCGGGAGATCCTCGCCCATGGCGGCGCGCTCGTCTCCGAGTACCCGTTCGATAGCCCCACCTTCCCCTCGCACTTCCTCGAGCGTAACCGCATCGTCTCCTGCCTCTCGCGTGGCACGCTCGTCGTCGAGGCCCCCGAACGCTCGGGCGCGCTCGTGACCGCCCGCCTCGCGACCGAGCAGAACCGGGACGTGTTCGCCGTGCCAGGCCCCCTTTCACACCCTAATTATGCCGGGTCGCACGCCCTGATACGCCAGGGCGCGGAACTCGTTACCTCATCCCGGGACATCTGCATGAGCCTCGGCATTCCCTTCGCAAAACCCTCGGAAAACGCGCCGGATGACGATATGAACCTCTCCCCTCATGAGCGCGCGGTCCTCGCGGCCATCCGCGCGGCCGGCGCGCCGCTTACCCTTGACGAGATCGCCGAACTGGGCCACCTTGAAGTCCACCTCGCGAACCAGGCCGTCGCCCTCCTTACCGTGAATGGTATGATTAGGGACATGAACGGCCGCTACTCCCTATGAAAAGCCTGATCATCGTCGAAAGCCCTACGAAGGCACGGACCATATCGAAATTCCTCGGCCCCGACTACGCCGTCGAATCGTCATATGGCCACGTTCGTGACTTGCCGAAATCGAAGCTCGGCATTGATCCTGATAAGAATTTTGAGCCGACCTACCTCATCCCGCTCAAGGCCCGGCCCGTCGTGAAGAACCTCAAGGATAAGGCGAAGAAGTGCGACTCGGTCATCCTCGCGACTGATGAAGACCGCGAAGGAGAAGCCATTGCCTGGCACCTTGCCGAGGCACTCGACCTCGGAAATTCGAAATCCGAAGAACGAAATCCGAAAGCGCAAACGGTACAAAGGATCGCTTTTCACGAAATCACGAAGACGGCCATCGAGGAGGCTTTGAAGCATCCGCGCACGATCGACCTCGATATGGTGAATGCCCAGCAGGCGCGGCGCGCCTTAGACCGCATCGTGGGCTACAAGCTCTCCCCCTTCCTCTGGAAGAAGGTCGGGCGCGGATTGTCCGCCGGGCGCGTGCAGTCCGTCGCCGTGCGGCTCGTCGTCGAGCGCGAGAACGAGATCCGGGTCTTCAAGCCCCAGGAATACTGGACGATCGCGGCAGAGCTCAAGGGCAAGGGTGGCACGCTCATCGCCTCGCTCGCGAAGATCAAGGGCCAGCCCCTCGACAAGTTTGGCATTCCCGACAAGGCCCGGGCTGATGCGATAACGGCCGACCTCATGACCGGCATGTTCGCCGTCACGAGCGTCACGAAAAAGGAGATGCGCAAGAACCCGCCGCCGCCCTTCACGACCTCCACGCTCCAGCAGGAGGCGGCGAAGCGCCTCGGCTACACCGCGAAGAAGACCATGTTCGTGGCCCAGCAACTTTACGAGCAAGGCACGATCACCTATATGCGTACCGACTCCGTGAACCTCTCACGCGAATCCCTGGCGGGCGCAAAGGCCTTCCTCATGAAAGAATACGGGCAAGCGTATGCCGCGGACGCGCCTCGCACATTCGCGACGAAATCGAAGGGCGCTCAGGAAGCGCATGAGGCCGTGCGCCCCACGAACCCGTCCGTCACGGACGTCGACGGCAACAAGCTCTATCGCCTTATATGGCAGAGGTTCATGGCCTCGCAGATGCCCCAGGCGATTTTCGACAGCACCGGCATCGACATCGTATCGGGCGACTACGGCCTGCGCGCGACCGGCGCAACCCTGAAGTTCGACGGCTATCTGAAGGCCTGGCCGCAGAAGTTCGAGGAGAGTCAGCTCCCTGTCGTTTCCGAAGGCGAATCGCTCGAGCGCCGCGCGATCACCCCCGAGCAGCACTTCACCGAACCCCCCGCGCGCTACAGCGAAGCGAGTCTCGTGAAGACGCTCGAAGAATACGGCATCGGCCGCCCCTCGACCTACGCCCCGATCATCTCCGTCATCCAGGCGCGCGAATATGTCGTGAAGGAGAAGGGCCGCTTCCAGCCGACGCCCATAGGAGAGAAGGTGAACAAGGTGCTCTGCGAGCACTTCCCCGAGACGACCGATATTGGCTTCACCGCGAATATGGAAAATGCTTTGGATGCGGTAGCAGAGGGCACGGAGAAGTGGCAGGACGTTCTCGGATCGTTCTATGCGCCCTTCATGAAGAACCTTACGGAAAAATACGAGAGCGTGGAAGGAGAAAAGATCGAGAAACCCGCGGCCGAGCCCACGGACCAAGTCTGCGAGAAGTGCGGCAAGCCGATGGTGATCAGGACCGGCAGGTTCGGCAAGTTCGTCGCCTGTTCCGGATTCCCCGCCTGCAAGAACACGAAGCGCGTCGAGGCTGACCCGAGCGCGCCCAAGATCCAGTGCCCCGACTGTGCGGAAGGCTCGGTGATCGACCGCCGGACGGGCCGTGGCCGCACCTTCTGGGGATGCTCGCGTTACCCGGACTGCACCTTTGCGACCTGGAAAGACCCGAAGATCGAGCCGCCGCAGCCCACGCCGCCCGAAAAGATCGCCGCACGGAAAGCTGAATTGGCCGAAACCGCCGCGAAGAAGGCCTCGGCAGACGCGAAGCCGAAACGCGCCCCGAAAGCGAAAAAGGAATAAAAAAATAAGCGCCTCACAATTGAGGCGCTCCATATATCGTTCGCTTATTGTATCGCACGGCGAGTTATTGCGTGCGTCGCATGGAATGATGCGATTAGGAAATCGGCGTGTTCACGGCATCAAACCGGATACTGGCCTGAGCTTCGAAATTCAAGCCCCTCAGGACGAAGAATCCGGTTCCACGACTAAGAGAATTCTTATGCGCACCGTGATGCGCCTCGCCGGCATGAACCAGTCCGCCCGTATGCGCGTTTCCAGTCAGGTCAACCTCGACGCCTTCGGGGGTTCCAATGATGTCCAAGAGCCCATTGAAAACGAAGACGCCGTCCTGGAGAGTGAAGACCGTTTGGATGATCTTCGACAGCTTCGGGATGAAGGCTAGCACGATGAGCGTGCTGCCGCATACGAAGCATTTCACCTTAGGATCCTCGAAGTCGACGCATGTTTGCGTACTGACACGCACCGTTTCTCCATTCTCAGTTCTCACTTCGATCGTTTGCATGGCCAGAAATCCTTCAAGAGTAGAAAAGCTGGGCTTTCCCAACAGAAGCGATAGCGAGGATACGACACCCTCCTATGTCAAACAACATATATATTATAGCATTAAATATGTAAAAATGTCAATATCTTGAGGGCGTGAACCCCGGATGAAGAGGGAATAAAAAAACCTCCTGGGTTTGGAATCATAGTCCTTATGACTCCCCCGCCAGGAGACCGGTTATCACGAGCGAATCCGCTCATGCGCCGGGTTTTGAGATAAGCCCCAACTCGGGCTTCCGCCAGAGGCAGACGACATGGTCTTCTCCCTCGACATACGGCTCGATCATCGTGATGGACCAGCCCTTGTCGTCGAATACGCCCACGGCGCACCGGCTCTCACTAGCGTCCTCGATCGCGCCCCAGTGGTAGTCGTATTCGAGCAAGCGCTCGCCCCCGTTCCGCATGAAGAACGCGAACGCCGCTTCCATGACGCACTGCTCGGGCGCCCGGGCGAAGAGCTTCGTGCCGAACTCGGCGACGAGCTCATCCTCCTGATCGCCCCACTCGAGCCCCCGATACCTGCCGGCGAAGTCGATGAGATAGTATCCCGGCGTCCCCTCTTGGAACATCCATGGATAGGTATCCTCATCGAGAAATTTCGCTGACGGGGCATGGCAGCAGGGCTGGCTCGTCGGACTTATTTCCCAGCGTTTCAGCTGGGATGCCAATGTCCTCCCCTCGCACCAGGCGAGCCGCCAATCGCTATGGCCGAGCCAATTCGCCTTAGCGCAATCCTGAAGCTCCAGGCAGGTATAGATGAGCAGTTCCGCATCGGACGGATGCAAAAGGACCTTTTTCGGTCCGAGAATGCGGACGGCCTCATCGGACCTCGCGTACGTGTCGAACATGGCCGCACCCTTTCATGAAAAAGTGCTTGGAACCTATCCCATAATCCTCTCAACCGCGTTGCGAGGGGGTTATGAGATAGGTTCTACTTATGCGCCCCGGGAACCGTTCCCGAGCCATGCCTTATCAATATTCCCGCGCCGCGAATACGTCAATACGGCCGATTCTCTCCTTGCCCGATGCGCGCGATGAGAGCGCGCAGATCATCCTCGGACACGAAATCGATCGTCACCTTATTCCCGCCCTCCGCGCGGTCGATGCGTACTGGGGCGCGCAACGCCGCCTGCAATTGACGCGCCAAGCGCGCGAGCTCGTCATCCGCCGCGAGGCGCGCGAACCCGGCCGCGACCTCATGCGCCACGGGCGCGGGCTTCGGCCCCTGCATGCGCGCGAGCGTGCTCTTCATCTCGCGTACCGAGACATTGGTCGTCGTCACCTGCTCGAAGAGGTATTTCTGCTGGAGCGGATCGGCGACCGCCAAAAGCACGCGGCCCTGGCTCTCGCTCAGGCGATTTGCGGCGATCGCGTCCTGCATCTCGGTCGGGAGGTTCAGGAGGCGCAACGAATTCGCCACCGCCTCCCGGGACTTGCCCATGCGGCCCGCGACCTCGCGCTGGGTCAGGCCGAACTTCTCCTGGAGTTTCGCGTATGAACGGGCCGTGTCGATGGGGTTCAGATCCGCGCGCTGGATATTCTCCACGATCGCCATCTCGAACTTCTCGCGCTCCTCGGGCGCCCGGCGCACGATCGCGGGCACGCGCGGCAGGCCCGCGAGCTTCGCGGCCATCAAGCGCCGTTCCCCTGCTATCAATTGATAGCCGATCGCCGTGCCATAGGGCGTCTCCCGCTCGATCTTCGACACCACGAGCGGCTGGATGATGCCGAACTCGCGCACGGACATGGCGAGCTCCGCGAGCTGGGCCTCGTCGAAGCTCTTGCGCGGCTGGTGCGGATTCGGCTCGATCTTCTCGACTTCTATATGGAATACGGCTTCACCCGCATCCTTGGGAACTGCCGGCTTCGGCGGCATTGCGAAGGGCGACGCGGCTTGCCCCGAGCCGATTGAGGGGGGTACTATGATTTCCGGCACCGCTTCCGCGACCGGCTCGTATTTGTTCGGTATGAGGGACTCGAGGCCTTTGCCTAGCATATCGATAGTAAATTCGAAATACGATCCGCCAGCTGGCGGACGCAATACGAAACGAGGGCTGACTTATACATAATTCGGATTTCTGATTTCTGATTTCTGATTTTTCGCGCTTTCTTGGCCTATGATTTCCTTCGCGAGCCGCTCGTAGGCGCGCGCACCGGGACCGTGCGGGTCGTGGAAGCATACCGGCTTGCCGAAGCTCGGCGCCTCGGCCAAGGCGACCGCGCGCGGGATCTCGACCGCATACACATGGCCCGTGAAATGCCTGCGGAGCGACTTCGAAACCTCGCGAGAGAGATGCTCCCTGCTGTCGTACATGGTGAGCAGGGCGCCCGCGACCGTGAGATTGTGCCCGAGGTTATGATTCACGAGGTCGACGGTCTCCAATATCTGGCTCAAGCCCTCGAGGCCATAGTACTCGCACTGCACCGGAATCAACACCTCGTCCGCGGCCATCAAGCCGTTTATGGTGAGCAGGCTTACCGAGGGCGGCAGGTCTATCAGCACGTAGTCGTAATGGTGCGCGACCTGCGCGAGCGCCTTCTTGAGGAATTTCTCGCGATCGGGCTTGTCGAGAAGCTCGATCGTCGCCCCCGCGAGCGAGGGATGCGCGGAGATGAAGTGGCACCCCGGAATCGCCGTCGTGCGCACGATCTCGTGGATATTCTTCCTCCCCGCGATCGCCTCGTAAATATTCGCTCCCCCGTCGGCCCGCGAAGACGAGCCGAAGCCCGATGTGGCATTCGCCTGCGGGTCGAAATCGACGAGCAGGACGCGCCGTCCATAGAGCGCGAGATAGCATGCCGCATTCACGGCGGTGGTGGTTTTACCAACCCCGCCCTTCTGATTGCACACGGCGATAATTCTTGCCATTAGAAGCATTTTACCGCATACTATAGGGCAAAGGAAGCGTGCCAGAGCGGTTGAATGGGCTGCACTCGAAATGCAGTATACCGGAAACGGTATCGAAGGTTCGAATCCTTCCGCTTCCGCCTAATACAAAGAGGGATGGTTCTAGAACCATCCCTCTTTGTATTAGATGAGAGCCGAAGAAGGATTCGAACCGTAGGTCCCCTGTTTTCAAGAAGGCGTTCCGCCGACTATGAAAACAGCGACCTCGACCGATCCGCCTCCGCCAGGCGGCGAATGGCGGAGAGGGAGAGGCGAATCCTTCCTACCATGGCCGACCTTGCCCTTCTTAGATCAATTTCATTTTTTCGACTAATCCTTCCAAATATCTCATATCGATAGGAGACGGATTGTCGGGTGCGTTATATGAATTATCACAACCATCAGAGAGGATATAGTTGTATTTTTCCCCAATAATTTCTATATAGGAATAGCCACAAAACTCGCCTCCGGAAAATTCTACCACCTCCAATCCATTAATTCTCTTCTTTTCTGTTTTCACAACAGCAAGAGTATTTTCCATAAGGGAGTCGGCGGTGCGCGCAGGTATGAAAGATAGGGATTGCAAACGAGCCAAGCCACCTCCTTCCCATGGCTGAATTGGACCGAAGATTATTTTTTCATCATCAGCGCCTTTATCAGTAACTAGGCCCTTTTCATATTCGTACGGTGCGATTTTGTATTTTGCGGAACCCCATGCAGGATTATAAGGAACAGAGAACTCTATTCCCCTGTCTTTATTCTCGTAGGTAACGAATGTGGTCGGCTGTTTCAGATTCAGACCGCCTGATTTCGAAATTTCTGCGGAGAGATCAAGATATGAATTGCTCCCTTCTTTATATTTATACTGTTCAGGGCCTAAGAGCTGTCTCGTATCAGAATCGATGCTGATAGCATCTTCAATCACTTGAGCTTTATCTCGTTGCGAATAGCGATATATGCCCCCTGCAATCACTAACAGCGCGATTATCACTATCGATATAACAATCCCCGATCCTTTTTGGGAATTTTTCATATATGCTAATTTAATATCAAATCTCGCTAAGAGGCAAAAGCGAGCAGATAAAAAATAGAGCGGGGCAAGAGGCGAATCCTTCCATCTACCCCTTTCTCCCGCCCCCTATCATCGGCACCATGAGCGCGTGGTGAACGGCGTCCGACAGGACGAACGCGATACCGAGCACGAAGAGCCACTCGTGCGGCGCGATGAGACCGAGCGCGAGCAAAAAGACGCCTATATACGAATGGTGGATACGCGGCACGTGCAGGCGACGCTGGATTTCTGCGCTCCGCAGACGAAAGCCCATACGGCACATGAGCGTCGCGGCTTCGATGATGAGCGCGAGAGCGATGCCCGCGCCCGCCAGATGGAACGGCATCCTCTTATCATATCACTCTCCTACGCCTTCTCCGTCCCTTTCGCTCCGCAATGGTAGAGGATCTTCAGCTTCGCCAAGCCCCGATGCACCTGAACCGCGAGCGCGTTTTTCGTCTGCCCCGTCGCCAAGGACATCTCGGCGAACGACATGTCTTCGACATACCGCATGCGCATCGCCTTCTGGTAGGTGACCGGGAGCCGCGCGGATGAGGAGACCGGCCCGAACCTGCCCTTGCCCTATATCAGCGGCGTCTTCGCCACGGACGGCACGGGCATGCAGATGGCCCACACGATAACGCTCAACAACCTCCAATCGAACACGCTATACTACTACGCGACGCGCGGCATCGATAGCGGAAGCAATATGAGCATGACGTGGCCGAGCACGTTCCAGACGAACCAGTACTAGACCGATCTCTGGGAACGATAAGGAGCCCGGCCATGCGCCGGGCTTTTTGGCACATGAAAAAACCGCCACGTTCATTTCTGACGTGACGGCGTGCCGGGGAAATGCCCGGCGCATGTCGCATTCGCATTCATGCGGCTCCCGCGACTCCTCCCAAGCGCTTCTTGTCCAGCGCATACATCGATGCGTATGCGCCGTTCCGCTCCATGAGATCGTTGTGCTTCCCGACCTCGACCACCTCCCCCTTCTCCACGACGATCACCCGGTCGCACCGCTCGGCGCGGGAGACATGGTGCGTGATCATGATCACGGTAACGCCCGCGAGGGCGAATACCCCGTCGATCACCTTCTCCGCGGATCTGGGGTCGAGCCGCGCGTCGGGCTCGTCCAGGATCATTATCGGCTTGTTCCGATACCGCACGCGAGCCAGCGCCAACCGCTGCCTCTCGCCCCCGGACAATTCGCACCCTCCGAACTCGACGCCTATCTGCGTCTCGAAGCCCTGGGGCTTGCCCAAGGCCACGCTCTCGAAATCGGCGAATCGTGCCGCCGCGACGACCGCATCATGGTCGTACGGCTCGCCGAGACGGGACGAAGCGATCTCCTTCCCGATCTGCCGCTCGAGCACGGCATACTCCTGCCACAGGGCCGAAACGCATCTGTTCCAGTCCCGCGGCGCTATATGCCGCAACTCGACACCGTCGACGAATATCCTCCCCTCCGTAGGGTCGCGCTCGCGCATGAGAAGCGATTGCATGGTCGTTTTCCCCGCGCCGCTCCTCCCCACGATCGCGACCTTGCTTCCCGGCTCTATCACCAAGCTCATGTCTCTCAACACGAGCTTCCCGTCAGTTTCGGGATACGCGAAGCTCACGTTCTTGAACTCTATCCGGGGCGGACCGCGGAATTCCGGCTTCACCGGATTTTCGGTCGTGAGCACCGGGCTGAGGCCGAAATACTCCTCCTCGATCAATATCACGCCCTTCGCGCTCGACCACTGCTCGGCAACGAGGCCGACCATCATTTCCAGATTGCCCTGGAACGCGCGCATGGCCGCCAAGATGACGGTCAGGGTGCCGATCTCCCCCGCATGCGCGACCGCATGCCATACCGCGTGCACGAGCACGAGGCACAGGCCCACAGTCCCGCAGAACGAGCTTCGCATCTCGGCCTTGAATGCTTCGGCGCGATAGCCGTCGTACGTACGCACGACTTCCGCCACGTTCGCGTCTATCTCCGTGCGGAGCGCGGGCATCTGGTCGAATCCCAGCGCCTGCACGAACACGGTCTTCACCCTGAATGGCCGTTCGAGCATGTTCCGGACCTTAAGGATCGGCACGAGCTTCTCGAATAGGGCCCACGATACGGCAGTGAGCCGGAATTCCACGACCATCATCGGCACCGTTGCGAGGACGATGACGAGCGCGTATGCCGGCGCATGCCACACGAGCGATGAGCCGAAGAACAGGAAGGAGGAAGCGGTCGCGACGAGCGCGATCATCTCCTCGGAAAACCTGATCCTCGTCGACCAGAGATGCGGAAGCTCTTCGATCTTCCGGATCAAGTCGTCGTACCGCTGGCTCTGGAATCGGGCGACGTCGAGTGTCGCGCGATGGTTATAGAGCTCCCGGTAGTTCCCGAACTTGAGCAGTTCGACCCATACGCTCCGGCAGAACCAGGCATATCGCCCGAGAACGACTCCGATAAGGAGCAGCCCCACGAGCAATGCCACCGGTCCCCCGATCCCGCTCCCGAGGATCTCCGCACGGGTCACGTCCTTTCCCCGGAACAGATCCGCCGAAGCCTGCATCGCGTTAACGAGCCAGCCCGTCGCCTGTACCGTAAGGAACGCGACGAGCGTCGTCATGACGGCGATCGCGACACGCGCGATCGTCATTCTCTTGCTGTTCCGCAGGCAGAATGCCCACGAATATCGCGCGGCGCCCGAGAGCGCTCCCAGCGCTTCCTTGAACTCTTCCACGCTCCACCACCTTTCTAATCTCGAGGTTTCATGCCGATTTCAGGCACTTTCTTCCATTCTCAACGTACGCGGTTAAAATACCACGTATATTTTAAAAAAGCAAGTATTTATTGACCGAATACGATATCGGCCTTGAGCGTTACGGTATCCGCGACGCTCGCGACGGACGGCACGGACGGGATCGTGAGGCCGAAATCGGCCCGGCTCGCCTTCGTTTCGGCAACGATGCGATGCATATCGCCCTTGCGCTCTATAGTCCCCCGGAAGGTCGCGGGCTTTGCCACACCCCGGATCATGAGAGTGCCCATAATCTCTATCGGCACGGGCATCGCCTCCACGTTCGCCGCGAGGAGTGCCGCGAGACCCGCTGGGCGGAACTCGACGAACTCGTTCTCCGGCTTCTCGGATTCCAATATGAAGCGCGCGATCATCCGGTCGCGACCCTGGCTGTCGGTCGTGAATGTGCGCGCATTCACGCGGATCGCCGTCTCGTCCCCCTCTATCACAGACGCCGTGCCGACTGCCGTGAAGGGCTTGCCGCGCAATACCTCATCGATCGAGAATTCGGCCGCGGAATCGGTGTTGAGGACCTTATACGGCGCGCTCGCCGACGTCGTCGCCGTCTCCGTTGCCGCAGGAGCCGCCTGTTCGGCGGCCGGCGCGCTCGGCGCCGCTATCGGCCGCATGGCGTACCATACCAAAGCCCCCGCAACGACGACGCACGCCCCGATTGCCCAGGAAAATTTAGACATATGAGTAGTACGAGTATGCCGCGAATTATCTTTCGGGCGCAAATCCGCGATTGCCCAGAATGTCGGTTTAGGCTACTCTAGTACGAGAAAAGGGCCCGTAGTTAAATGGCAGAACACCTCATTTGCAATGAGGAGACGCGAGTTCGATTCTCGCTGGGTCCACCACGTGAGATAAATCACCCTCAGACGTTCGATTTATCTCGTAAATAAGCCCTAATTGCGCGGTTCCAAATCCGGAAGTACGCGAATAGGGCAACCCTGCCGGAAATACCAATCTTTGAAACCGCGGACGGAGCTGTGCTGGTAGATCAAACCACTGCCTGCCGAGATCTTTTATGAAATTCGTCGCGTACGACAACGCTCCCTCTATGTCGAATTGCTCTATCCGCGCTTCGCTCAGGGATATCTTCGCAGCCATAACCTGATTCTCAATCTCCGCGAGGCGTTCCTTGCCCGTTTCCTTGTCGTACGTGCCGTCTTCAAGGAGATCGCGGATGGCGGTTTTCTTCTTCAAGAGCGCATTAAGCTGTTTTTCGTAAGCTTCCGCATCAAGCACGAAGCTTTTGCCCTTTTCTTCCCATACGTCCAATACCGTCTCCGTAAATACCGCGAGCCATTTATCCTTTGGCGTAATTTGCTGCAAGTGCCGGATAAAGTTCTCCTCAATATCCTTCTTAGCTACGCTCTTGCCGAACATGGAACATCCCTTAGTCGAGCAATGATAATACGGATACTGCCCGCCATTACCACGCGAGGTGCTGCCCGTAAGGGATTTGCCGCAACAGGCGCACATGGCCGTCCTGCGTAACGGGAAATTGGGATTAAACTTGTTCCTGCGGAAGTTATTACATGTCTTGCCGGATCGGACGAGCCGGATCTTATATATTTCTTCACGCGTAAGCATCGGTTTGTGCAGCGCCTGTATCTCCGCGCCCGTTTCGGGATCGATGAATATACCGGCATAGAAATTCAGATAGCACCCGAGTAATCTGCCCGCGACCACCGCGGTCGTTTTCTTGCCCGTGATTTTCGCCAAGCCCCATGTATCAAGTCCTTTGGCAAATTCAATTTGAGAAGTGAAAACGCCGTCCGCATAGGCACGCAATCCTTTTTGCAAAATAGGAAATATCTCTTCGTGGATCGGATCCGGCCCCGTTTTCTTCTCCCCGCGTTTCTTCGCTCCGAGGGCAACGTAGCCGATCGGCGGCTTCCATGGGTAAATGCCCTGCCGCAAACGGGCCAGCATGCCATTAGAGCATCGTTGCTTGCGGATGGCGTTATCGAACTGGGCGAAGCCGGCAAGTATCGTTTCAAAGAGCTTTTCCGCAGGATTATCGCCGATCGGTTCCGTTACGGAGCGCAAGGTAACGCCGTAGTCCGTAAGGATTTTGCGTACCGCAAAATGGTCTTCCGTATTACGGGCAAACCGATCCACTTTCCATACAATAAAAGCACCAATCTTCCCCTTGTTCTTCCGGCAGAATTCCATCGCTTCAAGCAATATCTTCCGGTCAATGGTCTTTGCCGACGCGCCTTCTTCCCTGAATACCTTAAGGACATCAATGCCGCTATCGTCACAATATTTGCGGCAACGCGCCTCTTGATCGTCGAGCGAAGTCCCCTTAATCTGTTCCTCGCTCGAGACTCTGGTGTATATAATTCCTTTCATAATAAAACCCCAAAGGGACGGCTAAGGTTGATCCAAGTCCGCATTCCCGAGGGATTGCATCGTCGGCATAGCCGCCCCTTTGGGGTGGCGATGCAACAAAAAATCTCGGGCGTTTCGCTAAGACTATGGATCAACGCTTTTATAATACCATGCAAGTCCATAATCCTAAAGTAGGGGTAAAATACCGTTATCATCGTTTTCATGCTCCTTTAGTGGCTCCTGAATAGATGCCGCGTCTTCCGTTATCTTGCGAAGATATGCTCTTCGCCCTCTTTGTTCGGCGCTGTTTTTAAATTCTATTCCCTCGTTAGCCAAATTAGTTTTCAGCTTGTTTAACATGCGAGTTAATACGTTTGCCTTCTTGGGGAAATCTTTTTCCTGCGCCAAATCAATATTTTGCCCCTGCGCAACGTTCGTAAGCTCCTGAAGTAATTCCGTCGGTGTGCCTTCCCATATATTCACCGTCTCCATAAAACCAAGTACAGCGCAGGCTAACGGGCTATCATATAAAACCTCCGCATTCTGATGTTTGATGTTCCTATAGTAAGCGTCGAGAAACTGCCCCTGCGTATAACCAAGCGCTTCGGCAATGGCGCACCCCCATACGGTAAAATCCGCCATGCGCGGAAGATTATTAATCTTCACGGAAGGCTTAATGCGCATGGCTTTCGCCACCGCATCAAAAATACTCCCCATGATCCTAGGACGTTCATTTTCAAAGCATTCCAATAGCTCACCCTCCTGCCTTCTTTGGCTCGGTGGCACTCGCTGCAACTCAAAAAGAATGCTCCTTTCGAGCAAGTCGGGATTCTTGGCCGCAATATTAATGCCATTAATACCGAGGCATCGCTGAAAAGAAAAGATCGTGTCTTCCTCGTCGGTATATAACGTACGCCTTGATAATCCATCACCGGTCACCGCCTTACAAAGCGCGTCGGACACCTGATCCGGCAAATGAGAAACATTGTCAAAGAAAACGCAATGATGATGGAATAATACCTGCGCAAGCTCGTTCGTATCCTTAGGGAAACTCATCGCCTCAATACGAGACGGATCTATCAGCTTTCGTAAAAACTTGGATAGAAACGACTTAGCCGATCCCTGCGCTCCATAAAAGTTCGGTATGGGGTGCGGAAAATCTGGGATAAAACAAGATACGATCCAGACGAGCAATACTATCTTATGGTCTTCGTCTTGGATATTTACGAGCTTTAAAAATTCTTTTACATCACCACCCTGTGTTGGCTCTATTTGTGCTTGCTGATGCGGATACCGCCGGAATAATATCGGAACATCAGTAACTACATTCCATCCGTCTGGTGTTATTTTCACAGCTCGCCACGCCGGATCTGCAAGGTCATACCATATAGCCCCGTCATGTTCCGCAACACGGTTATATAGAATATGCTGATCCGCATCAAAGCAGGCCTCGCTTTCTATAATATTAATCGCCGTCTTTAATGATTCGTTATTAAGAACGTCTTTATATGCATTCCAAAAAATCCTAGCAAGCCATCGCTTCAGCATCCTATCCTTGCATGACAATATTTCTATATGCCCTCCAACCATTATCTGCACGAATGGTTCTTTAAGATCATTATGAAAGAAAACTATTTTCTCTTGCTTTTTAATGAGGTTTATAAGCCTTACTGCCTGATTATTTGGAGTCCGTCTTGAGGGGCTTTCTTCATCACGCACCCTACGCTCAAACTCGGCTTTCTTTATATCCTCCCATATCGTCATAAGTTCCTTATCCGGAAGCGGCGGGATATTTTTAGAACCATTCCAAGCATGCAATGCCGGCAAACCGACGGCATCCCACATATCGCTCGATATTTCATGCAAAAGCTTGCCAACGAGCATGGTCGCCTGTTGGTGTCTCGTACCCTCCAAATTTTGGGTTCCTAAAAACGCATTCCAATCGGTTTTTTCCTTATGATGATCAGTAGCCTGCTTAAGAATCCACTGCGGGAATTCCGCGAGCGTGGCTTCTTCGGGGGCGACCGCCCATGAGTAACGCTTGCCGGATTTATGCACTGACGGGGCAACGACCGCATAACCCCTGTCGCCCCGTATGTCGGTTTTCTCTCGAATCCTCACTGCATTTTGAATGCCCGCGTTCGGATACTTGTAAAAGAAATGGAAGCCACCGCCGCCGGTATTGGCCATGACAGTCGGCAGCAAGCCCTTCGTATCGCCCCCCTTTTCGATATCGACCACCGCAATGCCGGACACTTTGCCCGTAACGATTCCGATATTGGCATCGGGGTACTTTGTCCACCATTCCCGTATCTGCTCCTCGCTCGCGATCTCGGTCTGGTATTGCTTCCATGGGACAAGGGCCGTCTTGTCCCGTAGCTTAACGGGAATAGGACTCCAACCGATGCTGCGGTAATATAAGGCCCAGTCGAGATTCGTTTTTAAATCTTGGATATTCATATTGATGTTTGGCCGCCGTATTTTTTCTTATAGATCTTATCCAAGGAATCCTGAAAAATGGCGGCGGTAAGCTCGGCAATGAGATGCGCTTCTTGTATCTGTTTAATTGAAAAATCCATACCATATGCAATACGCAAAGCCCCGCGCAAAAGCTCCAAGAACTCAATATCTTCGGCGAATGATTTGTTATTCATGTTTGTGTTTATTTGTTTCGAGCCATGCGGGGAAAATTATGTCTTCGATGAGCGCGCGGAATCCGTCGCGGATATCTTCCGCCGTCTCGTCCGTAATGGCCGGATCGTTCAGTAATTGTCGTACGCGCTCGATCGTAAGCATGATAAATATCCTTCATTGATTGTTGTAAATTCTCGACTTTATCCGCCGGAGCTGACCGAATAACGCCTGCGGCTCGCACGAAAGCTGGCCGTTCCAATACGCTTGGATAAGAACTTCCAATTCCGGCGTCTTTTTGAACAGGAAAACGACCCGAGGATATTCCTTTGGGTCGCGATCGATCGCCTCTATAGAAAATGAGAGTGAGGCAACAACTACTAAATCTAAGTCAGATATCCTTTCAAAGTCAGAAGTTTTTAAAATTTCATTCTTTACTTGCATGGCTTTCATGCTTAATGGCGAAAAATCACCGCCCTGAAAAAAATAGCGGTGAAAATTCACCAATACAAAAACCGCCATTATTGGCGGTTATTTCTGACAAAATGCTTTAAAAAGTATTATCCCTAAATATGTCTTCTATTTCTTGTTTAAGGTTATCGTTATTTTTTTGAATGGTATGATTAGCTAAATAATCTTGACTACAAAAAATAATAAATCGAGTTTTATAAGATCTCTTATTTTTCATCTTAGAAATTTCTTCGTACGGATAAAATGGGTCGCTATCCATACTAAAATAATCCCTTAAAGCATCGGCAAGGAGTCCGATAGATTTTTTAAGCTTTTTATTTGCCCCTGCTGTATCCCAATCAATTTCCCCCTCATAATCAGCTAACTTCTTTAATAAATACCACTGTTGATTGGGTTTACCATTACGCTTATCTTCAAAATTCATATCAATAAAACTAGCTTTTTGCTTCTTATGCTCTCTAATAGTAATTGATACATTTTCATCATCTAAAAATTCTATGATGAATTGATTCCATCGTATTCCACGAGGTAATTTTTTAGAAAATTTATGATCCGTAAATTCATCCTCTTGAAAACTATCTGATAGCTTCGCTTTATATTCCAAATAACGCTTCTCAAAATCTTTTGGAAGTTTAATTGTAAGGATCATACCCATATTAATTATCTGGCTTCATTATCAATCTCATACCTTGTTATAAGGCCGTCCTGTTTTAAAATAGCTAAAATATCCTCTAATTGATAAAAATTATCTAAACCGCATTCTTTCACTAATTGATAAAAAGTACTACTATGCTTTCGTAAGTCCCTATCCTCGGGTAATAAATCCCACCCTTCCTTTATTTTTTCTAAAACGCAAAGAATCTTTTTCTGCGCATGATATGCTCTTGGTGATTTTCCGTCCTCACTATCCATTTTCATATCCATTTGCTCTCAATTTACCATTTTCACCAGCTTTATACAGTAACTAGAAAGTGAGACGGCATACAAGTCCCCCAACCGACTTCCGGCGGGGACTTTCTCTTCGCTTATTTTAGGGCCTTTTTAATCGATCTGTGAAGTAATTACTATGTTTTAGTGCTATAATTAAAGCAGAATCGATTGTTATTCAATATGGCAGTACAACAGAAGCAAAAATACATATCATTCGGCAGGCCGACTTTATATAGCCCCAGCATATTGGAGGAGGTTGGTAATTACCTGCGATCTTGCAGCGACGAACAGGACGGCAAGAATCTTCGGGTAAATCTTCCGAAAGTCGAGGGATTAGCGCGTTATCTTAACGTCAGTAAAGATACTCTGTATGAATGGGCGAAACGATACCCCGACTTTTCCGACGCTTTGAGAAGCATAAAAAACGAGCAGTATTGCCGTCTTATCGATGAGGGCTTGGCGGGCAGATACAATGCGGCTATCGCGAAGCTCATGCTGAGCGCCAACCACGGCCTTACGGAGGTATCTAAGAACATTAACGAGGTTACGGCAGTCCCTGAGCTGACGGAGGAGGAAAAGGAGAGGATGTTAGCGCTTCTTAGATAAGGCCTTTTAAGGCTAAAATTATGTCGCGCTTTTCTTGTATATCTTCCAAGAAGAATACAAAATCAACGCCAAAGGAATACCTAAAAAGATCAAGTTAGCCGTCTGCTGCGGAGCGGTTCCATTTGTTTCAACCAAGACTTGATTGAGAATACTGAAAACTCTGCTTACAACTAAAAAAACCAGCATTACCAATGATAGCCAGAAACTGGAACGTGCGGCGCGACGATAAAAGATATCATTCACTAAATCCGGCTTTTCCCCTAATAACCGGCTAATTCTTTTTTTACTGACGATTAAAATTGGCACAGCGGCAAGTAATCCAGAAATATAAAAAATAACAACTTGAGCGGTTATATTATCAGAATTTCCAGAAAAAAAGGCGCTATATAATCTGAAAATACCAAAAAGACCGAAAAAATCCCATATTTTGCTAATATCCCAAACGAAACCACGAAATACGATATTCAAAAACGCATAACCACCTCCCAAAGCGATAAACCACAACGATAGGAAATAAGCATGCAAAGCGATGCCAATTCGAGTTTTCACCGGCTTCATCGGCATCACATAATGCTCTTGCGGTGACTGGGATGCTGATATTATTTGATTATTCTCATTATTCATATCTCCTTTAATTATTGGCACGTCATTAGAATTAGTCAAATTTGTAGGAATTAATTTTTAATGCTACTTATTATCAATTCATTTAAGTCCTTAAGATTACTAAACCATTCGTCACTATAGCCCATTCCTCCTGAAGCGGCTCTAACTTTATCAAACGCATCGAAACCAATAACCATGACATGCATCACCGCTACAGGGCTAATTTCAATAACACTTTCAGCAGCTAATTGCTTAGTATCTCCAATTGAGGATGTAAGTGATTTGACTTGTCTTCCAGCAATAGTCTTATCGGGTTTTGAGCTCAGCCAAGGAGCTGGCAACGACTGAAGGCCAATCTGCCGAACTTTTTGTGTCTTGAGATAATCCATGTATGTCTGGCCGTCAATCGGGCTCTTATCCGATCCGTCGAATTTTATAACCACCTCCCACACTCCTTTTTGGGGAGCATTGGTTTTAAAAACGAATTCACCGGAGAAAGATGACGGCTCGAGAATGAATTCCGATGGCAATTGAAAGGAAACGCCCGTCCTTGGTTCATTATATGACTTGCTTAATTGCCATTGCTTATTTAAAGAAATAGGCTGCGAAAGAGGACTTAACGCCTTAGCTAGCTCATTTATAAAAAGGTTAGCAATCTCCTCTTGTAATTGCGCCTTGCTTTTTATAAGTGGAATTTTTTGATTGGAGGTGGTTTCAATATAAGAACCAAGAGTTCCCGAAGATTTATTAAGTAATATCATAACCTGCCCACCTGGTTTGCCAAAAGAATTCAAAATATGAACAAATCTCACCTTCTTGCCAGCAAATTGGCCGATCGGAATACTTTCCGTTCTCACATAATCTTTATTAAATGGATCTGTTACCTTATGTCCGCTTATCGGGGATGCCTTAAATATCAGCGCATCATCAAAGAAAAAGGTTGAGTAGGTAGACCCTTCCTCATTACCCTCCAAAATAAAACTTAAAACAAGCGATTTGGCGTCTTTTGGTATAGTCAAGTTATCAATTCCCGCATATGAATCTCTTACAAATGCTTTCTTTATAAATTTAGATGACAATACGCCTGTATCTGTCGTCGGCTCGCCGCCAGACAAAAGATAATCAGCCGCCTCCGAATAATTAAGTGATAGTTTATCGTCGTTCGTTGGATTTGTTTTTCCGAATAACTCTTTATAATCATTTACACCATCTCCGTCAGAATCTCGCTTTTTTGGATCCGTATTGAAGATGAATTCCTTTATATTAACTAATCCGTCTCCATCACTATCCCAATATTTATTAACGCATCTCTGACAGTCAAAATATTTATTTTCCCAATCAAGCCATGTATTATCATATATTCCATCGCCATCCGTTCTTAAATAAACGCTTTCACGGGCCAAAAAATCACCGAACTGGTTTATATTTTCTGGTTTTTTTATCACGATCGGATTATTCGGCTTCTCAAATGTTTCCGAAAGCTTTGCGACAACGCTATTGTTCTCATGCCATTCTATATTTAGATTTTTTGCGAGATATGTTTTTTTATCAATAATGAGGGTAATTTTCGCTTTTTTAAATTCTGGAAAATAAGGAATCGGAAAATCATCCGATGAGAATGAGACTGTAAATCCTTCAGGATTGGCGATTAGTTCAAGCCCTTTTTCCTTATCAATCAAAAGATTTACAATATCTGAAAATCCTAAATCGAGAAAAGAAAGCTGTTTCTTTTGAAAAATGCCCGTTGGGGAAAGATGAAAGGTTGTATCATACGGGTCTTGGACATAAATTACACCTGCATTCTTAATCACTTTAAAATCCAATAAGGGGGATTGAGGAACGGTTGAGGAGACGATTTCATGCGGCATCATAACCGATGCCTCATAATCATCGCCGCCGATTCTCAATCCTGAGGCGGTTATTTTCACGACGCCTTTTTCAAGCGCAGTCTTAAATACGTATCCATCTCCCTTTCGCATCTCCGCTTCACTTATTTTCAATGTCCTGTCGGCTTTTGGAAAATAAGCATTCAGGGGTTTTTGAATGACCTCTGGTTTGAAAAATATTATTCCTCCGATAATTATCAAAACAATAGCTCCTAATAATCCGCTTATAATAATGCTGATTTTCATAAAATTATGATCATAATAACATATAACTCAATCATAACATAAAAACTAAAACGGAAACCACAACGCAACGAAGATTTCTTATAACTTCCGATATTTTATTTTTCCGTTATGGAAATATGGAGAAACGATAACGACGATATTTTCCCCCACTTTCAAATTTTTAGTTATTAGTTGGTTCCAATAGGTCTAGGAAAAATATAGTGAGCGGGGTAGTAGGGCGATTATTTAAACAGCTAAAGCAAGCTTTACGTCGAGATTAAGCTGTTGCCACTGCCGTAATTCTTGGATAATCTGGTTCCACTGGATGCGTACGCAGTCCACAAACAAAGAACGCTCCCACGGGAGCGTTCTTTGTTTGTGCGTAGGATAAGACGGGAATCGAATCGGAAAATTACATATTTCATAGTTGTCCACAGGGATAAGCGCACGGGACGATGGTACTATTATTCTAATCACCCCAAGGAGCGTGATTATTGAGTGAAGATACGATCAGCAGTTCTCATCGTCGCGGCACTTTCAATGGCGAATTTCGCATTCGCCCAGACGTTCACGCAAACGCAAAGCCAGGTAGGAGGGGGGATAAGCATTTCGTCTGCCAATTACGATATGAAGGGCGCGGCGGGCGATACGGGCGTCGGCGTGACGGTGTCGCAGAGCGCGAATTACATCTACGACCACGGGACGGTATGGGAGGGCAGTGCCTCCTCGACACCTCCTCCCCCCGGGGAGGAGCCCATAGGCGGCGAAGGCCCCGGCGGCAGTGGGAGCGGATGGGACGATTGGTGGGATATCGCGGACCCTGACCTGGGTATAAGCGCCTTAACCCCCGCGAAGAGCCCGACCGTCGTTGCGGTAGTCGAGGCAGTGAAGGTGGTCGCCCCGGCGACGACCGGGGCGGTGCCGGAAGAGCGCTTTGCTCCGACCGTGAAGAAGGCGCTCACGAAGCCCTCGCCGGTTCCGGTGATCATCGTGAAGGTGAATCCGGATAAGGGCGTGAAGG
>CALQZH010000002.1:19488-25734 GCA_943349395.1 Parcubacteria group bacterium | reverse complement strand
CCGAAGCTCCTGATTCCTTGGCCGCTATGCAGCGCTCACCTCCTCGCCATTCTCGGAGTCATCTCGCTCATCATTTTCGGCGTCGGCCGGGGCAGGCAGGCGCGGTTCCTGTGGGCCGCGGGGATCCTAATCGTTCTCGCCATAGTCGTGGCGCTCGTGACGCGGTCAGTGTACCAGGCGCGATACGCGAGCCGGGATTTCGGGACGATAACGGACTCGATCGTCGTAACGGGAGCGGAGGTGGGGAGCGCGGTGAAGAAGATCATGGAAGATCTGCCGCTCGGGAGCCATCAGATAACGGTAACGGGCAGCGACCGCGCGCCGGAGCTCGTGATAACGGCCTATGTCAGGCAATCGCTTCCCTTTTAAGATTTCATGAAACAACGGATAGCATACGGAATAGGACTGCTCGCGGCGCTCTTCGTGCTCGGGCAGGGGGCCTTCGCCGCCATTCCGCAGACTATCAATTACCAGTCGCGCCTGCGCACGTCGGGATGGGTCGCGGTTACGACGCCTACAAAAGTATCATTTTCCTTATATTCTGCGCTCTCCGGGGGCTCACCCCTATGGACGGAGACCTACGACCAGGCGAGCGGCGCATGCAAGAAGCCGACGCCGGATGCGGATGGATATTTCTCGGTCGCGTTGGGAGGATGCGCGGCATTCCCCGTATCCCTCACATTCACCGACCCGCTCTTTTTGGGGGTCACGATAGAGTCCGATGCCGAGGCAGCGCCTCGGATCAAGTTCTCGTCGTCGCCCTATACGCTGAACGCGGTGCGCTTAGGGACATTCGCAGGGGATTTGGCAAACAGTAGGGTGGTTGCGGAAACGAAGGGGACGGCAACGTCGGGAACGCCAGGGTTCGATTCGTCGGCGCTCACGTTCCGGGGGTCGGGCTGGAATGGGTCGTCTGCGCAGACGAGGGATGTAACGATACGGAATATAGTAACGAGCGCGACGTCGTCCCGTTTGGGTATTTTCAATACTGCGGGGACGGAGATCGTGTCCATAACGGATGACGGGGCTGTCGGCGTCGGCGTGACAAATCCTACGGGCGCGATGGAGGTTGTGGGCGACTTCTATGCGGATAGATTGCTAACTCGTGAAGGAACGGTCTTTAACTCATCGAATTTAAGTAGTAATACTGACTTTACGGGCTTTACGCGTGCTAAATATTTCCTTGGCTCCGCGAGTTCGACCTTAGGCACGGAGTTAGATTCAAAGAATCTGGTTATGTATGAGAACACGGGTACGACCTTCCTCGAGGATGCGGTATTTAGCAAGCTCGTTTCGATCACGAATCAGCAGATCAAGTTCGCTTCAAGTACACTGACCTTCCCAACATCCACACCGACATCCGACGGCCAAGTTCTCTCCGGTACGACGGGTGGGATCCTTTCGTGGATAGATGCCGGAACAGTATCCTCTGTCGGCCTCTCGTTGCCAGACATCTTCTCCGTATCGGGATCTCCCGTCACCTCGTCCGGCACCAGTACCGCCACCCTCGTATCGCAGGCGACCGGTACCGTATTCGCCGCCCCGACCTCGACATCGGGAGTACCGACCTTCAGGGCATTGGCCGCATCTGACATCCCCGACCTCGATGCCTCGAAGATCACATCGGGCACCTTCCCCGCGGTCACGCTCGCGAACATCACGATCAGCGGAACCCAGATCACCACAGGCACGATCAATATCGCGCGCCTTCCCTCGATCCCGACCTCCTCCATCACGGGCGTATTCGGCGTGTCCCAGGGAGGCACGGGCCTTTCCTCATACACGGCGAACGGCCTGATCTTCGCGCCGTCGTCCGGCGTGATCAGTCAGGTTGCCGCGGGCACGACCGGCCAGGTCTTGACCCTCGTGGGAGGCGTGCCGACGTGGAGCGCGACCTCGTCCATCATCGACCTCACGAACGTGAACGTGGTGATCCAGCCGGATGTCGCCGGGACGAGGGGAGTGGGTTCGTCATCGAAGCCCTTTGGCTCGATATTCGCGGGAGCCGTGAACGCGACCTCGGTCGTCGTGGCCTCGGGCGTCACGACCACCGCCTTCACCGCGACCGGCCCCGTGCAGATGAACGGATCGATCGTATTGGGTGACTCCCTCTCGGACGCGATCACGGTGAATGGGGCCCTGAAGATCACGAGCGGCACCCCGGGACTGAACAAGATCCTGACCTCCGACGCGACCGGCAATGCGACCTGGGCCACCTCGACCGCAGGCACCTTGTCCTCGGTTGCCACCGTCCTGCCGAACATATTCAACGTATCCGGCTCGCCGATCACGGGAGCAGGAGGCACGACGACCGCCACCTTCGCCACGCAGACCGTCGCGACCGTATTCGCCGCCCCGACCTCGACATCGGGAGTACCGACCTTCAGGGCATTGGCCGCGTCTGATATACCAAACCTCGATGCCTCGCAGATCACATCGGGCACCTTCCCCGCGGTCACCCTCGCGAACATCACGATCAGCGGAACCCAGATCACCACGGGTACAATCAATATCGCGCGCCTGCCCTCGATCCCGACCTCCTCCATCACAGGCGTCTTCGGCGTTGCCCAGGGAGGCACGGGCCTTTCGGCTGTCGGTGCACCCGGCCAGGTCTTGACCGTGGTTTCAGGCGCCCCTGCATGGGCAACGTCCTCTGCGGGAACCGTCACCTCGGTGGGCGTCACTGCCCCCGCGAACGTGTTCGCGACCAGTTCCGCGATCACCTCGAGCGGGAACGTGAACATCACGTTCATCAACCAGGGTGGCCGCTCATTCCTCGCCTCGCCTGCGGACGGCTCGACCTCCACCCCGTCATTCAGGGCCATTCTCGCCGCTGACATCCCCATCCTCACAACCTCGTCCATCCCGAGCCTCGATGCGTCGAAGATCACCTCCGGAACCTTGGCGGTCGCCCAGGGAGGTACCAATCTTTCCTCATACACGGCGAACGGCTTGATCTTCGCATCCAATACATCGACGATCGGTCAGGTTGCCGCGGGCACGACCGGCCAGGTCTTGACCCTCGTGGGAGGCGTGCCGACGTGGAGCGCGACCTCGTCCATCATCGACCTCACGAACGTGAACGTGGTGATCCAGCCGGATGCGGCTGGCGGTCGCGGCGTAGGATCTGCCGCGAAGCCCTTCGGCTCGATGTACGCGAACAGCATGAATGCCTCGGGGATCGTCGCGAGCTCGTCGATAACGACACCGGCACTCCAGATCACGACCGGTACGAACCTTACGGGCAAGGTGCTTACTTCCGACAACGCGGGAAACGCGACGTGGCAATCGCCCGTAGCCCCCATCTGCGAAGCGCCGGTATTCGTGGGCGACAAGACGATTACCGGCAACTTATCGGTAGGGGGCGTATCATCGAATCTCATTCCGTCCGCGCCGAATACATATGACCTTGGTTCGGCAGCGATGCCATGGAGAAGCTTGTACATGACTACCTCGACGATCCATCTTATCGGATCGAATGGGGAGGAGATCGCGACATTGAGCGCGGGGTCGGATGGCGATCTGTCGACGGTTAATAAGAAGACGGGAGTGCGGAAGTCCCTGACCGGCGGAGGGGGGCTCGCCGGGTTCGAGAGCACGATCGATGCGAATGGCGACCCCGTCCTTACGGCGGCGGGAGACAAGGATGCCGTGCTGGGGAGCGTGAAGGAGACCGTCGACGTCTTCGCGGGCGATCTCGCAGCGGAAAACCTGAAGATTGCGACGGGGGGGGATAAGGATGTGAAGGGTAAGGCGCTTGCAGTGACGGATGTGAGCGCGGATGGGAAGATGGCAACGGTCGGCTTCGCATCGCTCACGGATGACCGGGTTGAGCCTCTGAAGGGCGAGGTGGAAGGGCTGAAGGCCCAGTTGGCGAATCTGCAGGCTCAATTCGCGATGCTCGCGGCAAGCATCATCGCCGATGCGCCGAAAGAAAAGGAAAAAGAATCGCTCGTATGCTCGAGCGCGACAGTGCAGGTATCGATTGGGAGTGTGAAGGGTTCTGGCTGGACGGTAACGGGCACGCCGAGCGCGGTCCCGACTCCTGCAAAGGCGACCCCTGTTCCGCCGGCCGCCGTCGTGCCGCCTTCGACAGCTCCGGTCGCCGTCATTCCCCCGGCGCCCGTGACTCCTCCTGCCCAGGCTCCTTCCGGGCCCATTTCGGGAACGCAGACGAAAGTCGCGGGGCGCATGATCAACGTATATGGAGCGCCGCCTTCGTCCGACATGCAATGGAGTAGCCAGGGTGGAAATGCAGGGTCGAGCTATGTGACAAACAGCGCATATGCGAGCTCAACGAAGAGCCAGATACTTTCCGCGAATAATTTCGGCTTCTCGATCCCCGCGAATGCGAGAATCACGTCGATCAAGTTCCTGGTAACGCGCACATCGGCAAAGGGTAACGTGAACGACGATACGGTATATGTGGTAGCGAATAACGCTGTGGTGGGAGATAATATGGCGGCCGGAGCGAAATGGCCGTCCGCTGTTTCGGGAGTCGCGTTCAACGCTCCTTCTAATGCATTCTCTCTCTCGGCGGCGGATGTGAATTCTATAGGGTTCGCACTCGGTCTTCGGGCGATCGTAGGGTCGACCGATACGGCAACCGTCAATTCGGTTTCGGCGACTGTCGGGTATACTGTTCCGTAAGGCTATGGATATAAAGAGAGAGGGGAAACTGGCATATGAAGCGGTTTCCGCCCGAACTTTCGTTTGGAGCGGGTTTTTTTCAATGATATTCCTCCCCCTCGTCTCCTTCGCCATGTCGGCGTCGATCGTCACGTCGCTCGGAACCCCGACCCCGCCGCTCGAGGCATGCTTCGATCTCTCGCAGGCTCTCGCATCCGGCACGAACCAGGCCGTGAAGGTGACCGTCTCCGCATATGAGACCCAGGACAATGCGGTCTCATTCGACCGCGTCCAGTTAAGGAAGAAGGACGGCGCGCTCGTGGGCACGAACGTCGCCTCGAAGACCGATGCTCTCCCGAAGGGGAGTCCCGTCTCCTTCTCGTTCGACAATTTCGGCGTCGCCGCGAAAGACCTCGCGGACGTGAACTGCGTATCCATAACGTTCCTCGACCATGGCGGCAAGAACTCGACCGGCTTCGTGACGGTGAAGGCCGTCGACGTGAAGGTCACGCGCGACGAGGGCGATGCCTGCGTCATTATCGATCCCGTGATCGTCCAGACTCCGCCGAAACAGCTCCCGCTCGTAGCTGACGTGGTGCAGGAAGGGCGCATCGTCCAGACGAACGCCCCTGGCAACAGCTTCACCCTCACGGTATCGAAGAACGGCACGGGCTCGGGTACCGTCACCGGCTCGGGAGGAGGAACCATCAATTGCGGCTCGACCTGTACCGCAACGGTCGTCGGAGGGCTCCCGGTGTCGCTTACCGCCAGTGCCGCCTCCGGCTCGACCTTCGCTGGGTGGTCGGGCGCATGCGCGAGCTACGGCAGTTCGCCGGCATGCGGAATCACCATGTCCGCCTCGACGTCCACCACCGCGACCTTCAATACGTCGGGAGGGGGCGGGGGGGGCGCATGCGGAGGCGGAACATCGCCCGAAGGGCCATGCACGCCGACATCCGCATCGAACGGCGGCTCGCCGATATGGGGGAACGTGAATAATATCTTTACGGACAATGATCTCGTGACGTCGAACATAGTGCCGCCGAATACGATGATCTCAGGCCAAATTACGGCGACGGGGTTCGGCTTCGCCGTGCCGGCCGGGATGACGATTCATGGTATCGAGCTCACGCTTGATCGTGCCCAGACGGGATCGGGAACGGGCATAACCGACTACAATATCTATCTGTGGAAGAATGGGACATTAAGCAGTAATCTATCTTCCGGCGCGCAGTGGTCGGCAAACAATGTATATGAACAAAAGACGTTTGGCGGATCGACGAATCTATGGGGGGCGACATGGGGGCCTGTAGACATCGATAGCTCGGGATTCGGTTTCGTGGTGGGTGTGTCGAATAGTAATATGTCTATGCCTCAGACGGCGAGTATCGATGTCGGAAAGCTGACGGTATGGTATTCGAACGGCGGCGGCTCCATATACGACGCCTTCACCGATCTCATCCACGCACTCTCGAACAGGCTCTTCTGCATCATCACGAACGCTTCCTCATGCGCACGCTGATACTCATCGCATCGTCCGTATTCCTCCCCCTCGTCTCCTTCGCCATGTCGGCGTCGATCGTCACGTCGCTCGGAACCCCGACCCCGCCGCTCGAG
>CALQZH010000002.1:13221-19478 GCA_943349395.1 Parcubacteria group bacterium | reverse complement strand
TATTCCTCCCCCTCGTCTCCTTCGCCATGTCGGCGTCGATCGTCACGTCGCTCGGAACCCCGACCCCGCCGCTCGAGGCATGCTTCGATCTCTCGCAGGCTCTCGCATCCGGCACGAACCAGGCCGTGAAGGTGACCGTCTCCGCATATGAGACCCAGGACAATGCGGTCTCATTCGACCGCGTCCAGTTAAGGAAGAAGGACGGCGCGCTCGTGGGCACGAACGTCGCCTCGAAGACCGATGCTCTCCCGAAGGGGAGTCCCGTCTCCTTCTCGTTCGACAATTTCGGCGTCGCCGCGAAAGACCTCGCGGACGTGAACTGCGTATCCATAACGTTCCTCGACCATGGCGGCAAGAACTCGACCGGCTTCGTGACGGTGAAGGCCGTCGACGTGAAGGTCACGCGCGACGAGGGCGATGCCTGCGTCATTATCGATCCCGTGATCGTCCAGACTCCGCCGAAACAGCTCCCGCTCGTAGCTGACGTGGTGCAGGAAGGGCGCATCGTCCAGACGAACGCCCCTGGCAACAGCTTCACCCTCACGGTATCGAAGAACGGCACGGGCTCGGGTACCGTCACCGGCTCGGGAGGAGGAACCATCAATTGCGGCTCGACCTGTACCGCAACGGTCGTCGGAGGGCTCCCGGTGTCGCTTACCGCCAGTGCCGCCTCCGGCTCGACCTTCGCTGGGTGGTCGGGCGCATGCGCGAGCTACGGCAGTTCGCCGGCATGCGGAATCACCATGTCCGCCTCGACGTCCACCACCGCGACCTTCAATACGTCGGGAGGGGGGAGCTCGGCGGGGCCGAATGAGCTTTTGATGAAAGCGGACTGGTGTACGAGCTCATGCGGAGGCGCGTGGACTGAAGCGGCGGAATGGACCAATGCGACTGCCGGAAATTCACCTTCGAGCTACTTGAATGCCATAGGAGGAGGCTTTTCGATTCCTACGGGCGCCACCATTACGGGAGTAAAGCTCATTATTACAAAGCACGGTTCCGATGGCAGCGAAAAAGATAATGTAGTGCGATTGGAGAAAGGAGGGGTCATAGTGGGGAATAACAAGGCTGAGACAGCAGCGTTTTGGCCCTTATCCCATCAGAACTTTACCTATGGAGGTGCGGGCGATCTATGGGGCGTGGCACTCACGCCTGCCGATGTGAATGCCTCGAATTTCGGGGCGGTCATCAATATTACGGGGGGCACGATCGGAGGAGGGTGGATCATAAGCATGAACATGACCGTCTATTACACGGGCGGTGGCGGCTCCATATACGATGCCTTCACCGATCTCATCCATGCACTCTCGAACAGGCTCTTCTGCCTGGTGACGAACGGGGCATCCTGCTCTCGTTGACGCATGCCGTCCGATCAGCGAGAATGATGATATGAAATACTCAGCAGCTTCGGCATGTGCCGCGATCACGCGCTGGTCGTTATATGGCGCCCTGTTCCTCACCCCGATATTCTTTTTGCCGCTCACGCTCTATCCGGTCGATCTGAACAAGCAAGCGCTCTTCACGGCACTCGTCTTCGTAGGCGGCATCGCCTGGCTCATCGAGGCTGTGAGTACGGGCAGGTTCGAATACGCGAAGAGTCCGATAGGCATCGCGTCCGGCGCGCTTGCGGCATTCGCCGCAATAAGCGCACTCTTTTCGGGCGTACGGGGAATGAGCTTCATGGGGAGCACGGGAGGCGAGGCCGATACGGCGCTCGCGATGATCTCATTCGTCGCGTTCTGCTTCCTGATCGCGGCAACGTTCCGCGAGAAAGAGGATGCACGTAACGCATTCGTCGCATTCCTTGCAGGAGCGGCATTGTCCATGATCCCCGTGTTCCTGCAGGCCGTGAATCTCGCCATCCTTCCCTGGGATTTCGCGAATGCGTCCGGATTCAACGCCATGGGAACGACGAACGCGTTGGGGCTATACTTCGGCCTCATGTTTGTATTCGCCTTTGCCGGAGCGCAGTACGGTCTTTCATGGGGTAGGCCCGCGCGCATCGCATGCGCCGTGATCGCCGGCCTGTCGTTTTTGATAACGTTCGCGATCGGCTACTGGGCGGCGTTCGCGGGACTCGTCGTTTCCCTGCTCGTCCTCGCGGCTATCGGCAGTCGCCTTGATGCGCGGAAGGAATCGCGCCGTAATCTCCTATCAATCTCCCTCATAGTCGTTTCCGCATTCATGCTCGTCATCTCGTGGGGCATACTCTCGATTCCCGTGCCGCGGATGGCCTCTCCCGCGGAAATCGCGCCGACGGTTGGAGCGAGCTGGCGCATCGTGAAGGAGACGGCACGCGAGAGCATTAAGGACCTCGTCCTGGGATCGGGCCCGGCTACCTATCAATACCAGTACGGGAAGTATCGCGACGCATCGTTGAATCAGTCGCAGTTCTGGGGCATACGATTCACGCAGGGTTTCGACGCGATACTCACGCATCTCGTATCATGGGGCATCTTGGGAACCGTCATCTTCCTGCTCCTCGTAGCCGCGTTCATAAGCGAGCTCGTCCTTCTTGCCCGCGCGAAGCGCGCATCAGGGCCGATCGCGGCAGCATTCGTCGCGGGCGGAGCATATCTCGTGGTCGCATTATTCCTCTATCCGCAGAATTTCACGCTCTATTTCTTCCTGTTCGCATGCGCGGGCATAGTGTCTGCCCTCCGAACTGCCGACAAGGATAGTCGGGGAACGGTCATCTTCGCGTCGTCAAATAGGGCATTCGGATGGTCATTTGCGGCAATCGCCTCGATCGCGATATTCGCGGCTTTGTCGTACGCGAACGCACGTCGGTATATCGGGGCGGTATCGTTCGCTCGGGGCGTCGCGATAGGCAGGGGAACGGGGGATATGGAGAAGGCGATTCCGTATCTGGCATACGGCGCGAGGCTCGATGAGAGGAACGAGACGTACCTGCAGGTCTTGGCGCAGGCGCTTCTGGCTCAGGGGAATGTGCTCGCGGGCCAAGCGGTCAAGGACGGAGGGTCTGCGGAATCCGAAGCTAAGGTGGCCGCCGCCGTGAATGCGGCGATAGCGGTCTCGGAGCAGGCGGCTCAGGCGAATCCCAAGAGCGTCGTGAACTGGCTGGCGCTCGCGGGAGTGTACGAGACGGTGATGCCGCTGAATCCGGGAGTGGCCGAAAATGCGTTCGCGGCATATGCGATCGCGGGCCACCTTGAGCCGAATAACCCGGCGATCCCGGTGAGTCTCGGCCGGGCGCATATGGCCTATGCCGACCGGGCTCCGAAGGACAAACGCGATGCGGAATACCAGGCGGCCCTCGATGCGTTCGAGGCGGCCCTCGCCCTGAAGTCGGATTATGCTCCGGCCCATTTCGCACTCGTCCAGGTATTCGACCGCGAGGGGAGGTCTGCCGAGGCGCTCGCGCGCGCAGAGCGCTTGCGCTCCATCGCGCCTGACGACGCGGGCATCCTTTTCCAGCTGGGACTGCTCCATTATCAGGCACAGAGGTTCGTGAAGGCAGAGGAGGTGCTTGAGGCGGCGGTTGCCGCGGCGCCCGATTATGCCAATGCGCTGTATTTCCTAGGGATCGTATATGAGCGGAACGGCGACCGGGCGTCCGCCCTCGCGAAATTCGAGCGTGTCATGGAGCTTAATCCCGCAAACAAGGAAATTGCGGCGATCGTGGATAATGTGAAAAACGGACGTTCCGCACTCTCATCGGGAAGCGCGCCTCAACCCCTCGAAGACGCGAAGAGCGGAGAGGTTCTGAAGATCAGATAGTATGAGGCCTTGGGCGATTCGCGCGATCATGGGCGCGGCGCTCGGCTTCGCTATAGGTTCATGCGCGTACGCGCAGTACATGCCGGGCATGCCCTATGTTCCACCATCGGGAGGAATGCCGGGGGCCGGAACGGGCACGGGAACGGATCCGGCTTCGGGCACCATACCGGGCGGCGGGGTATATGTTCCTCCGGCCGAAGGGAATCTGGGTACGGGCGGTTCGGGATCTTCGCAGTACACGGTTACGATACAGAAAAACGGGACGGGGTCGGGAACGGTGACAGGGGATGGAATTCAGTGCGGATCATCATGTATCGCATCGGTTACGGGCGGCATTGCTCTCACAGCAACGCCTGATATCGGTTCGTCGTTTGCCGGTTGGTCGGGCGCATGCGCCGGAACGAATTCCGCATGCGTCGTTACGGCAAGCGGGAACGTGAGCGTTACGGCGCAATTCGATGCCGAGCAGTCGACAGGTCAGGCCATAGAAGCCGCGGGCGACATATATGACCAGGGACATGCGGCATCGGCTGACGCGTCATATTTCCAGGAGCAGGTGAAAGAAGCGGCGCCGAAGATCCGCAAGCTATGGGCTGGATACACCCCGGTCATCGGGCAGATCGCGCCACGCGCCCTGGCCTTCGCGGGCAAGGTTGTGGGAAGCAACTGGCGCTTCTCGGTCGCGACCGGGGAGCCGGTCGCGCAAGGATCGCTCACGGGTCCGGGATCGCATATCGTGATAACGACGAATCTCTATACGGGCGCGCTCGGAGCGCGATTCGACGGGAAAGCCGGCTGTTGGATGGTTTCATATTATGCTGAAGGGGGGAACGAGCGGAGGGAATTTTTCAAATGCAAGGGCGATGCGTATCAGGAGGAGTCCGTCATGGCGTCCGACGGGACGGTGAGCCCCGTTGCCCTGCTCGCGCACGGCGCGACCGTCTTCGCCTCGTTCGGGGGTAGCGGCGACCAGTCGCTCTTCGTCGTCGGTTCCGGGGCCATGCCGGAGGCGCTTCCTGCGAAGTGGGGAGATGCGCCGCTTCCCAAGGCGAAGGATCCGCTCGTGCCTATGGACAAGCTACTCGATTTCGTCCCGAAGAAGGCCGCGGCGCTATTCGAGGGAGTATTTGCGCCGGTAGCGCGCGCCGCGGAGAAAGCGATGACGTCGCTCGAGATATTCAGGAGGATCGGGGAGTATCGCGCATCCGTTGCCGATCTCGCGGCTGCGCAAACGGCATTGTTCGGCATGGACGTGTTCAGCCCGAATGCCGATCTTGACGCGGTGAACGAGGCATTCGCGAAATATCAGGATCTTGAGGCGAGAGTCTCCGGCCTGCGGAGCGGGCTCGGCATCGCGGGCGTCTTCGTCCGGGATGGCGGGTGGGCGTGGGGCGCGGGAGGCGCCGTGCCGGGCGTCGCGGATGCGGACGTCACGGGTCTCCCCGGAGCGTTCCTTGCGCAGATTCCCGCGGACTCGTTCGATTTCTATCTTATGGAAAGATCGGGGGCCGGAACGGCGATATCCCAAGGGAGCTGCGTACGTATTATGGGGATAGACGGATCGCCGGCAATATCGTGCGTGAAAGGTCGCGTATCCGAAGCGCGGGCGGGGGCGATCATGAAGGCTAAGAATGCGTATTCTGCGGCGGTTTCCGAGGCCCATGGCATGGCGGCAAAGATAGAGAAAGCCATGTTTTCGGGGGCGGGAAACTAGTCTCGTTCCTTGCCGTGCAATGCGGGTTGACAGGGGTCTTTTTATGGCTATACTGAATGGTACTGAAAGGCATGGCAGACTGCTGAAACATAGTGACCGTTTCGTGGCTCGCGTAAAAGGCCGCGACAAGCGGTTTTTGTTTCGGAGGGCGCTTCCACCGACTGGCATTTGATAAGCGAATACGGAGTAAAGCAAAGGTAATAATCATGCCGTGCCATGCGGACGCGGAGAGTTCGGATGGCCGGTTAATCGCATAAGGGCGTATGGTGGATGCCTTGGCACATGACAGCGATGAAGGACGTGGCGTAGCTGCGATAAGCTTCGGGGAGGCGTTGAGCAACCCGTGATCCGAAGATTTCCGAATGGGGTAACCCCGGTGCGTAAACCGCACTGGCCTCCGTGCTAGACACGGATGGCGCATACCTCCTGAACTGAAACATCTTAGTAAGGAGAGGAACAGAAAACAATTCCGTCGCAAGACGGTCCATTCCCCAAGTAGCGGCGAGCGAAAAGGGAACAGCCCAAACCGCCATTTGAGCAATCAAAAAGAGCGGGGTCATAAGATAGAGACACGATTAGAGCCATGAAACAGTCCGGAATGCCGCGAGGCCTTCCAGTAGTGGATTGTTTCGTGTCCCTGATCAAAGAGTCAGAAATTCGCTTGTTAGCCGAATCCGCTGGAAAGCGGAACCGAAGCGGGTGATAGTCCCGTAGGCGAAAACTCGCGAACTCTTCGTTTCTAACCGCCTGCCGCACATATTCCGTCACTTTGACGGAGTCGATTTCAAGAGAGATTCGCGGC
>CALQZH010000002.1:0-13211 GCA_943349395.1 Parcubacteria group bacterium | reverse complement strand
GGCGCGAGGAACGAGCAACAAGGAAGCTGCTTGAATTCGGCCCGCCCGAAAGGGAAGCCGATTTCCGGAATGTCTTCCATGGCGCTCCTCCTCGCCGTATCGATGGATACGGCTTCGTCGTCGCTTCGCGAATCCATTTTCGGAAATAGGCTTTCAAAGGTGATGGTATATGTGCGGCAGGTGGTTTTCTTGAGTAGTTCGAGGCAAGCAAACCTTGAATGAATTTGCCGGTACTATCCGGTAAGGCTAAATATGTCATGTGACCGATAGTGAACAAGTACCGTGAGGGAAAGGTGAAAAGCAGGCCGGTGAGGCCGATGAAATAGAATCTGAAACCATATGTCTACAAGGAGCTAAAGTCCGCAAGGACGATAGCGTGCCTATTGAAGAATGAGCCAACGAGTTTACAGGCGTGGCCCGGCTAAGCCCTTTACGGGCGGAGCCATAGGGAAACCGAGTGTTAATAGCGCGTTTGTCGCGTCTGTAAGACCCGAAACCAGAGCGAGCTTGCCATGGGCAGGGTGAACCCCGAGTAATGTCGGGAGGAGGCCCGAACCGGTTGGTTGTTCAAAACCTTCGGATGACCTGTGGTAAGAAGTGAAAAGCTAATCGAGCCTGGTAATAGCTGGTTTTCTCCGAAACAGTTTTTCGACTGGCGGCCGTGATTCCCGCGAGGGAATTCAAATGCATGAGGGGTAAAGCACTGGATGGTCTGTAATGGGGGCAACTCCGGCAGACCAATTAAACTCTGAATACTCATGCATCGTCGCGGCTAGTTAGGCTACGGAGGCTAAGCCCCGTGGTCGCGAGGGGAAGAACCCAGATCGCAATCTAAGGTCCCTAAATCGATGCTAAGTGTTAAAGGCAGTCGTGAACCTATGACAGATAGGAGGTTGGCTCAGAGGTAGCCATCCTTTAAAGAGTGTGTAACAACTCACTATTCGACGGTTGACGGCGCCAAAAATGTACCGGGGCTAAGCATCGTACCGAAGATGCGGGTTCCCGTATCAGAGATACGGGAGCGGTAGGAGAACGTTCCAACGGCAGTGAAGCCGCACTCGCGAGAGGCGGTGGAGCTTTTGGAAGAGCAAATGTTGGTATGAGTAACCACAAGCATGATGGGAAATCATGCCCCCGAAAATCCTAGGTTTCCGCAGCAATGGCAATCATCTGCGGGTTAGGCGATCCTAAGGCAATGGCGAGAGCCGCAGCCGATGGACAGCCGGTTAATATTCCGGCCCTTCTGCATTATTCGATGGAGGGACGAATGAAATGAGGTCGGGCGCCTTAATGGTTTGGCGTTTTGGATCGAAGATGCGCGTGGTAGGCAAATCCGCCACGCTGCTTCAATGCGGGCATCGCGTACAGGAAAAGTTCCGGCTTAGGCCGGGGCAATCCGACCGAAGAGCGTTCCGAGAAAAACTTCTAAGATTAGTAATGTAGAATTCGTACCGTAAACCGACACAGGTGGGTGAGGAGAGAATCCTCAGGGGAACGAGTAATGCCTCTTTAAGGAACTCGGCAAACAAGCGGCCGTACCTTAGGTATAAGGCCTGCCCCGCGCAAGCGGGGCCGCAGCGAAAGTATCTTTAGCAACTGTTTACTAAAAACACAGCTCCCTGCAAACTTCCATAAGAAGGTATAGGGGGTGACGCCTGACCGATGCGAGAAGGTCAACGGTGCCTGTGCTGGGCGCAAGCTCAGTGCGGAGTGCCCGAAGCCCTCGTCAATGTCTGCGGTAACTATAACCGTATTAAAGTAGCGCAATTCCTTTCCGGGTAAGTTCCGGAGCGCATGAATGGCGGAATGACTGAAGAACTGTCTCAAAGAGGTGCTCGGTGAAAATGCGATTCCCGTGAAGACGCGGGATACCTGCAACGGGACGAAAAGACCCCAGAAGCTTTACTGTAGGTTGATATTGGCTTTACGGCTGTGCTGCGTAGCGTAGTGAGTAGGCTTTGAAGCGTGCCTTTCGGGGCGCGTGGAGCCGTCAATGAAACACTCATCTTCATAGTTGTAAATTCTAACCCCGACGGAAAAAACGGCGGGGGACAGTGTCTGCCGGGCAGTTTAAATGGGGCGTTTTCCTCCTAAAAAGTAACGGAGGAGTTTAAAGGTTGGCTTAGCCCGGATGGAAATCGGGCTGGACGCGTAAAGGCAGAAGCCAGCTTAACTGCAAGGCCTACAAGCCGCGCAGATGCGAAAGCAGAACTTAGTGACCCGATGGTCCGTCATAGAATGGCCAGAGACATCGGATAAAAGCTACTCTGGGGATAACAGGCTAGTGTCGTCCGAGAGTTCCTATCGACGACGACGCTCGGCACCTCGATGTCGGCTCGCCCTAGCGCCCGGGTGGAGAAGCTCGGAAGCGTATGGCTGTTCGCCATTTAAAAGGGCACGTGAGCTGGGTTTAGACCGTCGTGAGACAGGTTGGTCTCTATCTGTTGCAGGCGATAAAAGTTTGAGGAGAGTCGACCCTAGTACGAGAGGACCGGGTTGAACGAACCGCTGGTCTGCCAGCTTTGGTACCAACTGAAGCGCTGGGTAGCTATGTTCGGAACGGATAAGCGCTGAAAGCATCTAAGTGCGAAGCCAACTCCAAGATGAAACTTAGCGATCGTGGAAGACTACCACGTTGATAGGTCGCAGGTGTACGCACAGCAATGTGTTTAGCCGAGCGATACTAATATCGCGTAGCGATTAACCGGCCATCCGAGCGCTTAGGCGTCCGGTGACTGCATGATTCTTATCTTTGCTTTATTCCGTATCCGCACGCATGAAGGAAAGACCCTTTACGCGTTGGTGATTTACTCGGGCCGGCAACACCTCTTCCCATTCCGAACAGAGAAGTGAAACGGCCCGAAACCGATGATACTTACTGGTTCGCCGGTCGGGAAAGTAGGTTTCGCCAACACGCAAGGGGTCTTTTGCATATGACGCCCATGTATTTTCGCGGATAGCGGCGGCTCACAATGCGATCTGCTCGTGCCTCCTGTGCGCCGACGGTAAAAACGGAACTCAACCCCGGCGGCTCGCCGTGGGATTCAGACAGCCGTTTTTCCCTGGCGCAGGCGTCGTCGCTCGGATCGCATGATGATCGCCTTCGAGTATCCGCTCGAATGCCATAGGCGTCATATGCATGCAGTTGGGGGAGTAAAGGAAGGAATATGGACATTTTCAATAAAACAAGGTATTATATGCGCGGGGTACGAATAGGGTCTGCACGTTCAGAAAGGAATGCATCATGACGCTGAAAGAGTGTTTCGTGGGTGAGGTAGATGGACGAAAGGTCACGTTCGAGCTGATCGCGATCCTCGGTCCCGAGGATGGGCCGGAGATTTCCGGAGAGGAGCTGATCCGCAGGGGAGGGGTCATCGACGCGGTGACGGATCGGCAGATGGCGCTCGCGCTGTTTCTGAATCAATGGATGTTTCCGGCGGACTGGTGCTGCGAAGGTATTCTGATCCTCTTTCCGGCGATCGCCGCGACCGAGCAGGATTTTCAGAAGTCCTTTGTGCTAGGGCTTGCGGAGGGTACGAATGGAGGGGGAGATTGCTGGTCTCTCGGGATGTATGGGGTGGACGATGCATTCGGATGCGGATGCCATTTCGTGCGGATCGTGAGCGATGCGGAAAGCGCGTGTCGGGACATGCGTCCCGATGCTCATGGTGAGAATTCTTGAAAAATAGAAATGGAGGAACGGTGCACATTCGAAGCATGGATTCGGTTATGGAGATGAAAGGTCCGAGGGCGGAAAGGACGTTCCGACTGTCTCTCGTGCCCGTGTGCGTGTCGGGAGATGTGGAGCGGATCGACGGCAGGGAGATGTTCAGGCGAGGTAGGAAGGATACAAGCGTGATTACCCTGCCGTGGCTTCTCACGAGCATGTTCATCGGCAATACGTGCGCGATGCCTCAGGAATGGTCGTCGGAAAGCGGCATGACCATCATCATCCCGACCGTCGCCTTCACGGACAGCGACGGGATGGAGTATGTCCAAGGAATGAAGAGCGATGGTCCCAATAGCTGGGACTGGCGATGGGTCTTCTTCCCGCTCGATGACACGTTCGGAGCGGAGTGTTATTTCCTCAAGGTCGTATGACGCACGAGGAGGCGTGAGCGGCGCATGGCGGAGGAGTGAGGGGCGGACTGCGGTCGCAGGACGCTCCTTTTTTTTGGGCGCGAGGGAGCGTACACTCTATCCTGATGGCTTTTCTCTCATCGCTCCGCCGCATGGACTGGGTGCTGAACGGGTGCGCGGCATTCTTCATGGCGCTATCCCTTCTCGCCATCGCTTCGGCGAATCCGGGAGAGGTCGCGCAGCAGGCTATCGCGTTCGGCATCGGCGCCTCGCTCCTTATCGTATGCGCCTTGATAGACTGGCGGCCGCTCACGGCCCATCGCCCGATCGTGTTCTCGATATATTTCCTGGGCATAGCGCTCCTCGTCGCCACATACTTCTTCGCCCCGACGATCCGCGCGACGCGCAGCTGGCTCGTGTTCGGCCCGGCGCAGTTCCAGACGTCCGAATTCATGAAAGTCGGGCTCCTTATCCTGTATTCGTACTATTTCGCCCGGCGGCACGTGGGCATCGCAGAGTGGAGGAATATCCTAATACCTCTCGGGTACGCGGCCGTGCCCGTCTTTCTCATTCTCCTCCAGCCGGACATGGGGTCCGCGCTCATCGTCCTCGGGTTGTGGGTCTCATATCTCTTTTTGGGCGGCATCCGCGCCCGGCATATCGCGATGGGGGCGGTCGTCGTCGTGATGCTCGCATTTTTTGGATGGAGTCATCTCGCAGGATATCAGAAAGAGCGCATAAAGGGGCTCTTCGACCCGCGATACGATCCGTTGGGGGTGAACTATAACGTAATCCAGTCGAAGATCGCGATCGGTTCGGGCGGCCTCATGGGCAAGGGGTGGAAGCAGGGGACGCAGGTGAGGTTGGGCTTCCTGCCGGAGCCCGCGAACGACTTCGTGTTCTCGGCGATCGCTGAGGAGTGGGGCCTGTTGGGCGTGTTCGCCCTGCTCGCCGCATACGCGACCTGCATATTCCGCCTGCTCGTCGTGGGGAGCGCCGCCGAGGGGAATTTCGGCAGGCTCATATGCCTCGGTACCGCGTGCCTCTTCCTGCTCCATATGGGGTTAAACATCGGCTCGGCGGTCGGATTCATGCCGGTCATAGGCGTTCCCTTGCCGCTCGTCTCCTATGGCGGTTCGAACATCTTGACGTTTTTCATGGTACTGGGTATAGTGCAAAGTATTGCCATCCGCTCTGTATTTTAAACGGTGCCTCATGGGGACGGCGCTTGGGCTGTTCTTCGTGTTTCTCGCGGGGGGATTTCTCCTGCTTGCTCCGGCCGATTCGGCTCGGACGGAAGCTGTTCCGTTCGCGGTTTCGCGGGGCGATGGTATTAAGGAGATCGCGGGCAGGCTGAAAGGGGAAGGCTTGATTAAATCGACGATCGGGTTTACCATTTACAGCCTGATAACGGGCGCGGCAACCGGGTTCAAGCCGGGGTCATATTCCCTGGCAAAATCGATGGGAGTGCCGGCGCTTGCGCGTACATTGGAAGCCGGAATTCCGGCCATAACCGTGACGATCCGGGAGGGCATGACGCTCGTGGATATCGGCCGCGCGCTCGCCGACGCGGGCATTCTGCGCCCCTTAGAGCTCGAGGAATACGACCGCTCGAGGAATCCGTCGCTCGAGGGGTATCTCTTCCCCGATACCTATACGTTCTCGGGGGGCATTTCCGCCGCATCCGTCGTCGTCGCGATGCGGGAAAACTTCGACAAGAATGTCGGCCCCCTGCTTACGGGTCTCTCCGAAGCCGACGTGAGGAAGGCCGTGATCCTCGCCTCGCTCGTGGAAAAGGAAGCGCTCTATCCCCATGATCGGCTCTTGGCCGCGGGCGTGTTCGTCCACCGCCTCGCGATCGGCATGCCACTCCAAGTAGATGCCGCGAATATCTACGCGAAGTGCAAGGGGGCGTATATGACCTGCCCGAGGGACGATCGCGAGCTTACGAAAGCGGACCTCGCCGCCGAAAGCCCGTACAATCTCTACCTCCATGCGGGATTGCCGCCCGGGCCGATCGCGAATGCGGGCAAGGACGCGTTCGAGGCAGCGCTCCATCCCGAACGGACGAAGGATCTCTACTACATCTCGAATCCCAAGACCGGCAAGCTCATCTTTGCCGAGACGCTCGAGGGGCACAACGAGAATAGGGCGAAATATCATATAAACTGAATAACGCATCATCCCCCTGAAGCTTATGTCTATTAATATCCCCGTAAAAAACTTCTCCAAGTTCCGCGGCATCCTGAAGGATCAGCCGCATTTCGCCGAAGCCCAGCTCGAGTCCTACCAGTGGCTCCTCGCGAAGGGGTTGAAGGAGCTGTTCGAGGAGATCTCCCCGATCAAGGACTACGCGGGAAAGGATCTCGAGCTCCACTTCAGCGATTTCGCGTTCGACGAGCCGAAGTGCGACGAGGAATACGCGAAATTCAAGGATCTGACCTATGAGGCGGCGTTCCGGGTCACGATGCGGCTCGTGAACGGGAAGACAGGGGATGTGAAGGAGCAGGAGGTGTATTTCGGGGACTTCCCGGTGATGACGAAGCGGGGATCCTTCATCATCAATGGCATCGAGCGCGTGGTCGTATCCCAGCTCATCCGCTCGTCGGGCGTGTATTTCACCGCGCACGGATGGCGCGGCAAGAAGCTGTTCGGCGCCAAGGTCATCCCGTACCAGGGCGCATGGCTGGAGTTCGAGACGGATCCCGACGGATTCATCGGCGTGAAGATCGACCGCCACCGCAAGGTACCGGCGACCGATCTGTTGCGCGTGTTCGGCATGGAGTCGGCCGACGACATGGTCAAGGCGTTCGGGGAGGGGATCAAGGCAACATTGAAGAAAGACGCGGCAAAGACCGCGGGCGACGCCTATATCGAGATCTACCGCCGCATCCGCCCGGGCGATTTGGCCACCGTCGAGAACGCGAAGGGCTTAATCGACGGCATGTTCCAGCGCAACGACCGCTACAGCCTCTCGCGCGTGGGCCGTTTCAAGATGAACCAGCGTCTCGGCAAGAGGGAGAGCGACGACTCGAAGATCCTCACGAAGGAGGACCTGGTGCTTATCATAAAGGAAATAATCAGGCTGAACGGCGCGCAGGACTCCGTCGCGGACGACATCGACCACTTGGGCAACCGCCGCCTCCGCCCCGTGGGCGAGCTCCTGCAGAACCGCCTCCGCCTCGGCCTCGCGAAGCAGCGCAGGATCATCCAGGACCGCATGTCGACCCTGGATCTCGACACGTTGACGCCCTCTCAGTTGATCAGTGCCCGCGCGCTCATGTCGATCGTGAAGGAATTCTTCTCGTCGTCCCAGCTGTCGCAGTTCATGGACCAGATCAACCCCTTGGCCGAGATCGAGCACAAGCGGCGCATTTCCGCCATGGGTCCGGGCGGCATCACGCAGAAGCGCGCCGGCTTCGAGGTGCGCGACGTCCATCACTCCCATTACGGCCGCATCTGTCCCATCGAGACGCCCGAAGGCGTGAACATCGGCTTGGTGAACCACCTTGCCAGCTTCGCGCGCGTGAACGAGTTCGGCTTCATCGAGACGCCCTACATCGTGGTGAAGGACGGCACGGCGACGAAGGAGGTGAAGTGGCTGAACGCCTTGGACGAGGAGCGCTCGAAGATCGCGCACGGCGGCGTGGACCTTTCGGACGCGAAGCACGGAAACGAGATCGTCGAGGCGCGCGTGGAGGGCGAGCCGAACGTGTGCCGCCGCAACGAGCTCGACTACGTCGACATCGCCCCGCACCAGTTCCTGTCAGTCGCGACCTCGCTCATCCCGTTTTTGGAGCATGACGACGCGAACCGCGCGCTCATGGGTTCCAACATGCAGCGGCAGGCCGTGGGCTCGGTGCGCCCCGAGGCGCCGTACGTCGGCACGGGCATCGAGGAGAAGGCCGCCCGCGACTCGGGATACCTCGTGATCGCGGAAGAGGACGGCGAGGTGACGGCCGTCGACGCGAATTCCGTCACGGTGAAGATGAAGTCCGAGGCGAAGACCTACCCCCTCGCCAAGTTCAAGCGCTCGAACGCCTTTACCTGCATTTCCCAGCGCCCGACCGTCGTGCGTGGGCAGAAGGTGAAGCGGGGAGACGTATTGGCCGACGGCCCGTCGATCGACAACGGCGTCTTGGCGCTCGGCCAGAACCTGCTCGTATCCTTCGTATCGTGGGAGGGAGCGAACTTCGAGGACGCCATCATTATTTCGGAGCGCGTCGTGCAGGACGACCGTTTCACGTCCATCCATATCGAAGACTATTACTGCGATGTCCGCGACACCAAACTTGGTCCCGAAATGACCACGCCCGACATCCCGAACGTTTCCGAGGAGAAGCTGAAGAACTTGGACGAGGACGGCGTGATCAGGATCGGCGCCGAGGTGCACTCGGGCGACTACCTGGTCGGCAAGATCTCGCCGCGCGGCGAGAGCGAGCTCACGTCCGAAGAGAGACTTCTCCGCGCCATCTTCGGCGAGAAGGCGCGCGACGTGAAGGATACCTCGCTCACGACCTCGTACGGCAAGCACGGCCGCGTGATCGGCGTGAAGGTATTCTCGCGCGAGCGGGGAGACAAGCTCGAGCCCGGCATCATCAAGCGCGTGCAGGTGGAGGTTGCTCAGCTCCGCAAGGCGCGCGCGGGCGACAAGCTCGCCGGCCGCCACGGAAACAAGGGCGTCATCTCGCAGGTCCGCCCGGTGGAGGACATGCCCTATCTCGCGGACGGGACGCCCGTCGACATCATCCTGAACCCGTTGGGCGTCGCATCCCGCATGAACTTGGGGCAGATCCTCGAAACGCATCTCGGATGGGCCGCGAAGACCCTGGGATATCGCGCGCAGACCCCCGCGCTCTCGGGCGCGACCGAGGGCCAGATCAAGACGGAATTGAAGGCCGCCGGCCTTCCCGAATCCGGCAAGGTCACGCTGTACGACGGCCGCACGGGCGAGCCGTTCGCCCGCGAAGTCACCGTGGGCATCATATACATGCTGAAGCTGAACCACCTCGTGGAGGACAAGATTCACATGCGCTCGATCGGCCCCTACTCCCTGATCACCCAGCAGCCGCTCGGCGGCAAGGCTCACTTCGGCGGACAGCGGTTCGGCGAAATGGAAGTCTGGGCGCTCGAAGGGTACGGCGCCGCCCACACGCTGCAGGAGATGCTGACGATCAAGTCCGACGACGTGTTCGGCCGGGCATCGTCATACGAATCCATCATCAAGGGCGAGGAGATACAGAAGCCGAACATCCCCGCCGCGTTCAACGTGCTCGTATCCGAGCTGAAGGCCCTGGGCTTGGCCGTCGAACTGCTCGAGAAAAAACAGGAATAATAAAACTATGGAACTCGACGGAATCAAACTGAAATTGGCGTCGCCGGCGGATATCAAGACATGGTCCCACGGCGAGGTGGTGAAGCCGGAGACCATCAACTACCGCACCCAGCGTCCCGAGAAGGACGGCCTGTTTTCCGAGCGCATATTCGGCCCCACGAAGGACTGGGAATGCTACTGCGGGAAGTACCGCCGCATCCGCTACCGCGGCATCGTATGCGACAAGTGCGGCGTGGAGGTCACGCGCTCCGCGGTGCGCCGCGAGCGCATGGGCCACATCGAGCTCGCCGTCCCGGTGGTCCATATCTGGTACCTGCGCAATATCCCCTCGAAAATAGGGCTGTTTCTCGACGTGCCGATCTCGAAGCTCGAGAAGGTCGTCTACTACGTCTCGTACATGGTGATATCGGTGAACGACGAGGCGCGCAAGCAGGCGCTGACCGAGATCGAGCGCGAGGTGAAGGCCCGCGCGAAGACCGCGAAGGACGAGGGCGTCTCCGTGGAAGCCTTGGAAACCGCCGCGGAAATCCTGCGTTCCCAGCTGAAGGCCTTGGCGCCCGGATATATTTTGCAGGAAGCCGAATATCACGGCCTCGCGCGGCGCTTCGGCCACGTGTTCGAGGCGGGCAGCGGCGCGGCCGCGGTGCGGAAGATCCTCGAACAGGCCGATTTGAAGGCGATGATCAAGGACGCGAAGAAGGATACGGAGCGCGTGAAGGAGCCCGCCGCGCGCGGCAAGCTCCTCCGCCGCCTGAAGCTTTTGACCGGCATGGATAAGAACGGCATCCGCCCCGAGTGGATGATCATAACCTTCCTTCCCGTATTGCCGCCCGACCTGCGCCCTATGGTGCCCTTGGACGGCGGACGCTACGCGACCTCGGACCTGAATGACCTCTACCGCCGCGTCATCAACCGCAACAACCGCCTGAAGCGTCTCATGGAGCTGAAGGCGCCGGAGATCATCATGACGAACGAGAAGCGCATGCTGCAGGAGGCCGTCGATTCGCTCATCGACAACAGCGCCCGGCTCGGCACGCAGCAGCTCTCGGTCCAGCGCCGTCCGCTCCGCTCGTTGGCCGACATGTTGAAGGGAAAGCAGGGACGTTTCCGCCAGAACCTGCTCGGCAAGCGCGTTGACTACTCCGGCCGGTCCGTCATCGTGGTCGGCCCCGAGCTGAACCTCGACCAGTGCGGCCTACCCAAGAAGATGGCCTTGGAGATCTTCAAGCCGTTCGTGATCTCGAAGATCCTGGAGCGCGGCATGGCGCACAATATACGCAACGCGAACCGGCTGATCGAGCAGGCGTCGCCCGAGATCTGGGCGATCTTGGAAGAGGTGATCGAGGGCCGCAAGGTGCTCCTGAACCGCGCCCCGACCCTGCACCGCCTGGGCGTCCAGGCATTCCAGCCGCTCCTCATAGAGGACTTGGCGATTCGCGTGCCGCCGCTCGTGTGCGCCGCGTTCAACGCGGATTTCGACGGCGACCAGATGGCCGTCCACCTGCCGCTCACGGTCGAGGCCCAGCGCGAGGCATCGGAGATAATGCTCTCGCGCCTAAACCTCCTGAAGCCCGGAACCGGCGACCCGATCGCGGTGCCGACGCAGGACATGGTGCTCGGCTGTTATTACTTGACGAAGATCGCCCCCGGGGCGAAGGGGACTGGCAAGAAGTTCGGCTGCAAGGAAGAGGCGGTCATCGCGCACGACCACGGCTACGTGGCGGTGAACGCGGCAATCGAAGTCGACGGCATGACGACGTCCGTCGGCCGCCTGTTCTTCAACGCGATCCTTCCCGCGGAGCACGGCTTCATCAACGAGCATATGGACAAGAAGCGGCTGTCGCGGCTCATCGGGGTCTTCATCAACACGTACGGCATCGAGCGCACCGCCGGGCACTTGGACGCGATCAAGAAGATCGGCTTCGAGTACGCGTCGAAGTCGGGCATTTCCTGGGGCATGGACGACCTCGTGTCTCCGCCCGAGAAGGAGGCTATTTTCGAGGGGGCGAACAAGGAGGAGGAGACGGTCCGCATGCAGTTCGACGAGGGCCTTTTGACCGACGAGGAGCGCCACGCGAAGGTGGTCGAGATCTGGACGGTCGCCAAGGAGGCGATCAAGCAGGTCGTTACCATGAAGACGTTCGACCCCCAGAGCTCGGTATACTCGATCATCGACTCGGGCGCCCGCGGATCGTGGTCGCAGTCGGTGCAGATGGTCGGCATGAAGGGTCTCGTGCAGAACCCGAAGGGCGATGTCATCGAGCTGCCGATCAAGTCGTCTCTCAAGGAAGGCCATAACGTGCTTGAGTATTTCATCTCGACCCACGGCGCCCGCAAGGGAACGACCGATACGGCCTTAAAGACCGCCCAGGCGGGATACTTGGCTCGCCGGCTCGTCGACGTGAGCCAGGACCTCGTGGTGCGCGAGGATGATTGCCGCACGAAGGAGGGACTCACGATCCTCCGCACGGACGCGGAGAAGATCGGCATCAGCTTCGCGTCGCGCATATTCTCCCGCACGGCGTTGCATGACGTCATGTCCGGCAAGAAGGTCCTCGTGAAGGAGGGCGAGATCATGGACCGCGACACGGCCGAGGCGATCGACGCGGCGAAGGATGTTTCCTCGGTCATGATCCGCTCGCTCATGACGTGCAAGACGCTCTACGGCGTGTGCTCGAAGTGTTACGGGTACGACTTGGGCCACAACAAGCCGATCGAGCTCGGGGGCGCGGTGGGCGTCATCGCGGCGCAGTCCATCAGCGAGCCGGGAACCCAGCTCACCATGCGTACCTTCCACCAGGGAGGCGTCGCGGGCACGGACATCACGCACGGTCTGCCGCGCATCGAGGAGCTTTTCGAGGCACGCAGCCCGAAGGGCCGCGCATTCCTCGCGGAAGAGGACGGCAACGTCGAGTCGATAGAAGAGAAGGGGCTGACGAAGGTCGTGCGCATCGCGACGAACATCCCCGCGAAGAAGGGCGGCAAGGCGAAGGTGGACGAGTATTCGATCCCGCGCTCGGCCCAGCTCTTCGTCACGGTGGGTGCCGAGGTGAAGAAGGGCGACCAGCTCTGCGAGGGAAACATCGACCTGAAGGAGATGTTCCTCCTGAAGGATTCCGCCGAGGTCCAGCGCTACATCGTGAACGAGGTGCAGAGCATCTACGCCGCGGAAGGTACCCCGATCAACGACAAGCATATCGAGATCATCGTGCGCCAGATGTTCTCCCGCGTGGAGATCAAGGAATCCGGCGACTCGGAGTTCATCGTGGGCGACGTCGTCGAGAAGTCGCGCTTCTTCGAGGTCAACCGCGCCCTGAAGCACGACGGCCGGGAGCCCGCGAAAGGCAAGCGGCTCCTCTGGGGCATCCAGAAGGTCGCGCTCTCGACCGAGAGCTTCCTGTCGGCCGCGTCGTTCATGACGACCGCGCGGATCTTGGTGAACGCGTCCGTCGAGGGCAAGGTGGACCGCCTGCGCGGGCTGAAGGAGAACGTGATCATCGGCCGGCTGATCCCGGTCGGCACGGGCTTAAAGGAGACGCACAACGAGCGCGTCATCGTGAAGGCGGTAGACAAGAGGGAAGACAGCGCGGAGGTTTCGGCATAAGGCCACAGGACCCGCACGGAAAAAACAGTCGGCATGTGCCGGCTGTTTTTTCTGATGGCACAATGGGGAGATATGTGGCATATATATGACATGCGGCAATTTTCGGCGGTATACAAGAAAACCAAGGATTGGTACGTCGGTTGGGTAGAGGAGATGCCCGGCGTGAACGTCCAAGGAAAAACCCTGGAAGAG
>CALQZH010000001.1:90420-91197 GCA_943349395.1 Parcubacteria group bacterium | reverse complement strand
GGCAAAAGCTGCGTGCTTGATGTTGAAGCCTACGAAAAGGAGCTTAATGTACTTCTGAAGAAGAAAACGACAATCCGCGATCTCCTTGAAGATGGCACATACGACAAGGAAACGGGCAAGGAACGCCTTGCGGAGATTGAAAATCAGGTTATGGCGGCGAAGATATCCTTAAGTGAAGCGCGGATAGAACAATTCGATATTGAGGGGGCGTTGTCGTATGCCACGAACTTCATCAAAGATCTCGGCAGGCAGTGGTTTGATCTGCCGCCGCAGCTCCGTCCGCGGTTTCAAAGATTAGTGTTTCCGACAGGATTGCCGTATTCGCGTACTTCCGGATTTGGAACCGCGCAATTAGGGCTTATTTACGAGATAAATCGTACCTCTGGCACTGATTTATCTCACGTGGTGGACCTGAGGAGAATCGAACTCCTACCTCGTCAATGCGAATGACGCGTAATGCCATTTTACTACAGGCCCGTATGAGGCGCAGCCGTGCGGAATTGACAGCTCAATACCGTCCGGTGAGGAAAAGCGGGGCGATGAACATGAATATCATGAGCGCCATCACCGCGTAGAACAGCCCCCTTTTCACCTTCTTCATCATGGGTATATGGTATCAATACTGCGGCTTTCCGGTCAAACGCGGTCCGCCATTTCCCTATGGTATGCGTCGAGCAGGGCGAAAAGCAGGGCGACCGCGAGCGGCCCCACCACGAAACCCATAGGGCCGAAGAATGCGATGCCGCCGATGACCGAGAGGAGAATGAGGAACGGGTG
>CALQZH010000001.1:64106-90410 GCA_943349395.1 Parcubacteria group bacterium | reverse complement strand
CAGGGCAATGCCTCGGCCGAGGAGCTTGGGCCCCACGATATTGTCGACAAGCCCCACGAAGGCGAGCCCCCACACGGCGAGCCCTGCCGCGGCAAAGCTCATGTTACCGAGGTAGAGGTACACGACCGCGGGAGCGACGACGAGCGCGGTGCCGATGCCCGGGATCAACGCCGTAACGGCCGTCACACTCCCCCATAGAACCGCGTTCGGCACATGGAACGCGAAAAAGCCAGCCATCGCCAAAAGCCCCTGCAGAAGCGCTGTCGCGAGCCGCCCCACGACCACGGACTTCACTGCGCGATAGAGGGTGCCGGCGATAGCCTCGTCATCGCTGTCGGATAACGGACTGAAGAAGACGAATGCGCGCTTCAGGGCATAACCGTCCTTCAGCATGTAATAGAGGGCCATCACGAATATCACCATATCGACGGCGAGCTTCACCGCACCCGAAAAGAGCGTTCCGAGATTACCCGTGATCCAATCGAGCCCCAGCTTCATATACTCGTTCACGTCGAGCGAGAGCCTGTCGGCCGCGAAGCTCCGCATGGCTTCGAGCGCGGCATTCCCCTGCCCTCCCGCGTGGAATGAGCCGTATACCCCCGTCGCCTCTTCGAATATCCGCACCCCGAGCACCGTGAGCGGCGCGACGATGACGACGAGGATCAATACGACAGATATTCCCGCGGCAATACCTTCCCGCCCCCCGACGGCCCCCCGTATCTGCCGATGCGGCACTTCGAAAATCACGGCGAACACGGCCGCAAGGATAAGCGCATACAGGAACGGCTTCAATATGAAAAATGCGATGATTCCCGTCGCGGCGATCAAAAATAACAGGAAATGGTAGGATGTCCGCGGGTCGTACTTCATACCCATAGTATATACCCCAGCCTGGGCAAAAAAAACGAGGGGCACACGCGCGAACGCATGCACCCCTCTCTGCACTTCCGGCTTTGCGCCGGACAACCGTTCCGGAATACGGACCGTTCCGTACCCGGACCTACCGCGCGCCGCACACTTTTGCGGCGCGCATCTCCTCAAAGAACCGCTTCTCGTTGCGTCCTTAGAACGCATTCACCACGGGAACCGCGCTGCCGATCACGGCCTGCTGTCCGATAAGCGCCGCTTCGGGAAACGTGACGACCATGTAGATCTTGCCGTCTGCGCTCACCGTCGGCTTCTGGGTCAACATCTCCGTCTTCGGGTCGATGCCGTTGATATCGGCCTTCGTGCGCGAATCGACGTCATGGTTCATCGTCGCGACGAACCGCCCGAAATCCATCACCTGCAGCATCTGCTTCTCGTCCAGTTTTGTCCCAGGCTTCAAGGTCACGATCAGGTGCGAATTGCGGAAACAATTCGAATCCGTCTCGATCCCTTCCAGACCCGGAATGTCCGGCGTGACGATCAGGTCTCCGCTCGGAATCGAGAGCTGCTTCACGGTCACCGTGAGCTGATGCTCCCGCGTCTGCGGATTGCGTTGCGCCATCGGCGTCACGCTCGAGCCGGATGCGGCACCGACGTACTTCGCAATGACGCCGAGCTGCTCGAGCGCCAAAAGCTCTGTCTGCCCCTTGGGAAGGGTCGCTGCGAACTGCCACGTCGGCAATCCGAGCTCTTTCTTCGCGCCCGCATCGCTCGCGGACTGCTTTTCCTGAATGACCGTGACTTTCACGGACTTCTTCCAAGCGGCCGGCTGCTGCGGCTCCGCGGCGGTCGCCACGGACGAAGAAACACCCACCAGAACCAACGCGACCATCGCTGACAAACACGTCGTCAACTTCATCTGAGAACTCCCCTGTCAAAGGCTTTTTGCACCCTCATTTCTTCATCTTCTCCGCAACGCTTGCGGCCATCACTGCGGGGTACACGACGCAGAGTGAAACCATATCGTAACAGACCCCTCTTTTCCTGTCAAGTCCCCTATAAAAACCATCTCAATCATCATTTATTCCCCTACCCTATATCGCCTTATCGGGCTATACGGGGTTATTTTCGCTACGGCGAAAATAAAAATAGAGTCCGGCCTCGGCAATCGCCAAGGACGGACCCAGACACCAAACTTCGGTTGCTTCTGAAAGGCTCGCCTTCGCGGTCACGTCGTGCTTGTCGCATCGACACTTTGGGCACCGTCAGCGCCCAACCGTGGAAAGCCATTTTCAGCCATGCGGGCGATTTGCTCGTCCGCAAACGTCCCTTCGTGACCAGCAGAACCAACTTGGGCAATGGGCAGATAGGCCACTTGTCCGATATCGCCCGCCACCACCACATCGACCGGGGTGAACGTCGCCACCGCCGTCGCTTCATCCGCGGCACCAGCTTGCACAGCCGGAGCGCCCGCGAACATCGTCACCACTGCCAACACCGCAAACACCGCCGCGATAATCCACGGCACACGCAACGTCTTCATGATCAGCACCTCACAGGGTTCAAACATCATCGTTCCGAGTACTCGACCCAATCGAGCTCGCACGATTCAATAATTTTAGTATTCCCTCAAATAGCTGTCAATATGATATCCATACCCTCCTTTTATTTCCCCCGATTATGGCGTATGCTTCATGAACGATTCCGTTTTCGGGGTGTAGTATACCGGCAGTACGTGCGCTTCGGGTGCGTAAAGACCGGGTTCGATTCCCGGCAGCCCGACCAAAAATATTCCCGCGCTATTTGACGTGGAATTTTTCCTTGATTCCCTCCTTCGCGCCGCGCCCCCGCCTATTCGCACCTAGGCGAGACTCCCCTCGACTTCGGTCGAGGCGGCGAACTTATGAAACTTTGAATTTCTTCTTTATTTCATCTTCGGCTCCTTTTTCAAATTCTTCCTTTATATCCTTCGCCTTTGCCGCGAGCGCCATCAGCTCCTGATCGGATAATGCATTGAGCTCCGCGATGCGCGCGGCGAGCGCCTCCTCCCCATTCTTCGCCGGGTCATCCAAAACTTCCTCGAGCAGTATCCCCAATATCCATCCGACCTTCCGCCCCGGCGCAAGTTGCCCGAGCCGCATCACGTCCGTTCCGTCCAAGGTCAGCATGCGCGTGTCGATCGGGTCCGCCTTCACCTTCTCGATCATGAACATGAGGTGGCGGAGCTTGTACGGCACCGCCTTCGGCACGCCCGAGCCGATACGGTCCGCCTCGCGTACCTTCAAAAGATCTTCCACGTACTCCGGGCCCACCTTCCGCACGAAGCGGCGCACGCCGGCTTCGGTTACCTCGCCCACGTTGTAATAAAAGAGGTGCCAGCGCACGAGGTGCGCGACATGCTCCACGGTCTTTTTCGGGAAATGCAGGCGGTCGAGCATCATCGCGGCCATCTTCGCCCCCACCACCTCGTGGTTATAGAACGTGCTATCGTGCCCGTCGCCGCGCTTCGTCCTAGGCTTACCCACATCATGCAGAAGGCTCGCGAGCCTGACCTCGAACGCATAGCCCTTACCCGCCGTGTAGTCGAGCGCCCGAACATTATGCTCGAACACCGTATAGATATGGTGCTTGTTCTGACCGCAGTCGACGCCCTCGAGAAGCTCGGGCATCACGTGCGGCATAAGGCCGGTATCCGTCGCCATGCGGATGCCGTCCGCGGCGCGCGCGGCCATGATCAACTTCGAGAGCTCGTCACGCACCCGCTCCTTTGCGACGGCCTCCAAGAGACCTGCATGGCGTTTGATTGCCGAAATCGTCTTCTCCTCTACATTGAAACCGAGTTGGGCCGCGAACCGCACCGCGCGCATGAGGCGCAAGGCGTCTTCTGTGAAGCGCGCGTCGGGGTCCCCCACTGCACGGATAATTCCCATCTTCAAGTCAGCCTCGCCCCCGAACGGGTCGACAAGGCGAGCTTCGTTAGCTGCATCAGCTTCGTTAGCTTCATTAGAAATGGAGAGGGCCATAGCGTTCACCGTGAAGTCGCGGCGCGCCAAGTCCTCTTCGATCGTCTTCACGAAGGTCACCGCATCCGGATGGCGCATGTCGGCATACCCCCCCTCCGTACGGTACGTCGTGATCTCCACGACCGCGAGCATCGGGCTTCCCGACCCCGTCTTCACGCCCACCGTGCCAAACGCGTTCTCGTATACGCTGTCGGGGAATAGGCGCATGATATCTTCCGGCAGGGCATCCGTCGCCATGTCCCAGTCATAGGGCTCTTTGCCGAGCAAGTAGTCACGCACGCACCCGCCGACCACGTGCGCCTCGAAGCCCGCTTCATGCAAAACCGCGCCCAAACGGATGATCTCGTCGGGAATCTTCATACGACGAATAATTGCACGTATGTCCGGAAAAGGCTACGTTTTAAGCAGAACACCCACCTCATTTCACGAATCCGTCCCCGTAGCTTAATGGATAAAGTACCTGGCTTCGAACCAGATGATGGGAGTTCGATTCTCTCCGGGGACACACATGCCTGCGTGCGCACTTTTACCCTTGATCCCCTTGCCGTTTCCCCTTATACTATGCGCAACGCCCCTATAGCTTAATGGCAAAGCAGTTGACTCTTAATCAATGGACCAAGGTTCGATTCCTTGTGGGGGCACCATTTAGTTTTCCGGCACATATCACATCATGCTCACGCTAGACACGGAGCTTTCGCACATCAAGGGCATCAATAAGAGGATCATCGCCGGCCTCGCGAAGATGGGCATCGGGAACGTCCGCGGCCTCCTCCTCCATCTCCCTGCGCGGTACGACGACTTCTCGCAGGCCTCGGGCATCGCCGACCTTGCGATCGGGCAGACCGCTACCGTGCGCGGGCACGTACGGAAGATCAGCATGCGCCGCACCTTCCGCCGCAACCTGACCGTGATCGAGGCGGTCATCGCCGACCACACGGGCGCAATCCGCGCGGTATGGTTCAACCAGCCCTATCTCATGAATACGCTCGCGGTCGGCACGCCGGGGAGCTTCGCGGGCAAGGTCACCTACGCGCAGAACGGCCTCTGCCTCTCCTCCCCCGTCTACGAGCCCGAAGAAGCCGAGGCGACGCACACGGGCGGCCTGATCCCGATATACCCCGAGACGAAAGGCGTCACCTCGCGCGGCATCCGCTACCTCGTGAAGCCGATCCTCCAGGCACTCGGCCAGATCCCCGACTGCGTTCCCGCATCCGTCCTTAAAGCCTCCGGACTCCCCGACTTCACCATAGCCCTGAATGCCGCCCATTTCCCCGCGAGCCTCGAAGAGGCCGAAACGGGCAAGAAGCGCATCGCCTTCGAGGATCTCTTCCTTCTGCAGATGACGAACCTGCAGACGAAGATGCGCCTGGCGCAGGAACCGGCCCACCCCGTCCCCTGGACCGCCGCCGAGCGCGACCATCTCCTCGCTGCGCTTCCTTTCAAACTTACCGCCTCCCAACGCACGGCACTCGATGAAATACTCCTCGACATCGCCCGGCCGCACCCTATGAACCGGCTCCTACAGGGCGACGTGGGCTCCGGCAAGACCGTCGTCGTCGCGATGGCCGCGCTCCTCGCGGCCAAGCACGGATTGCAGACGGCGATCCTCGCCCCCACCGAAGTTCTCGCCCGCCAGCACTATGCGACGATCATGAAGCTCTTCGGCGCCGCGATCGCCGACTGGCACTCGAGCGCCGCGCTCGTGACCGGCCACGAGGCACGCATGTTCTACGGCGAGGGCCTCGAGACCGCGGTCCCCAAGGCGCGCATCGCAGAGCGCGTGAAGGACGGACATCTGCATATCGTGATCGGTACGCATGCGATCCTCCAAAAGTCAGTCTCGTTCTCACGGCTCGCCCTGATAGCCGTCGACGAACAGCACCGCTTCGGCGTCGAACAGCGGGCGACTCTCGGCAAGAAGGCCGCGGCAGGCGCGAAGCTGCCGATCCCCCATTTCCTCTCGATGAGCGCGACGCCGATCCCCCGCACCCTTTCCCTCACCGTCTTCGGCGACCTCGAGCTCTCGACCATCGACGAACTCCCCCAGGGCAGATTGCCCATCGTGACGAAGATCGTCCCCGACGCAAGCCGGGCGAAGGCGTATGACTTCATGCGGGCGCAGGCGAAGCAGGGCCGCCAGGCTTTCGTGATCTGCCCGCGCATAGAAAGCGCTCCGTCAGACGACGACGCGGGCCTTCCTGCCGCGAAAAGCCATTGGGACGACGTGAAAGCGGTCGAGGACGAATACGAACGCCTCGCGAAGCGCGTATTTCCCGACCTCCGGGTCGGCATGCTCCATGGCAAGATGAAGTCCGCCGAGAAGGCCGAGACCATGAAGCGCTTTTCCTCGGGCGACTTGGACATACTCGTCGCGACCTCCGTCATCGAGGTCGGCGTCGACGTGCCGAACGCGTCGATCATGGCCATCGAGGATGCCGACCGCTTCGGCCTCGCCCAGCTCTACCAGTTCCGCGGCCGCGTAGGCCGCGGCGAGCACCAGTCCGCCTGCCTGCTCTTCACGAAGAATCGCTCGGCCATCGCGCGCGAGCGGCTCACGGCCTTGATGACGGCTAAGAACGGCTTCGAGCTCGCCGAACGCGACCTCCTTCTGCGCGGCCCGGGCGAGTTCCTCGGCCAGCACCAGACAGGCCTGCCGGATACCATGATGGGAGCCCTGAAGAACATCGAGCTCGTGAAAGCCGCTCGTGCGGGAGCCCTGAAGACCCTCGAGGCGCATGGCGAGGAGCAGCCACCGCTCCTCGCGGAGCGGCTCCTGAGATTCAAGCACTCGATCCATCTCGAATAGCCTCTCTGCGCATGTATCATATTGCTGACGGTCGTCATGAATATGATACGAATTTGAAAAATCCCCCGCCTGGGGGATCTTTCAATCGCTCCGCGTTCGGGTTACGACGCCATCATCGCGTCCAACGAATACATGCCTGCGGGCATGAGCGCGATCGCGATAGCGACCGCGAGCAGGATCAGGTCCAGCTCATAGCCGCCCACGAGCCCCTGCCCCTTCGAGATCTTCCAGAAGAGCGCGACGATCATGATCGCCGCGATCGAGATCGCTGCCGGCTGGGAGAGCACGCCGAGCAGGATCGCCACGCCGCCCACGAACTCGAGAAGCGCCACGGCGGTTCCCCATACATGGCCGGGCTTGAAGCCCATCGCCTCGAAGTGCTGGCCGGTCATCTTCACATTCTTCACCTTCGGCCAGCCGTGCACGATGAAGATGAGTCCGAACGCGAGCCGCAACGCCAACATTCCCACATCAAGATCCATATGAAATCAGTTTGCGTAATTTGGTATTTCCGCGAAAACGACCTTTGCGTGCCTATGCATGAATGATAGCACGGCATGCATATGCCCCTCCTAGGTTATCCACACATCCCGAACTCCTGTGCTCCCACGGAGGATCGAACTCCGATTTCCTCCGTGAAAGGGAGGCGTCCTAGCCATTAGACGATGAGAGCGTAGCAGTTCCACTATACGGAAACAGCCTGATAAGGACAAGAGAGATCCTATCTACCCTCCGGCACAGCGCCTTACGGCACGACTTCTTCATGCCTAAAACCCCTTTATAATTAAGACTTTTACGCCCATCCCTCCCCAGGCCCGGGAGCTTGACAAAATCCCTCGCGGGGAGTATACTATAGGCACGATGAAGAACCGCCAATTCGGCGGATTTTTGTTGAAGTTTTAGGGCAGCAACCCAATAAACATCTACCTATGAACACTCTTCTTTTCGGCCTCGCGCTCGCGACTATCACGAGCTCGCCCATCACGGCAGAGCCCATCATAACCCACCCGGAACCCTTGAAAATGACGGTTATTGCGACTGCCTATACGCCTCGGCCCGAGGAGACCGACTCGACCCCGTGGCTCACGGCCGCGGGCACGAGGACGCGCGAAGGCGTCATCGCCTCGAACAACCTGCCCTTCGGCACGAAGGTGAGGATCGACGGCAAGATCTATACCGTCGAGGACCGCATGAACCGCAAGTACACGAACGCGGTTCCGGCCCGTATCGACATCGTTTTCATGTCCCTCGAGAAGGCGCGGCACTTCGGCAAGCGCACGATCGAGATCGAGGTCCTGAACACCGGCGACGAGGCGCACGGCGTGAGGATCAGCAAAGCCGATTCCGCGGACGAGAGCTAGAACAGAAAGGGAGAAAAACCCCGGTCGGATGACCGGGGTTTTTCGTTACCTCGCAGAGCCGTATCAGAACGGCCGCTCGCACTTCCCTCCGCCCGCCGCGACCCCCGGCCGCTTCAGCTCCTCGAAGTCGCGCAATATCACGAACGCGAGAAGCACGAGGAGGCTCGTCACCCTCATGCCCGGCCCCCATATCACCATCAGGTAGTTGAATATCGTATGGAAGAGGGTGGCGGCCACGAGGCCGAACGCGAGATAGCCCGCGCGGCGGCACGCGATGATCCCCCGCGCCCAGTAGTAGCCCACGATGCCCGAGGCGAGGCAGTGCAGGAGCGTCGCCCCGATGAAGCGGAGCGTGAGCAGCGATACGCCGTTCGACGCGCGCAAGACGGTCGCCACGTTCTCGACCGATACGAACCCGAGCGCGGCGATCACCATATACACCATCGCGTCTATCGGCTCGTCGAATTCCTTGCGTCGCGATATCCACGCGTACACCACGGACCACTTGAAGAGCTCCTCGATGCCCGCGAGGATGAACAGATGGAACGGGTTCCCGCTCGCGATGCCTCCGGCGAGGAGCATGCTCTTCCCGAGTATCTGGAACGGCAGGACGAGGAACGTCACGAGCCCGCCGAAGAGGAACGTGGAGAGTATGAGTCCCTTCGGTTCCGCGCGCTTCGTGTCTTCCTGCAGGAAGAAGAACAGCCATGCGAGCCCGGGAAGGAACCCGAGCGCGCCATAGAAAAGATACGAGGACGTCATCCTATCAGTATGCCACAGCTACCACGAGGCGCCCATCAGGAGCCCGTCCGTTCCCGGCAGATCCGTCCAGATCGCCTCGGTCACGAACGGCATGAACGGGTGCAGGAGCATGAGCGAGTCGCGCAGGACCGCGCGCAGGACCGCGTCCGTCTCGCTCGACGGTTCCGCCTTCGCGGCTTCGAGGTAGGTGTCGCAATACTCCTTCCAGAAGAAATCATACGCCGCATGGATCGCCTGCCCGAACTCATACTTATCGAGCGATTCCTCGACGGCCCTCTTCGCCGCGGCGAGCTTCTGGAGCACCAGCGCGTCATGGCTCCCGAGCTTCGCCTCATCGTATGCCGTGCCCGTTCCGGGCCGCCCCGCGACGAACCGCGCCGCGTTCCAGAGCTTGTTCGCGAACTTCTTGCCGGCCATGACCGCCGTCTCGTCCCACCGCACGTCCTGCGTGCCCATCGCCTGCCACGCGATGCCGAAGCGGAGCGCGTCGGCCCCGTATTTCTCGACGAGCGTGAGCGGGTCTATACCCGTGCCGAGCGACTTCGACATGCGCCTGCCGTCCTTCGTGAGTATCGTCGCGTGAATGAACACGTCGGGAAACGGCACCGCTCCCTTGAACTCCAACCCCGAAAAGATCATGCGCCCGACCCAGAGGTTTATGATGTCGCGCGCGGTGATCAAGACCGACGACGGGTAGAACCGCTCGAGATCTTTCTCCGGCATCGCGGCGAAGGGCCATAAGGCTGATGACCACCAGGTGTCAAGCACGTCCTCCGACCGTTTCATGGCGCATTTCTTGCAGAACGGACACGTCCCCGGCTTCTCGAGCGCTACGACATACCGCCCATCGCCATTCGGATTTCGGATTTCCTTTTTCGAGTTTCGGATTTCTTCCTGTGCGTTTTCGCAAAACCACACAGGAAGCTGATGTCCCCACCAGAGCTGGCGCGACACGCACCAGTCGCGGATATTCTCGAGCCAGGCAAAATAGGTCGTTTGGAAATTCTCGGGGATGATGCGCGTCTTTCCCGTTACCACCGCATCCTTCGCCTCGCGGGCGAGCTCCCCCATTTTCAGGAACCACTGCCACGACGGCAGGGGCTCGATCGGCGTCGCGCACCGCGAGCATACCGACACATTATGGCGGTATGCCTCCTCCTTCACCAAGAGTCCCGTCGCGCGCAGATCATCCACGACCTTCTTCCGTGCCTCTGCAACTTTCATACCCGCGTATTTTCCCGTCACCGCCATCATCTTCCCCCGGTCATCGATCACCTGGAGCATCGGCATGCTGTGCCGCTTCGATATCTCATAGTCCGCAATATCATGCGCCGGCGTCACCTTGATGATGCCCGTGCCGAACGCGATATCCGCCGCCTCATCCCCCACCACGATGAGTCCGTCTTTCTTTTTCCGCGGCTCATCGAGCGACCCCTCCGTATCAAGCGTCTCGATCTCCACATCCTTGCCGATATGATCCGCGTACCGGAGGTCCCGCGGATTCACCGCGAGCGCCATGTCGCCGAACTTCGTCTCAGGACGCGTGGTCGCGACCACGAACGGCCCGTACTGGATGTGATAGAGCACGGCGTCCTTCTCTTCGTGCTCGACCTCGAGGTCCGAAATGCCCGTGTGGCAGCGCACGCACCAGCTCACCGTGCGGAGCGCGCGGTACAGCAATCCCTTCTCGTGGTAATGGACGAACGCCTTCATAACCGCCTCCGCATAGGCGGGGTCCATGGTGAAACGTGAGCGGCTCCAGTCGCAGGACGCGCCCATGGTGCGCAGCTGGCCGAAAATGATGCCGCCGTACTTCTCTTTCCACTCCCACACCCGCGCGATGAACGCCTCCCGCCCGAGGTCGAAGCGCGACACTCCCTCCTTGCGCAATTCCTTCTCGACGACGTTCTGCGTCGCGATGCCCGCGTGGTCCGTGCCCGGAAGCCAGGCGACCGTGTCGCCCTTCAAGCGACGGTAGCGGATCAGGGCGTCTGTCAACGTGATCTGGAAGGCATGGCCCATGTGGAGAGAGCCGGTCACATTGGGGAGCGGCATCAGGATCACGAACGGCTTCCCGTCCTTCTTGGGGTGATTATCCGGATTGAATAGGCCGGACTTCTCCCACTCGGGATATATCCGCGCCTCGGCCTCTTTCGGATCGTACGCCTTCTTCTCTTCGTTCATAATTCCTGAAATTCTATGACGCTGACGTTGAAATAGCAACGCCTTTTTGCCGCTCCCATCCTCCTTACTCGTTTTTATTTTCCCTGTTTTCTTGATATTTACAATTTTTAACAATTGTTAAAAATTGTAAATATAATGATGAATTTAGATATTCAGATTCGGCAGGGCGGCGTCGGCCTGATGCGCGGTGCCGAGATATGCGGCCGCCGCGATCATGACCGCGTTGTCGGTATTGTACTCCATCGCCGGTGCATGGAACGCGATCCCCTCCTCCTCCGCCCGCTTCGCCAGCTCCGCGCGCAAGGCGCCGTTCCCCGCCACCCCGCCGCAGAGGAGGAGCGAGGCCGCGCCGCACTCGTCCGCTGCCCGCAGGGCTTTCGCCGCGAGCACGTCGACAGCCGCCTTCTGGAACGAGGCGCAGATGTTAGCTGCGTCAGCTTCGTTAGCTTGATTAGCTTTCAGATGGTATAAGACAGCGGTCTTCAGTCCCGAGAAGCTGAAATCGAAATTCCCCGAGTGGAGCATGGGCCGCGGGAACGCGATCGCGTCCGGATTGCCCGCCCGCGCGGCCTTTTCCACTTCCGGCCCGCCCGGGTACGGGAGCCCGAGCATCTTCGCCACCTTGTCGAACGCTTCGCCGGCCGCATCATCCTGTGTCTCCCCGAGCTTCTCCCATGTTCCTATACCGTCCATGCGCACGAGCGCCGTATGCCCGCCGCTCACGAGGAGCATGACCGCGGGGAATGCGATCTTCGCCCCTCCGAGCCAGTTGGAATACATATGACCCTCCAAGTGATTCGCGCCCACGAGCGGCACGCCGAGCTTCCTTGCCAGGTCATTCGCGAAGTTGATGCCGGTCCAGAGCGCCGGCTCGAGACCGGGACCGACGGTGACCGCAATGCGGTCAGGCTTGAGCGTATAGCTTTTAGCTTTTAGCTCGCTGACGATCGAATCGAAGACGCGAGGGAGATTTTTCAGGTGTTCCCGCTTCGCGAGCGAGGGAACGACTCCCCCGAACGGACGATGGGTCTCGATCTGCGTCGCAACCACATGCGCGCGCACGGCAAATGAAGAGCCCTCTGCCCCCCCGTCGCATTCGACGACAGCGATCGCCGTCTCATCACAGCTCGTTTCTATCGCAAGAATCTGCATACCGATAATTTCCGCATGATACCGCATCTAGGACCACTATAAAACCCCGATCGTAGACCGGGGTTTTATATCCTTATCCTTTCTTAGAACCCGAGGAACCGGAAGAACCCTCCCCAGAACCCCGCGCCCATCGTATCATTCACGCTTGCTCCCTGAGGCGGAGGGGGTGGGTTACCGCCACCCTGCTGCCCGCCTTGCGGAGGCGGCGGATTACCACCTTGAGGCTGTTGACCGCCTTGGGGTCCGCCGTTCGGCTGACCCTGGGGCTGGAATTGACCCTGCTGAGGCTGTTGACCGCCTTGCGGCTGACCGCCGAATTGCTGACCGGGTTGTCCACCCTGCCCCGGTTGGCTAGGCTGCCCTTGTGGCCGAGGTTGCTGACCGCCCATGCCAGCCTGCATGCCGCCATTCATCCCGCCTTGCATACCAGACTGCATCTGCCCGTTCATCGGCTGGCCGGGCTGACCCATCTGCCCGTTCATCGGCTGACCATTCTGAGGAGCTCCTGTCGGCTGACCCACCCTACCTTGCGTTCCTGCTCCCGTACCCGTCGGCTGGCCCTGGGGTTGGCCGCCGCTCGTCATCGGACCGTTCATCGGTTGGCCAGGCTGCATCATGCCCATACCTCCGTTCTGCTGCATGATATCGAATTGGTCACGCATTGCCGGTGTGTATTTCTGACCGGGGTTCATCTGCTCGTACATCCGCGCGGCTTCATCGGCAGTCTTCGGCATCTGCATTCCGCCCATCATCCCCTGATTCGGCATCATTCCGTTCATTCCATTAGTACCATTCGACATGCCGTTCATGCCGTTCATGCCGTTCATGCCGTTCATGCCGTTCATGCTCGCTATACCATTAGCACCCGGCATCATGCTCGGTCCCTGCATCTGCCTCATCTGCGCGATATTTGCCTGCGCTTGCGTAGCCCTCTGCTGAGCCATGGTAACTTCTGCGGCTGATCGTGCTGTCTGCGTCTGAGTCTCAATCTGCGCGACCTGGCCCAACGTCCCCAAGTCCCTCAATAGGTTCTTACAGGTATTGCTGATCTGCCCCAAGAGCGTCTTCTTTTTGCCTTTCGGTGCAACGGAATTCCATTGATCGATCTGCGCCTTCAAGTCCTGCGTGTCGGCCGTGAATGCGGCGACGTCTTCCGGATCAGGCTGTCCCGCCGAAAGATTGTCGAAAAATTCCTGAAGGCTCTCCATGAACGGAGGAATTACCTGGTTTACGTCGCCTTGATATACCTCCGCCTTCGGTACGTATACGTCAACGAATTTCCTGACATAAGGCTCGAGCTGGGACATGTGCGGCATGCCCATATTCCCACCCTGCATCGGCTGACCCATCCCCATTCCACTGCCCATCTGACCGCCTTGCTGCATAGACATCATCCCCTGCCCTCCGCCCATGCCGCCTGACATTCCACCACCCATTCCCATACCACCTCCCATTTGCTGACCCCCACCCATCTTATTCAATCCACCCGTCGACGGGTTCTGGCCGCCCATGGTCGAACCGCCCATCTGTCCACCAGGCATACCCATCGGCATCATCCCTCCTCCCATTTGGCCGCCTTGCGCCGGAGGCGTCATGCTCACGCCGCCTGTCTGCGCCCAGGCCATCGCGGCAGGCGTGAATGTCGCAAGCGTGCTCATGACCATGAGCGACGCGCTCCACGAAACCGATTTCCTATTCATCATATGTTCTCGTTACTATGCTTTGTATGACTTTTATATATCGTTCCCTTTGAGTATATCGCCGGCGCGTAACGCAACGCCATCACGGCTGTGGATAAGTCAATGGAAAACCCACGCGCGGCTCAGATAAGGAACCGATAGAGCACGCTATCCTTCTCCAGCGCCTCGTATCCGAATCCGGCCTCGCCCATGCGGCGAAGGAGCGGTTCCAAGTCCTTCTTATCCCCCAGCTCGATCCCGATCAGCGCCGGACCCGTCTCCTTATTGCTCTTCTTTATGTACTCGAAGAGCGTGATATCGTCATTCGGCCCTAGGACCTTATCCAGATAATCCCGGAGCGCGTTGGGACGCTGCGGGAAGTCGACGATGAAGTAATGCTTCAGCCCCTTGTATATGAGCGCCCGGTCCATGATCTCCGGATACCGGCTTATGTCGTTATTGCCCCCGCTCACGACGCATATGACGGTCTTTCCCCGTATGGCATCCGCGACGGCGTCCAGCGCGGCAACAGACAGGGCGCCCGCCGGCTCCGTTATGATGCCGTCGCTCTGATACAGCCGGACCATCTCCTCGCACACCTTTCCTTCGGACACGACCGTCATGATATCGATCAGGCTCTTCGCGGCATCGAAGGAGACTTTTCCTACTGCCGCGACCGCCGCCCCGTCGACGAACTTGTCTATGCGCGGCAAGGTCACCACGCAGCCGGCCTTGAGCGACGCGCTCATCGAGGGCGCTCCTTCGGGCTCCACGCCGATCACGCGGACCGCCGGGTACTTGGCCTTTAGATAGGTCCCTAAGCCTGCGACTAATCCGCCGCCGCCCACGGGCACGACGACGAAGTCCAGGGGACCCCCGAGCTGTTCCGCGATCTCCAACCCCACCGTCCCCTGGCCTGCCGCCACGAATACGTCATCGAAGGGGTGAATGAACGTCCTGCTTTCTTTTTCCGCGTGCGCTTTCGCCAGGGCGTACGATTCGTCGAACGTGTCTCCTACGAGATGCACGGCGATCCATTCGCCGCCCAGGACGCGCACCTGCTCCACTTTCTGCTTGGGCGTGTTTTTCGGCATATAGATATCGGCCCGTACCCGGAGCTCACCGCACGCGAACGCGACCCCCTGCGCGTGATTGCCCGCGCTCGCGGCGACGACGCCCCGACCCCGCTCCCCCGCATCGAGCAATGCCATGCGGTTGTATGCGCCGCGGATCTTGTACGAGCGCACGAGCTGGAGATCCTCACGCTTCAGGTAGACAGTCGCCCCGTACTTCCGCGACAAGCGCGCGTTCAACTGCAATGGCGTGAGCGACACGACCCCCTTCAGCCGCGCATATGCCTCTTCAACCAGCCTAACTGACAATGTTTCCGGCACGGATTTCATTCCCTGTATGCAATGCACGAGAGCTCGACCAGTGCATCCTTGGGCAAGCGCGCGACGCCGACCGTCACCCGCGCGGGCTTCGGCTCCGCCCTGAAATGCTTCGCATAAGCCTCGTTCATCGCCATGAAATCGCCCATATCCTTCAGATATACGTCTACTTTTATCACATCGCCCAAGCCCGCTCCCGCGGCACGGAGAATGCTATCCAGATTGGCCATCGCCCGGTCCGTTTGCGGCATGATGCCACCCCCGACCATCCCGTTCGTCAACGGATCGATGCCGATCTGCCCCGAGCAAAAAATGAAGTTCCCGGCAACGATTGCCTGGGAATAGGGCCCGAGCGCCTGCGGCGCCGTATCCGTCGTTATCTTCGAAACAGCCATGATTTTATAAGTAAACATGCATCCGGGACATACGGCAAATAAAAAAAGCGGCGACGGACCATCGAGTGTCCGCCGCCGATCCCCCATTCGCTCGCCGCTACCGAGGGGACGCCTACGTCGTCGCGCTGCACAGTGCGGCACGCGACGCACGCCTCAGTCTAGGCCTCCGCTTCTGGCCCTGAACCGGTTCAGCATCAGCCGGCTTCGCCTGCTCGCGCATAAAGGCCATGTCCTTAACGGCTGAGATCATCAGCTCGACGACATGCCTCTTGCCCGTCGGAACGATCGGCTCATGCCATACATCCAGTTCGCCGACACGCGATTCGAGAAACGCCACGACACGATCCCCTCCCGGATTCGCGTGAATCCGGGCGAAGAGGACGCGCCGCTTGTCGAAGTCCGCTCCGCTCACGAAGCACTTCTCGAACCCGAGATTTCTCGGCACCTCTCCTCCCAGGCCATGTTGGCCAGCCCATTCGTAGATCAGGGGAACGCTCACTGCCAGATCCCCGTAATCACGCCTTCCGCTTCGCTTCAGCATACCGTTTTCCTTGTCCTGAAAGACGAAAATGATTGGTACGGAAAATGCATAGGGCGCGAACGCGCCTGTTTGACCATCTTCTGCCCGCTCGACCTCCTTTCCCTTTCGCAGGGGTATTGCAGAGCTCTGCCAAAGAACCAACGAGCATTCATAATACCACCGAAGCGGTCGCAGCGTCAATAAAATATATTCCAGCCCATCCCGGTTCGAGTCCTAACACATAGTATAATGACCCCGCAATCGGGGTCATTATACTATGTGCCCGGGGTCGGACTCGAACCGACATGACATTGCTGTCGGAGGTTCTTAAGACCTCTGCGTCTGCCATTTCGCCACCCGGGCTTCACCTGGCATAGTAGCCGAAAAACGGCCTTGCCCGCAATCCGTGCGCATGGCATGATGCCATTCAGTGCGGGGGCAGATAGGATGCGGCATAGTGCCATAACCAGTCTCATGATGAGACGCAGTGTCTCTCGCGCGGCGCACTGCCACGCGAGCGCTGACGCCTCCGGGCGTCATGCACCCATATGGTTGATCCGGATTCTTCGCAGAAGGAGCATGCCTCTAACGTCCATGCTCGGACATGCTCCCGGATCCGCAAGCGATGCTTAGCGTAGGAATGGCCGCATTCCCTGCCCCCGCATCGCTTTTTTTATTTTCCCTAAGGGAAAATAATCCTCCGTAGCCTTAGCGAAGGAGGATATTCCGATCCCTTTATCATACTGGGAATATCTGTTATATAACGGGTAGTCCTTCGGCCCCTTCGGGTGCTAAGGAACCTTAGGACGAGGGGCGGATGTCGCAACCTCTGACGGCAACGTTCCCCCGTTGGGGAACCAGTGTCCCCGAGCAGGCGTCCTGCATGCTCGGCGCTGACGCCCTAGGGGTGTCATGCGTTTCCGGTCCGAATCCGTCCGCCCTCTATGGCGTCGCGAATCCTTCGGACCCAACGGCTCGGTGTTATCCCGTCAAAGGACCGCCCCTCGTTCCGTTTTGAACCTTTCCAAACCATCTCTTTCATGAAAGGAACCGCGCATGCACCTCTCCGTTTCCATGCTCATGCGCGACCTTCCGCACGAGCCCGAACGCCAACCGAAATTCAGACGATTCATCCTCGAGGATTGGAATCCCCTCTCGGGCCATGGCAAGCAGCGCATCATCTATGCCCCGAACCCCGCGATGCGCATCGTGCACAAGCGGATACGCATGCATCTTCTCGACCGCTGCCCCCCGTCGCCCTATGCGACCGGATCGGTGCGCGGCGGCTCAACGCTCGTAAACGCCAAGCGCCACAAGGGCAACCGCTTCTTCCTGCTCTACGATATCCGGAGCGCCTACCCGAGCGTGGATCTCGAAAAGCTCATCTGGTGCCTCGCGCAGTGCGACCCCCGGGCTGTTTCCACCGGCGACTGGTATTGCGAGGTCGAAGAGGTCCTCACACGCTTCGTGATGGCCGAGGAAGGCGGCCTCATGACCGGCGCGCCATCGTCGCCCGCCTGGTTCAACCTCTATGCGGGCGTGCTGATCGACATCCCGCTCGGCGCCTATTGCCTGAAGCACGGGCTGACGTACACCCGGTATCTCGATGACATCACGATCTCGTCCTTGAAGCCCATCGGCCACCGGGTCAACGGGAAGCGGAAGAGCCGCAAGATCCGCGACGGCATACGCGCCATCATCGAATCGAGCGGCATGGCGATCCATGACGAAAAAGCGCTCGCGCACGACATCATGCGCGGACCAGTCGTTATAAACGGCATCGGCATGGACCGGGACGGGCGCATGTTCGTCCCCCGCCATTTCTTCCACCGCGTGAAGAACGCCCTGCGCTCCGCGCTGCGCACGGCAGGGGCCTATCCCCCGCCCGCGATCGTGAACGGCCTCATGAGCGTGATCCGGGCTGTCACCCGGCGCTACGTGTTCGCAACCCGCGGACAGCAGAAACTCCTCGATCTCCACAGGAAGTGGAAGTGGCGGCAGGACCTTATCAGGAACGCGACGAGAAAAGCTACGAAGAAGTCAAAACCGAAGAAGGCACGACGATGACCGGTACCCACACGAGGCGGCTGCCGGTCTTTTTATCACAGAAATTCCCTAGGGAAGCATTTTGAACGTAGATACGATGCTATCGTAGATAGCAATACACTCCTCCGAGCACCTCCCCACAGTCCTTATGTCGTATATGCCTTTCGAGGAAGGAAGATACGCATGCGTATCTTCTCCCGCAGCGAAGAAAAATCTTTCGATGGTTTTCCCGTTATACATTCTTATCGGCGTGCTCGTAGCGGCGAATTTCCTCGATAGGACAATGACCTCTTCAATACTTGTCGATGGATTAGAATCTCCTGAATGGATGATCTGTACTCCGTAATCCTCATTGCGAAATGGAACGGGACCGAATGCCTTGCTGATCGCGGCATATGCCCTATCACCCTCTCCGGCAAAAAATTCGTCCTTCCACTCCGGAGGAACTTTCAACACATAACCGAATCCGCTTTCATCGGCAATAGTAAACGTTTTCCAATTTGCGACTCCGTAACCCTGCGCAGGATTCGAGATGCCTGGCCCGACTACTAGCCGCTGCCATACATACGCGCCGCCACCGACAATCATCACGACAATAGCTACGGCCATCCAAAGACCTGCGTATGATTTTTTTGACTGCATGTCCTGAGGAAGTCCCGGCTCTTGATTGATCGTGTTTTCCATTTTTTGAGGCCATGATCGGAATCGAACCGATGCATAAGAGTTTTGCAGACTCTTGCCGTACCACTTGGCTACATGGCCTTCTTCTCTCTATTAATTCCCTAAAGTATCCTCTCCCATCAGCTTTTTTTCAACCTCGGCAGCCTTCTCGGGGCCATGGTTGATCACGAAACGGATACGCGGAATCGGGCGGATATTCAGCTTGCGCACCAGGAACCCGTGGAAGCGGTGTTCGAACGGGCGCACGATCGCGAGCGCGTCGTCCGCCCTGTCGCTCGGCAGGACGCTGATCTTCGCCTGCGCCTCGTCCAAGTCGCCCTGCACGACAACGTCCGTCACCGTGACGAACATTCCCTTGAATTCGATTTCCTCCGCGACCATCCGCGAGAGCTCGTCGCGCAGGAGGCTCGCCATGCGTTCCTTGCGGTAGTTCATGCGAAAAATCCGAAGCACGAAATCCGAAGCACGAAATACGGACGTACGGCGTTCTTTTCGAGTTTCGTATTTCGAGTTTCGTATTTCATCATTAGCGAATGATGATATGGTCTCCGACCTTGATATCGCACTCGGCCTTCACCATCAGCCCGCACTCGCTTCCCTCTTCCACGGTTAAAACCGGCTTCTTTCCTGACTGGAGGCTCGCGATCATGCCCGTGCCGATCTCCTCGCCCCCCCGCTCAATCCTGACCGCCGTCTCGTTCTTCATCTCCCCCATCACGACCTTGCCTCCGATCACGTGCTCACCCCTTCCCTTCATGCCGAAAAGCGCGAGAACTTCAAGGTCGCCCGAGGCGGCGGCCTTAGCCATCGCCTTTAACGCCTCTTCCACCGAGCGCACGAGGTCGTAGATGACCCTTGACGCGACGATCGCGATGCGGTTCGTCTTCGCCATGGTCTCCGCAGGCTTCGTAGCCGAGACGTTGAAGCCGATCACCATGCCCCGCTCGGACTCGGTCGCCACGAACCACTGCACATCGCCATCTGTTATATCGCCAACCCCCTCGGACACGACGCGCACGAGCGCCCCCTCACCCACCGGAATGGCGCGGATCGCCTGGCTTGCCGCCTCGAGCGCCCCGTGGGAATCGGCCTTGATTATGATATTGATCGCCGTCACGCCCTCCTCGTGCACGAGCCGCTCGCGGTTCTGCCGTGCGGCCACGGGAACCGGGCCCGCCGTTCCCGATGAAAACGCGTCCCCTGCCGCAGGCATATCCTTGAACCCGCCGATTACGACCGGGCAACTCGCAGTGCACGACGCGATGCGCGCACGATTGCCGTCCTCGAGCGAACGCACGCGTGCACCCGCCTTGCCTGCCACGATATCCATACCGGTCTTAAGCGTGCCGTCCGTCACGATCGCGCTCACGATAAGACCCCTCTTCGCGTCCTTCCTCGCCTCGAGCACGAAGCCCGCTACGGGAGAGGCCCGATCATAATCGAGCCCCAAGGTATCAGCGACCAAGAGCAGGAGATCGAGCAAGTCGGGAATTCCCTCGCCCGTCTTTCCCGATACGGCCTGCCAGCTCGTCGAGCCGCCGTACCCTTCGAGCAGTACGCCCGCCTGCATGAGGTCGTTCTTCGCCTTGTCGAGATTCGACCCGCGGTCGACCTTCGTCAATGCCACGACATAGGGCGTTGCCGTTTCCGCGAGGATGCGGATCGCCTCCTTCGTCTGTTCCTGCACGCCGTCATCGGCCGCGACTACCAAAATCGCCAAGTCGGCGATCGTCGCGCCCCGGTGCCGCATGGCCATGAATGCCTCGTGACCCGGCGTGTCGATGAAGGTCATCTTCTCCCCCCCGTGCGTTATCTCATAGGCGCCGATCGATTGGGTTATGCCCCCCGCTTCGCCCGCGGCAACATCCGCCTTCCGGATCGCGTCCAAAAGGGTCGTCTTTCCGTGGTCCACATGGCCCACGACCGCGATTATGGGGGGTCGCTTCATATAAGTCCTCTTAAAATACCACGATTGACGTATTTCCGCAAAAACGCCATATTTCCATCGACACAGCTCATTTTCATGCGGCTATCGGCCGCTAGGAAGGATATGCGATGGCCAAGACCATGGTTGATTTCGATTGGGCGTTCATGCAACGGCTCGACCTGAATAAGGAGCAGACGGCCGAATTGCTCGACGTGAGCCCGTCATCGATCAAAGGATGGAAGCGCAAAGGGGTAATCCCTTTGGGATACCTCCATATCGCCCAGGCAATCACCCCGGCCATGGCCGCGGGCGTCCAGACCTGGGTCACATTCGACCTGCGCGATCTGCGGAACGCGCTCGGATTGACCCAGGACGAGATGGCTGGCGAATTGCGCTCGAGCGTCTCGCGGATCGGCGCCTGGGAGCAGCGCGGCGAAATTCCCCGCGATCGGCACGCTCGAGCACTCCAGCTCGCGCACCAGACCATGAACCGCGTCGTGACCTAGGCACTTCACCCACATTCTCACCGGCGCACAACACCCGCATCGGCACGATCCCCTCCGGATCGTGCCCTTTTTTATTGATTTGCGCCCCGAAATCCGCTACTATTCACCCATATGATCATCACGCTCGCCGGAAATAACGCTTTCAAAATCCAGACAGGCGGGCTCACGATCGTGACCGAGGGGCCGGATAGCGGCGCCTCCCGCGCGAAGCCCGACATACTCCTCCGCACCGCGCATGGTAAAGCCGATTTACCGGAAGCGGGATTTTCCGTAGACGGCCCCGGCGAGTACGAAATCCAGGGCGTGGAGATCCAGGGCATCCCCCCGTTCACCTACGTCATGAAGGCCGAGGACCTGCGCCTCGCACTCATTTCGGAGGCGAATGTGAAGATATTAGACAAGCTGAACCGCATCGACATCGTGTTCATCGCGCATGCCGAAGGCGCCGCGAGCTTCATCCGGCAGATCGAGCCGCGCATGGTAATCGCCCCCCAGGGTATCGCCCAAGCGATCGCGAAGGAGCTGGGCGCCGAGGCCGAGACCATGGACAAGGTCACAGTGAAAAAGAAGGATATTCCCTCGTCGGGATTGAAATGCATATGCCTCGCCGCATGATGAATCCGCACACGGACGCCGAAAAGCGCCGCGCTTTGATCCAGCTTTCGTCCGCATCGGTTGCGGTCATCCTCGTCCTGTGGATACTCTATATGAACTGGATGGTATCCCCGTCCGTGGACAATGCATCGGCGGACGCGGGCTCGCTCGACATATTCAATAACGGCATCACGGTCATTATGAAGTCCATCGAGACCGGCATCGTGAATACCTATATGTACTTCCATAGCACGTTCGCCGAAAGCACCACGTTCACCATACATAAATGAGTAAGAGAAAAGAGGAGGAAAAGCCCGTTGCGGCAAACAAGGTCGAGAGCCGCGAGATAACGCAGGAACTGCGCGAGTCGTACCTCGACTACGCGATGTCCGTGATCGTCTCGCGCGCCCTCCCCGACGTGCGCGACGGCCTCAAGCCCGTGCATCGGCGCATATTATGGGCCATGTGGGAGAGCAACGTGACGGCAGGCGCGAAGACCCGCAAATCCGCATTCGTCGTCGGCGAGACGATGGGAAAATTCCACCCCCACGGCGACCTTTCTATATACAACGCGCTCGTGCGCATGACGCAGGACTTCTCCCTGCGCTACCCCCTGATCATCGGCCAGGGCAATTTCGGCTCGATCGACGGCGACAATGCCGCCGCGCCGCGCTACACCGAATGCAAGCTGGCGCCCATGGCCGAGGCGCTCCTCGAAGATATCGACAAGGAGACAGTCGACTGGCAGCCGAACTACGACGCCTCCCAGCGCGAGCCCGTGTGCCTGCCCGCGAAGATCCCGAACCTCCTCCTCAATGGCACCGAAGGCATCGCGGTCGGCATGGCGACCTCGATACCCCCGCATAACCTCACGGAGATCGTGAACGCCTCCGCGCACCTGATAGACAACCCCGAGGCGACGAGCGAGGAGCTCATGCAGTTCATACAGGGCCCCGACTTCCCGACCGGCGGCGTGATCTATGACCACAAGGCCATCGTGAACGCCTACGTGACGGGCCACGGCCCCATCACCTGCCGCGGCGTCGCCGAAATAGAGGAAGAGTCACGCATCGTCATCACCTCGATCCCCTACCAGGTCGACAAGTCCGAGCTCATCGTGAAGATCGCGGCGCTCGTGACCGACAAGAAGATCGAAGGCATCCGCGACATGCGCGACGAATCCGATGCCGATATTTCCATACTAATCGAGCTAAAGAGCGGCGCGTCGGGGCAGAAGATCCTGAACCAGCTCTACGAGTACACCGACCTGCAGAAGAACTTCAACGTGAACCTGCTCGCGCTCCGGAACGGCAACCAGCCGGAGATCATGTCGATCCGCGACATCCTCGCGGCCCATATCGCCCACCGCGTGACGGTGGTCACCCGCCGCGCTGAGTTCGAGCTGAAGAAGGCGCTCGAGCGTGCGCATATCTTGGAGGGACTCAAGAAGGCTTTGGAGCAAATCGACCTCGTGATCGCGACGATCAAGAAGTCCAAGGACCGCGCCGATGCCTTCGCGAACCTCATGAAGAAGTTCGCCTTCACCGACATCCAGGCGAACGCGATCCTCGACATGCGGCTCCAGACGCTCGCGGCCCTTGAGACCAAGAAGATCGAGGACGAGCTCGCCGAAAAGCGCGCATTGATCGCCGACCTCGAGGCATTGCTGAAGAGCCCGAAGCGGATCTTGGGTGTGATCAAGGGCGAGTTCACAGCGATCAAGGACAAGTTCGGCGACGCCCGCCGTACGAAGCTCGTCGCGCATGGCCTGAAGGACTTCAGCGAAGCGGACCTGATCCCCGCCGAAGACGCCTTGATCACCTTCTCCGCGAGCGGGTATATCAAGCGCGCCCAGCCTACGGCGATCAAGAGCCAGAACCGCGGCGGCAAGGGCCTGATCGGCGCCGACGTCGCCGAGGAAGATTTCCTCCAGCAGATCATGAGCGCCAACACGCACGACAACGTGCTCTTCTTCACCACGCGCGGCCGCGCCTTCCAGACGAAAGCATGGGAGATACCCGTAGGCAGCCGCACCTCGAAGGGCAAGCTGATCCAGAATTTCCTCGACATCCCCGAGGGCGAGACAATCAGCGCGATCGTGAGCTACCCCGAGAAGCAGGCCGGCTACCTCGTGATGGTCACGAAGAACGGCATCATCAAGAAGACGCCGCTCAAGGACTTCGGCAACGTGCGGAAGAACGGCATCATCGCCATCGGGATGAAAAAGGACGACGGACTCGTGTGGGCCGCGCTCGCGTCGGGCAAGGACGATATCCTCGTGACCACCGTGAAGGGCCAGGCGATCCGCTTCAAGGAGTCGCAGATCCGCGGCATGGGCCGCACCGCAAGCGGCGTGATCGCGATCCGCGCGAAGTCCGGCGACGCCGTCAATTCCCTGAATATCGTGAATCCCGAAACGGCGAAAGGCGCGAAGCTCCTCGTCGTCATGGAGCGCGGGTATGGCAAGCAGACGAAGCTGTCCGAATACAAGGTCCAGGCACGTGGCGGCCAAGGCGTGAAAACTGCTAATATTACGACTAAGACCGGCGTGATCGTTTCCGCCCACTGCGTGAGCGACGAGGAAGAGCTCTTCGTCCTCTCCGCCAAGGGCCAGATCATCCGCACTACGCTCCCGTCCGTGCGCACCGCGAGCCGCGCGACGCAGGGCGTGAAAATCATGAACATACCCTCGAGCGACAAGATCATCGGCACGATATGCCTCTGAACCGGCAATCCCTTGCCATAGGCGGGTTCGTCCTCCTTCTCGTGTTCGGCGTCCTCGTCGGCACGGGCGTGATTCCCGGCTTCAAGAAGACCGTCGTGAAAACCGAGATCGCGATATGGGGGTTCGACAGCCCGAACGCCTGGACCGAGATAACGTCCGGCTACCATAGCGCGAATCCGGCCATCACCGTCACCTACACCCAGCTCTCTCCCAACGATTACGAGAACCTACTCCTGAACGGCCTTGCGACCGGGAACGGTCCCGACATCTTCATGATCCGAAACGCCTGGCTCCCGAAGCACGGGAACAAGCTCGCGCCCGCCCCGGCCGACATCGTCTCTGCCGCGCAGGCCGACACCCTCTTCCCCGCCGCGGTCATCCAGGACTTCACCGCGGGCGGCGCCGTCTACGCCCTCCCGCTCTATATGGATACGCTCGGCCTCGTCTATAACAAGGATATATTCGACGCGAAGGGCATCGCGCTCCCCCCTTCGAACTGGCTTTCGTTCCAGGAGCTCGTACGGAAGCTCGGCAAGGGCTCTGCCGCGATCGGCGGCTCGAACCGCACCATGCAGAACGCATCGGACATCCTCGTCGCGCTCATGATGCAGGCAGGCGCCCCCATGGTCGATGCGAGCGGCCGCACGTCGTTCCGAGGAGGCGAGGACGGCCTCGCCTTCTACGCGAAATTCGCCGACCCTACGAGCGCCTACTACGTCTGGGACAACCGCCTTCCCTCCGATATAGAGCGCTTCGCCCGCGGCACGCTCCCTATGATGTTCGGCTACCATGCGGACGTCGCGGCGATCCGCCGCGCGAACCCCGCGCTCCGCGTGGGCGTAGTGCCCATGCTCCAGCTCACGGGCATCCCCCTTACCATCCCCTCGTATGCCGGGCTTGCCGTATGGTCGCAGAGCCGGAACCAGGCCGTCGCCTGGGCATTCATCCGCGATCTCACGACCATTCCCGACAATGCCATCCCCTATGCGAATAGCATCGACGAGCCATCCGCGCTCCGCGCAACCGCGGGAGCCTATGCGAACGATCCGTATATAGGCCCCTTCGCCAGCCAGATACTCGCCGCGCGCTCGTGGCCGCGGGCAGACGAGAGTGTCGCGCAAGCCACGCTCTCCACGATGATCGAGGCCGTCACGGGCGGAACGGCGAGCGCAAGCCAGGCGATACAAGAGGCGGAAAACCGCCTGAACGGACTATGAAGAACTGGCTCCTCGCCCAAGCGGGTACATTCGCCGAAAAGTGGGGATGCACAGGCTCCTTCCCCAAGTCGCGCACGACGCTCGAGCCGATGCTTTCCGAAAAGCTCTGTACGGTCGCCGACCTCATATCCCTCGGCTACGTCGCCCTCCGCTTCACCGTGCTCGCCCTTGCTCCCGCAATCGTCGTCTTCTCGATGCTCTACGGCGCGATCCTCGTCACGCTCTACGGCGCGAACCCCAACTTCCTGAAGCAGGGCAAGGATATAATCTACAACGCCTTCTGGGGACTCGTGATCGTATGGGGCGCGTGGACGATACTGAACACGGCGTTCTATACTCTGAATATCAAGCTTCCCTGCAACGGGGTCTGGTACACGATAACGACATGCCCGCAAGAAAAATAATCCGCTCCGCATACGCCTATATCCTGGTCGGCGCGACATTCCCCTTCGCATCGTTCGCGGCAGA
>CALQZH010000001.1:19274-64096 GCA_943349395.1 Parcubacteria group bacterium | reverse complement strand
ATCCATTTCTCGACTCTGAATCCATCTCGAGATTGAATGGCACCGTGGCACCGAGCGGAAACAGCTTCAGCCTGACCGCGCAAGGAAGGATGGGCGAGACCGGGTTCGATATCATGGGGACCAAGCAATCTTACGTCCAACAGCTTTTCAAGGGCAGTCTCAATACGGGAGGGAGTGCCCCGGCAAACGGCAATTTCAAAGTGAATGGCGAACTCCCCAACCCGCTCGGCGTCTCGACCGTCGGCCAACTCGTCGACAAGCTCTCGATTGCCCTGATCACGATCGCCGTTCCCGTCGTGACTGCCATGTGCCTCTACGGGGCGTTCCTGATCGCAAAGTCGGGCGGCAACCCCTCTGAGATCAAGAAGGGTCAAGAGACCATCTACTATGCCGCGCTCGGCTTCGGCCTCCTCTTGCTCGCCGGCGGCGTGACGCAGATCATCCAAGAACTCTTCGCATAGACGACCATGATCCGAGCTCCGTATTTATCCACAGGCACGATACAAGCACTATGTGCTAGGCTGAAACTATTATGAAACTCGCCCGAATCACTCATATATCGCTTCTCGCATCTCTCGCCGCGCCTCTCGCCTCGTTCGCCCAAGGTCGCGGCATCTCGCGCGTCCAGGGCTCAGGCGCCGGTTTCACCGGCATCATCAATGTCGTATATACCCTTATCGGCTATTTTCAGGTAATCATCTTCCTTACCGCTCTCGTCTATCTTCTCCGAGCCGCATTCCTCTTCACTCAGGGCAAGGAAAAGGAGGCCTCCCCTATGATATTGAATGCCGTAATCGGCATCGTAGTCGCGCTTCTCGCGTTCGCCGTCATCCCGTTCATCTGCTCGATCACCGGCGCAGGAGGCGAGGCGTGCGGCGTAGGACGGTAATATCTCCACGCAAAAAATAGAAAACCGGGTTCGGAATAATCCGAACTCGGTTTTTTTGATGGGCGCTTTTTTACAGCTCCGCCTCACCATAGCTTCACGCAACGCCCATTGCGCCAAACGAACCGCGGGCCGCGATTCTCCGGAGCTCCGAAGCGCATCGGAGGCACATGGACCGGGGCAAGACCCTGATCCTCTCCGAGGTGCATTGGGGGGGCAGAGACAGGCGCGAAGTCTTCGCTCGTTCCGAAGTGCATCGGCGGCACTTCCACCTCTTTCAAGTTCGGCAATAGCCGGTTTATGGCCGACACTCCCTCCCCTTCCCCGCCCCGCGAGAGCCATTCGAGCGGCTCGCGCTCGGACCTGCGGATCGGTCTTACTTCCGGCTCCGGTACCCGTGCATACTCATGCACGATGACGGTTCTTCTTTCCCCCGTCGTGAACATCTGAAAGAAGCCGGTCACGATGAGAAAGAGGAATACCCCTCCCGCATACATGAGTCCTTTCTGAAACTTCTTCTGCCAGAACGTCCAGCTCCACATGACACTCTCCTTCGCCCATCGGGCATTCGGGTTGAGATGATTTTGAATCCTATGCTACTATGTAGTATAGCATTAATCGTATTAAAAGTCAATATATAGCCCCCGTGGCGAAATGGCAGACGCGCATGGTTTAGGACCATGTTCCGCAAGGAGTAGAGGTTCAAGTCCTCTCGGGGGCACAAAAAATACGTGTTGACATGAGCGACAACGGCTCTATCCTTACTAGTATCGAGTTTCGAACTATCAATGGAAAGGCCGATCGGATATTCCGAGTGATACGAGATATCGAGAATACAATTAACCGAAAAAAATAATCACGAATCTATGAATCAATCAGTTTCTTCGTCCCGCCTGAAAACAGGCGCCGCGTTTCTCGCGGCCGCGGCGATGGCCCTCTCCCTCGCGCCGAGCGCGTTCGGCTCCAGCCACCGCGAAGCCCCGATGATCGCCAAGGATCCGACCGCGGACACGACCGACCTCTATGCGTTCGTAAGCCCCGACAGGCCCGATACCGTCACCCTTATCGCCAACGTATCCCCCTTCCAGGAACCGGCTGGCGGCCCGAACTTCTACCCGTTCGACGACAACGCCCTCTACGAGATCAAAGTAGACAACAACGGCGACGCGATGGAGGATATCTCCTACCAATTCCGCTTCAAGACATCCGTCGGCAATGCAGGCACGTTCCTGTACAATGTCGGACCAGTCGCAAACATCGCCGATTCGACCCTCAACGTCCGCCAGACCTATACGCTGACGCGCGTCGCGAAAGGCGTGAGCACCGTCTTGGGCGCGGACATTCCCGTCGCACCGGTCAATATCGGCCCCAAGTCGACGCCTAATTACGCGGCGTTGCAGGCCCAGGCCGTAAAGCAGCTCGGTACCACGACCGTCTTCGCCGGACAGAGCGATGACCCGTTCTTCGTCGAGCTCGGCGGCCTCTTCGACCTGCTCACGATCCGCAAGCTCCCCGGCAATGCCGGCGGCGGCGTCGACGGCCTGGCGGGATTCAACGTGAATTCCCTCGCCGTGCAGGTTCCGATTGCCGACCTCACCTCGACCGGCGCGCGGCCCATGGCCGCTACCGATGCCGGCGCGGTCATCGGCGTATGGTCAACGACCTCGCGCCAGTCCACGCGCGTGCTTTCCGCAACCGGCGGAGCCAGCACGAACTCCGGCGACTGGGTGCAGGTCTCCCGCTTGGGCGCCCCGCTCGTGAACGAAGTAGTGGTACCCCTCGCGGCCAAGGACCTCTGGAATTCGTCCAAGCCGAAAGATGACGCGCAATTCGCGAATGGCGTCACGAACCCCGAACTCGGCGGCCTTTTGAAGGCACTGTACGGAATCGCCGTCCCGCCCCAAGGCGCCTTCGGGAGTGCTAGCCAACGCGACGACCTGATCGCCATCTTCCTGACCGGCATCAAGGGCCTTACCCAGCCGGCGAACGTCGTTCCTTCCGAAGAGCTCCGCCTGAACGTGGCGATCGCCCCCACCGCCCCCGACAAGATGAGTCCTATGGGCGTATTGGGCGGCGACACCCAGGGCTATCCGAACGGCAGGCGCTTGGCCGACGACGTGACGGATATCTCGATCCGCGCGGTGGCCGGAGCGGCATATCCGCTCTTCCACCCCGACTTCAAGGCTGATGCGACGGGTGCCCAGTTGGGCGACGGCGTCGATGCCAATGACAAGCCGTTCCGCATGGCATTCCCCTACCTCGCACTGCCATCGTCCGGCTATGACAGCATGCCCCACCAGCAGAAGATGGGCATGATGATGCCGATGGGCAACGGAATGCCCATGATGAAAGCTTGCGGCTTCATGCGAGCCCTGAGCGCGAAGTCCGGCTCGACGGGCGCGGATGTGAGCTGCCTCCAGGGCATCCTGATTGCCGAAGGCTTCTTGGGCATCGATGCTCCGAATGGCCGCTTCGGCCCCATGACCGCAGAAGCGGTGAAGAAGCTCCAGGCAAAGTGGAATCTTCCCGCCACCGGCATGGTAGGCGAGATGACGAGAGCGGCCCTGCAAGCGAAGGGTTACTAAGCCCCTCCCCTTGCGGAAGAGTCGCACGATGAGGATACTGACGGGGCGCCCACACGGGCGCCCCGTCTTTACGGACAATCGTCCCCTATCACGCCAATATGCCATCACGCCGAACCTATATCGCATATGCGCTCGCGCCGATCGCCATCGGATTATCTTTCTTGCTGATTTCCCGTTCGCATTTTCAAAACGCCCGCGCCGTTCCGCCTACCCCATCGCTCGACAGGGACATAGAGACTCTCCGTTTCCGACTCCAACAGCATCCGGACGATGCGACGCCCTATATCGCGCTCGCGCACCTGTACGCGCAAAAGGCGCGCGAAACCGCGGACACCTCGTATTATTCGGAAATCGAACGGCTGCTCGGGACCGTCGCGAAGATTGATCCCCGGAATGGGGACGTTCCCGCGCTCCAGGCATCGATCGATGCCGGACGGCACGACTTCCGAAAATCATTGGCCTCCGCCCTCAAGGCGCAGGCCCTTGCTCCGGCACGACCGGCATATGACGGACTGGTAGGCGATGCCGAGCTCGAGCTCGGCATGTATCCCGAAGCCATCGCCACATTCCAAGCGATGGTCGACAAACGGCCCGACTTCAATTCATGGAGCCGCATCGCGTATGCACGGGAGCTCCATGGCGATGCGGCCGGCGCCATTGACGCCTTAGAGAAGGCGATCGGAGCCGGCTCGGGCTTTGCGGAAAACACCGCCTGGGCATATGCCGAACTGGGGAAATTGCAGGCGCGCACGAGCCTAGAGGAAGCCGAGCGTTCATTCGAGCGGGGCCTCCTCATCTATCCTGATCATGCACCGAGCCTGGAGGGACTGGGCAAGGCCGCCTTCGCTCGCGGGAACCATGCCGCCGCACGGACATTTTTCGAGCGTGCCTTTGCCGCGCTTCCGATCGCCCAGTATGCGACCGATCTGGGCGAACTGGCAGAGGCGCGCGGCGACACGAAAAGCGCCGACCAGCAGTTCGCCGTCGTGAACATAACCTATGAGCAGTCGAAGGCCGCCGGCACCGATACCGATTTGGAATACGCACTGTTCCTGGCCGACCATGGCGACCCCGCACTCGCGCTCGCGAAGGCCCGCACCGCGAAGGCCAACCGCCCGAATATCCATGCCGACGATGCCCTGGCATGGGCCCACTACAAAGCGGGCGATTTCGCGCCCGCCCGGATCGAAAGTTCGCGTGCGCTCCGGCTCGGGGAAAACGACCCCTTGATCGTCTTCCACGCCGGAATGATCGCGAAGGCGAACGGCGCCATCCCGGAAGCCAGGCGCCTCCTCGAAAAGGCCCTTTCGATCGATCCCCATTTCTCGATACCCTATGCATCGGCGGCCCGCGAGGAGCTGAAGCGCTTGTGATATGAAAATGGGATCGGGACGATCATTCATTCCATTACTTCTCATCGCAGGCTTGTTTTTTCCCCACGCGCCCGCGATCGGGCACGAATTGATACCGAAAAACCTCCAGGAATACATCAAGAGCCATCCGGGCGCGAGCGAAGCGGATCTTCGGGCATTCATCACAACCGACGTTCCCCAGCTCGTATCCGGCAGCGAACGGGAACGGAACGTCGTCGAGGCCTTTCGCGGGAAAAAACGCGGCGACACCGTCCTCCGCACCATCTGGAATTTCCTCGCGCTCGGCGTCGGGCATATCCTCAGCGGACCCGACCACATCCTCTTCGTGCTTTCCCTCCTCCTCGCCTTCGTCTCCCTACGGGACATTCTCGCGCTCACCGCGACCTTCACCGTCGCCCATACGATCACCCTCATCCTCTCCGGCGCCGGCATCCTGACGATCCCCCCGCGCATCACCGAGCCGCTCATCGCCCTCTCCATCGCCGTCGTGGCGATAAGCAGCGTATTTTTCAAAGCCAGCCGGCGCATCGGCAACCCGCGCGTGAAGATCGGCATGGTTTTCTTTTTCGGCCTGTTCCACGGACTCGGATTCGCCGGCCTGCTCAAGGAAGTCGAGATCCCGAAAGACGCATTCGCCACGTCCCTGCTATCATTCAATGCCGGCATCGAAATCGGCCAACTTCTCATCATCGCCCTCGCCCTGCCTCTCATCTTCCGCTTTCGCGGCACGCCCCGGTACGATGCGGCGATGCGCATGATCGCCATCCTCATCTCGCTCCTCGCCCTCTTCTGGTTCGTGACGCGATTGGCAGGCTAGAACCCGACCGGCCTTTCTTCGCGCCATCCATCGCTTGCAGGAATGCCGTGCCCGCGTTATACAATCCCTATGCATCCCAAGAACAAGCTTATCCTCATACTCATCGTCATTGCCGCCCTCGGCCTCGGCTACGACCACTACAGGAACGGCAGGCGCCTCATGTCCATCACGAGCACGCCCACCCTCATGCAATTCGCGCCCTCCGCGAGCACCACGGAACAGAGCGCGACATCCGCAACCGCAACCGCAACCGTTCCGAAGCCGACTGAGAAAGCCGTACCGGAAAAACCGGCAACCAGGCATACGGAGACGGTCGGCGTGATCATCCCCCTCTCGGGCCCCCAGGCGGTATACGGCCAGGGAATAAAAGAGGGCCTCGACCTGGCGGCGAAAGGCGTGAACGATACCGAGACCTTCGGCATACGCATCAAGCTCGTTTACGAAGACACTCGGAGCGACGTGAAGAATGCCCCGGCCGCCGCCCGAAAACTCATCTCGACGGACCATGCGGTCGCCCTGATCACCGGCACCTCGCCCGTATCGCTTGCCGTCGCACCGATCGCGGAGGAGACGCATACCGTGCTCTTCACGATGGCCTCCCTCGCGACGAAGCTGAATTCTGCCGGAGCCTACGTCTTCAAGAACGACGACGTCTCGTCGAAGATCGGCATGGCACTCGCGGACGAGGCGCGGAAGCGCGGCTTCGCGTCCGCAGGAACGCTTTTCGCGACATACAATGACGCGGTCGTGGAATACAACGAGGCCTTCGCGAAGGCATTCGCGGAGAAAGGCGGCACGGTCACGGGATCGGAAGGATTCACGCAGGACGCGACCGACTTCCGCACGCAGATCCAGAAGCTGATCGCCGCGGGGCCTGCGACCATCGCCGTGATGGGCCTCCAGCGCGACTGCGCGATCGCCGTGCGGCAGATCAGGGAGCTCGGCTACGGGAACCAGCTTTTCGGCTATACCTGTTTCGACGACCCGGGCACGCTCGCGGCCGCAGGCAACGCCGCCGAAGGCATCATAATGAATGGCTATAACGGCACCCCTACCCCTCTCTTCTCCGGACTCGTGAAGAAGGCCTATGGCCACGAGCCACTCCGCTGGAGCGCCGAGGCGTTCGACGGCATGAAACTCCTCGCGATTGCCATCTCCCGCAGCTATGACCGCGAGCACCCTGTCTCCCCCACGACGCTCAAGGACACGCTCTCGTCGGTAAACGGCTACTCGGGCGAGGCGGGGCACGCCGAGTTCGACAAGGATGGGAACGCGAGCCGCGAATCGTATGTGAAAACGGTGAAGGATGGGAAGATAGAGCTCGTCAAATAAAATAAAGCCATGCGGTCACTCGACCGCACGGCTTTTCATGCACGCGTATCTCGAAGAAGAGAATACGCTACTTCGGGGACGACCAGGCAGACGTGCCTTCGTCAGCGAGCGATTCGAGCAATTCAGCCTCCGAATCGTCAGTACCAGCCGCCTCGCCACCCTTCATCAAGCAGCCCTTCACATAACGGCAGATCATTGCCACCGTCTGCAAGTCGGCCATGCGAGTGCCCGGCTCAAGCCTGAGATGAAGCAGGCCCCTGCCTTGCGGAGCATTCGCATACAACATATCGATCCCCGCATTGGTCAGCCTGCCCTCCGCATCGACCATCTCAGCCTTCACCTTCGGAAAAAGATGGTCGGTGGGAATGACGAGGCTGAAGGCCCTGTTGAGCCTGAATCCGATGTCGAGCAGATCGGGCCACTGGGCTTCCAAGTCCGTCACGATTCTCGACTCGGGAAGGATGTCCGCGTCATCGACGCCGAGCGCGTCGATCAGGACTGTGCGCACCCTTCGCAGAATCTCATCATCCGATAGAACGTTCGCCATCCGAAAACCCCCTGTTTTTGCGATAGGGGTCCGAAGACCCCGGAAATCAAATCTGCGGTTATCATACACCGAAAATCAGATCATGTCCATTACTCTCTCCGCCGCCGGTCGTGGAACGTCTTGAACGCGTCCTTCAATCCCCTATTCGTGACGTGGGTATAGATCTGCGTCGTCGAGATGTTCGAGTGCCCGAGCATCTCCTGCACCGAGCGGAGATCCGCGCCGTTTTCCAACAAGTCGGTCGCGAAGCAGTGCCGCAGGGTATGCGGCGTGAGCTTCTTGCCCATGATTCCCGCTTTCTTCCCGTAGGCCGTGATCAGCCGCTCCACGGCTCGCGGCGTTATGCGCCCGATCGCCTTCCCGCGCACGACGCTCACGAAGAGCGCCTCGTCCGCATCCGCGCGCTTCGCCATATAGTCCGCGAGGCACTCGCGCGCCGCTTTCGACACGAACACGAGCCGCACCTTGTCCCCCTTCCCCCGTACGGTAAACTCCTCTTTCGCCATATCGATGAACCGGTCGAGCCCGCAAAGCTCCGAGAGTCGCATGCCCGTCGAGAAGAAGAGCTCGAGGATCGCCTTGTCGCGCGCGCCCTTCAAGGTCTGCGCATCGGGAGCGGCCAAGAGGCGCATGAGTTCCGCATGGTCCAGGATCTCCACCTGCCTCTCTTGCATCTTGGGCACATCCACCCGATCGGGCGGCACGCTCTCATGGCCCTGTCGCGCGAGATACTTCAAAAAGCTCCTGATCGCGATCACGTACTGGGCCTGCGATGACTTCTTGAGATCCTGGCGCGCGAGATAGAGCCGGAAGTCGCGGATGGACGCCTCGGTGACGTCCGCGACGCTCCCGATCTTCGCCACGTCGAAAAACCGGTTGAGGTACTGGGCGTACGCCTCGCGGGTAGCCACCGAACGGCCGCGCTCGATCTCGACATAATCGAGATATTCCTTCAGGATCCGCGCCATTGCCATGGTTTGAATATACAGGCAAACGCGTGGTATGATAAACCCTCAAGACACCCTCATATCACATGAAATTCCTCTACAAGAACGTTTTCTGGGCCATAACTATCCTCATCGCGCTCTCATTCGCATTCTCCCTCGTCGCCGAGCTCGGTACCGCCTCGCCCACACTCCCCTTGAACGAGGTTGCCGCGAAGATAAACGATGGCGGGATAACGGCCATAACCGTGCGCGAGAACACCCTCGCCATAACGATGAAAGACGGCACAGCGGCAACCGCCGAAAAGGAGAACGAGGCCGGACTCACGGAGACCCTGAAGAACTACGGCGTCGATCCCCTCGCGCTCGCGAAGGTGAAGATCGCGGTCGAAGGCCAGTCGGGCGGCAGGTTCTGGGCGAGCGTCCTCATTCCCACCCTTCTCCCGATCATCGCGATGGTCGCGATTTTCTGGTTCATCTTCCGCCAGGCGAAAGGAGGCGCGAACCAGGCATTCTCCTTCGGCAAGTCGAACATCCGTCTCTTCTCGCCCTCGAAGGACAGTGTGATGTTCAAGGACGTGGCGGGGCTCAAGGAAACCAAGCGCGAGTTGGAAGAAGTCGTCGACTTCCTCAAGAACCCTAAGAAGTTTCTCGATATGGGCGCCCGGATCCCCCGCGGCGTGCTCTTGATGGGCGCGCCCGGCACTGGCAAGACGCTTCTCGCACGTGCCGTGGCCGGCGAGAGCGGCGTCCCCTTCTTCCATATCTCCGCCTCCGAATTCGTCGAGATGTTCGTGGGCGTGGGTGCCTCGCGCACCCGCGATGTCTTCGCTACCGCGAAGAAGTCCGCGCCCTCGATCCTCTTCATCGACGAGATCGACGCCATCGGCCGCCACCGCGGCAGCGGCATGGGCGGCGGGCACGACGAGCGCGAGCAGACCTTAAACCAGATATTGGTCGAGATGGACGGCTTCGAGCGCGACACCCAAGTCGTGGTGCTCGCGGCGACCAACCGCCCCGACGTCTTGGACGAGGCGCTCCTCCGCCCCGGCCGGTTCGACCGACGCGTGGCTTTGGATAGCCCGGATATCGCCGACCGCGAGGCGATCCTCGCGATCCATGCGAAGGGCAAGCCGCTCGAGCAGACGATCGACCTCAGGAAGGTCGCGACGCGCACCCCCGGCTTCTCGGGCGCCGACCTCGCGAACCTCATGAACGAGGCGGCGATACTCGCCGCGCGGGCGAACCGCTCATCGATCACCCAGCAGGATATCTTCGACTCCGTCGAGAAGGTCATGATGGGCCCCGAGCGCAGAGGCCGCGCGATATCGCCCAAGGAACGCGAGATCACCGCGTACCATGAAGCGGGCCACGCACTCGTCGCCGCGAGCCTCGTGAATTCCGACCCTATCCACAAGGTCTCTATCGTGAGCCGCGGCTTCGCCGGCGGCTATACGTTGAAACTCCCCCTCGAGGACGTGCGGCTCCGCACCCGCTCGCAGTTCGCCGCGGACCTCGCCATGATGCTCGGCGGCTACGTCGCGGAGCAGGAAATGTTCGGCGAGATGTCGACCGGCGCCTCGAACGATCTGCAGAAGGTTTCCGAGCTCGCGCGCCGGCTCGTGACGCAATACGGCATGAGCGAGAAGATCGGCCCCATCGCCTTCGGCACCACCGAGGAGACGATGTTCCTCGGGCACGCCATGGGCGGCGAAAAGAACTACTCGGAAACAGCGGCGACGGAGATCGACGCGGAGATCAAGGGCTTCATTTCCCGCGCCTATGCGCTCGCGAAGAAGATCGTGAGCTCGCGCAAGAAAGTACTTACCGCCATCGCGGATGCCCTGCTCGAGAAGGAAGTTTTAGAGCAGGACGACTTCAATGCCATCGTACAGTCGTTCAAGTTGAAGCCGATCGCGGCCTAAGAAATTAAGTAATCGTGATAAAAAAGGACCTTTGAAAAAGGTCTTTTTTTATATATACTCAGCGTTATCGGGCATATAGCTCAATGGTAGAGCGGTCGTCTTATACACGACTGACCATGGTTCGATTCCATGTATGCCCACCAATGAACAGGCGCGTAGTCATAATCCACGGCTGGGGAGCGACCCCTCACGACCACTGGTTCCCGTGGCTTTCGCGCGAGCTTGAGGCACAGGGCTACGCCGCATCCGTCCCCGCGATGCCCGATACCGAGAAGCCCGATCGCGATGCGTGGGTCAGTGCTATTGCGGACACTGTCGGGACGCCAGATGAAGACACCATCCTCGTAGGACATAGCATCGGCACCGTCGCCATACTCCGCTATCTCGAATCGCTTCCTATGGGAACACGCATCGCCGGCGCCGTGCTCGTCGCCGGGTTTTTAGAGGCCGATGACTCGGAACTCGAAACCTTCTTCCGCTCCCCTTTCGACTACGACCGTATAAAAAACGCATGCAGCGCTGTCGTCGCGATCGAGAGCGATGATGATCCGCACGTGCCGCCCGGGAGCGGCGCGCTTATAGAGGAAAAGCTCGGCGCGCAACTCGTCACGCTCCACCATGCCGGGCATATGAATACGGAGGATGGATTCACCGCGCTCCCCCCGGCGCTCGGCGCGATACGTTCGATACTTCACTGATATCAGCAGGCTCTCCAGATATGCCCCAGTCACTTTATCGCGGCCGCGATAAAGTGATCTTCGTGGTTTTCGATCTATTCATTCGATCTTCATAAAAAATGAGCCCGGACAGGAATTCTGTCCGGGACTCTCCGCTGTAGCCTTGTCGCACAGAACGCCGCATACCAGTCAGACTAAGCAATCTTCGTCTTCATGGCATCGTTCTGCGCTTTCATCCGACTCTTCCTTTTCCCGATCCCCATCCCAACGACCCACCGGATCATCGCCCCAATCCCTCTGATCGATTTCATCGAACAGCGTGTCGGGATCGCGATACTCCAGTCCGTCATAGAACAGATCAGAACGCTCAGAATCGTCTTCTCCGAGGAATTCCCTCACGAGGATAGTTCCCGCGTCATCCGTCGTGAGATATGGGGGAATCCCATCATCTCCACCGAGCAGACTGAGAACCCTCTCACACTGACCGAGAGACACATCGACCGCATCATGGTGATCCCCATCACCATGAACCAGCACGAAAAACGTGCTGGGCCGAGGAAGATCTCTCCTCTTTGGCTTCGGGGTCTTTACGCAGACTATCTTGCTCGCATCTTGCGAGAGGTGCGTTTGGCCGTCGCCCCCCCTTTCCGAACCACTGAGAATTCCGTTCGACTCCCCCGACGCACCCGCAAGCGCGCCGACGACTTTTCCATCGTCATGTTGAGGCTTCATTAGGCCGTCTCCACTATGTCAAGAAACTGGAACCCGCTCCCGAAAGAAGCGGCAGTACCCCACAAAAAGGGAACTTGCCTGTATTTTCTACTATTTAGAGCACTCTGTCAACGCCCTTCGCCCGTTGCCCGATAGTCCTAAACCCCCTATACTCCCCTACTATAGGGCAATTAGCTCAGTGGTAGAGCGCCTCTTTTACACAGAGGATGCCGTGGGTTCGATTCCCCCATTGCCCACATTACAAAATATCCTCCAGCGTGAGGGTATTTTGTAATGTGGGTATTAGAGGCGGGAATCGAACCGCAGGCCACGATTTTCAATGAGGCCTCCGGCCGATTATGAAAATCGATGGTCTGCCGCGAAGCGGCAGGCGATTCCCTTCTATTAGATATCGAACCGCAGGCCTAAATCACGAAGTTTTGAGGCCTCGACCGATCCGCCAGCTGGCGGAGAGGGAGAGGCGATCCCCCCACAATAAGAAATCGAACCGCGGGTCGCAGGCTTCTTATAAGAAGCCGAAGATTCCGAGTCGTAAGAGCGGAGAAGGGGCGATTCCCTATTGATAATCCCCTCATTTTCGATTATATATTGTTCAGCGTCCTATCGTTTTTTTTGAAACTCGAACAGGGAATATACGTCCCATGGCGAAGTGCACGTGCCCGATATGCCAAGAAGAGAACCAGAAGCATTCCTATGCTGAGGGCCAGGTCATCCAGTGCCGGTCATGCAGGAAGCCCTTCCAAGTGACATTCCTGACCGAGACGCATGGAGCCCCTCATCCGTATGAGCCTGATGACGGCCGGCGCATCGAGTAATTCAATGCCGTCGAGAGCCTGATCGGCGTCGTCGGACTCCATCTTTCGGGATGTCCGGCAGGCACCCAACGGACCGATCTCTGCGGCACTCCCTGCGAATGCGGCATGCGCCAGGCCATGGCCTGGTACCTGAAACTCGTTCCCATCGCCCTCGCGACAGCATGAACGCTTCGCGCAGGCGATATCCTCGAATCTCCGGAACGGCCGTTGCCGATCCGGAGATTTTTATCATAATCCCCTATATACTGATCTCAAAGATCCATCTTCCTTATATATGAAAACGATTCTCCTCATACGCCATGGCGAGAGCCAGGGAAACGCGAACGCCGTGTACCAGAACCCCGACTCCCCTCTCACCGCCTCGGGCCGCAACCAATCCCTACGGGTCGCCGCGCGCCTCGCGAAAGACGAACCGTACCACGCGCTCGTCTCGAGCACGCTCCGGCGCGCCCGCGAGACCGCCGAGATCATCGGCGAGAAGCTCGGCCTCTCCCCTGCTACCTCCGACCTCTTCGTCGAACGCAGGAAGCCCAGCGCCCATATCGGCCTCGGGAAAGTCAGCCCCGAGATGCTCGCGATATCGAAAACGATCCATGAGAATTTCCGCGAGGGATTCCGCTTTTCCGACGAGGAGAATTTCGACGATCTGAAGAGCCGCGCGGGCCGCGCCTTGGCGCATCTGGCCGCGCTGCCTTGCGAGCGGATCCTCGTCGCGACACACGGCGTCTTCATGCGCTGCATGGCGGCCCATGCGACCTTCGGCCAAGCGATATCCGGCCGCGAGATGGGCGAATTCATGCGCGCGTTCCGCACCGACAACGGCGGCATCGCGACCCTGGAATACGACGAGTCGCGCGCGAACCCCTGGCTCATCCGCTCATGGAACGATCGCGCTCACTTCAGCGACCCCTCGCTCCTCCTTGAAGATCAGGATCGGCTCTGAACGCCCTTCCAACGCCCCTTGGTATCCCTCAGCCCCGCTCCTGCGGGGCCTTCGTTTCGCGCATCGGATCAATTGACTTTATTTCTTTTTTAACACATCATAGGCTCCGCACCCTGACACCACACTCTCCCCTCCGCTCCTTGCGGAGCTCATAGAATAGAAAGGACCTTTCCGTGACAGACTCTCTATGCGGAGAAAAAGGCATCGTCGCTTTCGCGTTCGGCATGCCGCACTCGATCCCCGCGAACGAGGCGATCCATGACGTGGCGTGCGCCGCGGCGCACATTATGAACGCGTCGGTATTTACCCAGCTCGATTGCGGCATCATGAATCCGCACGTCCCGAACGGCGTCTGGATCTTCCCGCAGATTCCCGGTGCCAATCCCCCGCCGCCCACGCTCCGCATCGCGCGGTTCGCAGCACTAAGCGCGAAAAGGATCGGATTGACCGAGCTCCATATCGTCGCCGCACCTCCCCATATCCGGCGGTGCATGCGAGATATGAGAATGGCGATGCGGGAAGTCGGCTTGGACGCGACGCTTTCCGCATACGGCCAAGACATCTTCCTCGAGGAGCACTCCCCTTCGTACTGGTTCTACCCCAAAGGAGAGCGGTATTGCACCCAGCATCGCTTACGATGGGTGATCCGCGAGAGCATCCTGCAGACCATACCCTGGCGCATATACCGACGGATCGCGGGATGATCCCGCTCCCCCACCCCTCAGGCGCCCTCCGGCCACGACCGGACGGCGCCTATTTATTTTCATACCCAACCGTCATATACTCTCTCCCGTAGCACCCCGACAATCCAGAACATCCTCACAAAAGGAGCAACGCCCATGAGCGACATCGGAAAGATCGTCTTCATTCACGGCAATCAGATCGATCGGCACGGCGCACTCTCTTCCCTCGCCGAAAACGTCCTCGCCGAAGCCACGCGACACTTCGTCCAGTACCCCCAAACGATCTTCGTCCTGCTCTCGGGGCTCGACCTCCCGCAGGAGAACCCCGAAACGAGCATCGCCTCCGTGATGGCCTCCCGGCTCATTACGCGCGGGATTCCGCAACGGCATATCATCACGCAAGCCAGCTACCCCGAAACCAAAGCCCTCATGCGGGCCCGGGACAGGTTCGAAGAATGCGCGCTTGCGAATCGCCTCTTGAATTCGCTCAAGCGACCCGTGACCGTCCGCTTCGACTTCATAGCCTGCGACTTCGACTGCGCGCGCATCAAGCGCACGTATAGGGCATGGGGCATGCCGAACGCCCATCCCCTGCCCGTCTGCCCGCGCGACTATCCGGGCATCAGGAGCCGCCGATGCATCGCCTTGCTCGCGCGCATGCACCAACTCACCGATGCGAGAGGCATAGGCGCGATTGCGCGAGAGATCCGCCGATCGAGGACATGGGAAACGGGTCACCCTCTCATCACATGAACGAGATACGGAGACGCTCTTCTTGCCGTACACGCCGTCCCCTCTCCGCCGCATGGCGGACGAGGCGACGGCGTTTTTTCATCTTCAATCCCCCCACCCTTCCCTGTTTTACACTGTGAAACATTTTTGTAAAACACTGTGAAACATTCTCTCGTGTGAAACATATGTTTCACACTCGGATATATCAATAACAGAGCCATTATCCGACTGTGAAACAAAACTGTAAAACATTTTTATAAAAATGTTTTACACATCAAAACATAATAACCAAGCGCATATCCGACTGTGAAACATTTTTACCATGTGTGAAACACTCTATTTTCATTACAATCCGATATCCTCATCAATCCTATGTTTTTAAAAAATCTTATTTTCAAGTGTTTGCTGATTTACAAAAAAACAGATCGATTTGTAAAACGTGAAACATTCTCTTTTAAAATTCCGGCGTGTGTTCGCCGGCAAACATCGCCATATACGGCTATACTGAAATCATGAAAACGAACCGATCCGTCGGCCAAGCAGGGGAGGATGCCGCCGCAGATTACCTGATCGCCAAAAAATACCGGGTGGTCGAGCGCAACCACTCCCAGACCTGGGGCGAGCTCGACATCATCGCTACCGCCCCCGACCGAACTCTCGTCTTCGTCGAGGTTAAAACCATATGCACTGATTTGACTTTATCGTCAAACAGTTTCATAACGCCCGAGGATAATATGACCGCCGCGAAAGTCAGGAAGACCAAGCGCGCAGCAGAGGCATATGCGAACGCCCGCCCGAAACTCGTAGGTGAGAGGGGATGGCGCATCGACATGATAGCCGTCGATATCCATAGGAACGGCACCCTTGACATACGGCATTACGAAAACATATAATATCGATATTGAGGGTATGCGACTGACTGGCTGTCCGAGTGGGCGGCCATTATCATTTTCAAGCGCCTATCCGACCGCCATACAAACTAATCACTCCGCATCATGCTCGACCTGAAGACCATAGCGCGCGCCATACAGCAGCTCGCCGAAGAGAAGAAGATCGCCACCGAGAAGGTGGTCGAAGCCGTCGAGGTGGCGCTCGCCGCCGCGTACAAGAAAGAATACGAGAAGAAGGGCGAAGTCGTCCGCGCGCACTTCGACCTGAAGAGCGGCGACGTTTCCTTCGCGCAGGTGAAGACCGTCGTCGACGAGACGACCGCCGACCTCACGAGGCCGATAGGGGAGGACGACGTGATTCCCGACGACCAGCCCATGGGACGCTTCGGCACCATGCCCGAAGTCCCGATAGAAGAGGAAGGCAAGCTGCCGCGCTTCAACCCGAACCGGCACATGATGCTTGCGGACGCGCAGAAAGCGAAAGCCGACGTCCTGCTCGGCGAGGATCTCGAATTCCCGCTCGAGACGAAGATCGACTTCGGCCGCATCGCGTCCCAGACCGCGAAGCAGAACATCCTCCAGAAGATCCGCGAAGCGGAACGCGATTCCATACTCTCCGAGTTCAAGAACAAGGAAGGCGAGATCGTGAGCGGCACCGTCCAGCGCACGGAGCGGGGGACGACCTATGTCGACATCGGCCGCGCGACCGGCGTGATGTTCTACAGCGAATCCATTCCCGGCGAGTACTACCGCATCGGCGACCGCATGCGCTTCTACGTGCTCGCGATCCAGAACGACGCGAAGGGTCCCGGCATCATCCTGTCGCGCTCGCACCCGCAGTTCGTCATGAAGCTCTTCGCGCTCGAGTCGCCCGAGATCGCCGACGGTTCCGTCGAGATCAAGGAGATCGCCCGCGAGCCCGGCAGCCGCACGAAGATCGCCGTCGCCTCCAACGTGCGCGGCGTCGACCCGGTAGGCTGCTGCGTCGGCCAGCGCGGCACGCGCGTGATGGCCGTATCGAACGAGCTCGGCCAGGAGAAGATCGACATCATCGAGTGGTCGGAGGACCCGTCCGAATTCATCATGCACGCGCTCTCGCCGGCCAAGGCGTCGAGCGTGGAGATCCTCCCGCGCCGCGAGGCCCGGGCATTCATCCCGGACGACATGCTCTCGCTCGCGATCGGCAAGGGCGGGCAGAACGTGCGCCTCGCGCACCGGCTGACCGGCTGGAAGATAGACATACGGGCCGCGTCGAAGCCCGAGGAACTCATCGAGGGAGCGGCCGCAGGGGAAACGGCCGAAAGCCGCGAGCCCGAAGAAGGGGCGGGGGAGACCCAGCCGGACGCCGAAGCGAAGAAGGAATAAGAAAACGAATCATACATACACACCAATGAATACGATCAACTACCTCATTTTCGGACCCGTAGCGCTCGCGATAGCCTACAGCGCATACACCGTCATCCGCATGAACGCCCAGTCCTCGGGCAACGAGGAGATGAGGCGCATCTCCCGCGCGATCCAGACGGGATCCGCCGCGTTTCTCAACCGCCAGTATTTCACGATCACCCTCGTGGCCGTGCCGCTCGCGCTCGTGATTTGGCATTATCTCGGCCAGACGACCGCGATGGGCTTCGCTATCGGCGCGATCGCCTCGGGCGCCGCGGGCTATATCGGCATGAACGTGGCCGTGCGCGCGAACGCGAAGACGGCCCAGGCCGCGCATAAGGGCCTCGCGCCCGCGCTCTCGCTCGCATTCCGCGCGGGATCCGTAACCGGCTTCCTCGTCGTCGCCTTGGCGCTCGCATCCGTCGCCGGCCTCACGCTCGCGACAGGCGGCAACATAAGCTCCTTGATCGGCCTCGGATTCGGCGCGAGCCTCATCTCCGTATTCGCCCGGCTGGGCGGCGGCATCTTCACGAAGGCGGCCGACGTCGGCACGGACCTCGTGGGCAAGGTGGAAGCGGGCATCCCCGAAGATGATCCGAGAAACCCCGGCGTCATCGCCGACCTGGTAGGGGACAACGTGAGCGACTGCGCCGGCATGGCCGCGGACCTCTTCGAGACCTACGCGGTCTCGATGATCGCCGCGCTTCTCCTCGTACAGAGCCCGCTCCCGCTCGTCTTGGGCGGCGTCTCGATCGTCGCCTCGCTCATCGGCGTATTCTTCGTATCGCTCGGGAAATCGCAGGATGTGATGGGCGCGCTCTACAAGGGCCTCGTCGCCTCGCTCGTGCTTTCCGCCGCATTCTTCTGGTTCACTGTGACCGATCTCTGGCAAACAACGGGCTTCGCCATGGCACCCCAGGATATTCCGCACGTCCTCTGGAGCCTCGCGATCGGCCTTATCGTCACCGGCCTGCTCGTCATGATCACCGACTACTATACCTCCAAGAAATTCGCGCCCGTTAAGGCGATAGCCGAAGCGTCCCGGTCGGGCCACGGCACGAACGTCATCATGGGCCTCGCGGTCGGCATGGAGTCGACCTTCATGCCCGTCCTCGTCGTGTGCGCCGCGATATTCGCCGCGTACTTCGCCATGGGCATCGTGGGCGTCGCCCTCGCGACCGTCGCCATGCTTTCCTCAACCGGCATCATCGTCGCCATCGACTCCTTCGGTCCCATCACCGACAATGCCGGCGGCATCGCCGAGATGAGCAAGGCATCCGCGGAAGTCAGGAAGATCACCGACGAGCTCGACGCCGTCGGCAACACCACGAAGGCGGTCACCAAGGGCTATGCCATCGGCTCCGCAGGCCTCGCGGCCATGGTGCTCTTCGCGAGCTATGCCGAAGCGCTTCCGAAAACGGGCGGCGCCATGGCGAGCTTCGACCTCACGAACCCCCTCGTCCTGATAGGCCTCCTCCTCGGCGCCTCGCTCCCGTACCTCTTCAGCGGCGTCACCATGCGCGCCGTGGGCGTGACCGCGAGCGCGGTCGTCGACGAGATCCGCCGCCAGTTCCGGCAGATCCCCGGCATCATGGAAGGCACGGCCCTTCCCGACTACGGCCAGGCGGTCGACATCGTGACCCGCGCGGCATTGAAGAAGATGGTCGTGCCCGCGCTCATCCCGATCGTCGGCGTGATCGCGGTCGGCCACTTCCTCGGCGCGCAGGCCTTGGGTGGCCTCCTGATCGGCATCATCACCTCCGGCCTCTTCCTCGGCATCTCGATGACCACTGGCGGCGGCGCCTGGGACAACGCGAAGAAGTACATCGAGGACGGCCACTTCGGCGGCAAGGGATCGGACGCGCACAAGGCAGCCGTAACAGGGGACACCGTGGGCGACCCCTACAAGGACACCGCGGGCCCGGCGATCAACCCCTTGATCAAGGTCGCGAACATCGTCGCGCTCCTCCTCGTCCCGTTCCTTTAACGAGTGGTTAGTTTTCAGTGATCAGCAGTTAGAAAAACCCCGCTATGACATCATCGTTCAAGAAACTTCCCGGATCGGGCGTCGAGCTTTCCGTCTCGATCGATCTCGCCGAATTCAAGGCGTATATGGACCGCGCGTTCGAAGCGCGCCGGGCGGAGCTCGCCATAAAGGGATTCCGCCCGGGCATGGTGCCCGAGTCCCTCGCGCGCGAGGCGATCAGTCCCAAGGCCGTGTTCGACGACGCGGCGGAGCGCGCCGTGAAGGTCACGCTCGCCGAAGCCGCGGAGGCGAATGATTGGACGATCATCGACCGGCCGCGCATAGAGATCAAGGAGGATCCGGCGGCATTCTCCTATGTCGCGACGCTCTCCCTCTTTCCGGAAGTCGATATTTCCGGCTATGCGAAAATCGCCGAGAAGGAGCGGGCCGCGCTCGCTACGAAGAAGGCGGCGCTTGCGGTCACCGACAAGGAGCTCGAGGACGCGCTCCTATGGCTCCGCACCTCGCGCGCGACGCTCGCGGAACTCGCGACGCCCGCCGCGAAGGGGAATGTGATCGACATCGACATGACGAGCTCGGAGGACACGAAGCCTCACCACGACCGCTTCGTGCTCGGCAACGGCCACTTCATGCCCGGATTCGAGGATAAGCTCATAGGCGTGACGGCCGAGCAGACGCTCGCATTCGCGCTCACGGGGCCGGCCGACTATTGGAAGGAAAGTCTCCGCGGGAAGGAAATAACCTTCGACGTGACGGTCAATAAGGTTTTCGACCGCGTCCTGCCCCCGGCAGACGACACATTCGCCCAATCGCTCGGCTCGATCAAGACGTTCGAGGAGCTCGCGACGAATATGCGCGCCGGGATCCTCGCCGAGAAGGCCCAGCACGAGGACGAAGCCGCGGCGCAGAAGGCGCTCGAGGCGATATCGGATGCCGCGACAATCGACATCCCCGCGCCCATGATCGTGCGGATCAAGGAGCAGGACCCGTCCCTCACGGACGACGCCGCGAAGCGGAAGATCGCCCAGCATCTCGTGATCTACGAGATCGCCGAGAAAGAGGGGATACAGCCCGCCGACGATGAGGTCGCGAAGGAGATCGCGCATTACAATGCCGGCGCGAAAGGCCCGGAACCCGTTGACGCGAAACGGCTCCACGACTATATTTATGAGAGAATCCAGCAGAAGAACGTCTATGCACAACTACTTGGTACCGACAGTCATTGAGAAGTCGCCGCAAGGCGAGCGCGCATACGACATCTACTCGCGGCTCTTGAAGGAGCGCATCGTTTTTATATCCGGGCCGGTCACTGACGGCCTCGCGAACACCGTGATCGCCCAGCTCCTCTTCCTCGAGCACGAGGATGCGAAGAAGGACATCACCGTGTACGTGAACACCCCCGGCGGATCGGTGTCCGCGGGCCTCGCCATATACGACACCATGCAATACGTGAAGCCGGCAGTCTCGACCGTCTGCGTGGGCATCGCGGCCTCGATGGGCGCCGTACTCCTCGCCGCGGGCGCGAAGGGCAAGCGCTTCGCGCTGCCGAACTCCGAGGTCCTCCTGCACCAGGTCATGGGCGGCACGCAGGGGCAGGCGAGCGACATCGAAATCAGCGCGAAGCATATCCTGAAGACCAAGGCGCGCCTGAACGCCATCATCATGCACCATACCGGGAAGACCCTGGCGAAGATCGAGAAAGACACCGACCGCGACTTCTATCTCACTGCCGAAGAGGCGAAGGAGTACGGCGTGATCGACGAGATAATCAAGAACCGCAAATGATCCGCCTCCGCTTCTGGGAGTACGTGTTCTTCGCGGGGCTCACCGGGAGCGTGGCCCTGTACCCCTTCGTGCGCGGGCAGATAGCGCCGGCGTTCGCCGCGACCCCCTACGCCACCCTCCTCGTTCTCACCGTCATCTTCTCTTTCGCCGCGCTCGCGTACGGCAGGCACGCGCATGCCCGGCAGACCCGCCGATCGGCAATGGCCGCGACCGGCTTGGGAGGAGCGGCGATCGTCATGATCGGCCTCTCGTCTGCCAGCGCCTCGCCCGCCTTGGCCGCGTGGTTCATCGACACCGGCATTGCCCTCTTTTCCTTCGGCTATATGCTCGCCAACCGCCTCCTTTGGCGCGCCGAGAGCGACCTCGTGCGCAATATCGGCCACGCGATCGTAGTCAGCCTCTCCGCGAACGCCCTTTTAATACTCATCGGCGCCCTCGCGGGCATGCTGCCCGTGCCGCTCATCGCCTTCGCGACCGTCGCATTCTTCCTCGCCGCAACGCCCTATGAAGCCGTCTAGCCTTTTCGCGGACGCAGAAGAGATCGCCGACAAGGCCCACCTCGAAGCCGCGCTCGCGTCCGGGAAAAAGCTCCGGGTAAAGTTCGGCATCGACCCCACTGCACCCGACCTGCACCTCGGGCACACCGTACCCCTCAGGAAACTCCGCGCGTTCCAGGATGCGGGGCACCAGGCCGTGCTCATCATAGGCGACTTCACGGCTATGATCGGCGACCCGACAGGGAAGTCCGTAACACGGCCAACGCTTACGAAGGACGAAGTCGCCGCAAACCTTGAAACGTATCTCGCCCAGGCAGGCAGAGTCGTGGATATCTCGAAGGCGGAAATCAGGCGCAATAGCGAGTGGCTCGGCGAATCCTTGCCCAGGCTCATCGAACTCATGAGCAAGGTGACCGTCCAGCAGGTCTTGCACCGCGGCGATTTCAAGAAGCGCATCGCGGAGGATGCGGATATCAGCATGCTGGAAATCCTATACCCTCTCATGCAGGGATATGACTCCGTCGCGGTCAAGGCCGATGTCGAGCTTGGCGGTACCGACCAGACGTTCAATATGCTTATGGGGAGGCGCGTACAGCGCGCCTTCGGCATGGACGAGCAGGATGTGATGATGCTCCCGCTCATCGAAGGAACGGATGGGGAGAAGAAGATGTCGAAAAGTCTCGGCAACTATATAGCCCTGAATGATGCGCCCGATGACATGTTCGGGAAGATCATGAGCGCTCCCGACGCGCTCATGCCGAAATACTTCGCGCTCCTGACCGATGTCGCGATGCCGGAGGGCGCGAGCCCGCGCGACGCGAAAGCGCTTCTCGCCCGCACGCTCACGACCATGTACCACGGCGCCGGGGCAGGGGAGCGGGCAGAGGCCGATTTCATACGGAAATTCTCGAAGGGCGGATTGCCGACGGATATGCCGGATCTCTACCTCACGGAAGCAGAAGTCCCGATAATCGCCCTGCTCATGCTCGCGGAGGTGAAAAGCAAGGCAGAAGCGCGGCGACTCGTGGAACAGGGGGGCGTGAAAATCGCCGGCGCGGCGCAGGCGAATCCCGACGCGACTATCGCTATAACGGACGGCGACGTGCTCCAGATAGGCAAGCTTAAGGCGTTCAGGCTGAAGATCAAATAAAGGAAATAATCCTCCTTCTCCGCCAGCTGGCGGATTCGGAGGATTATTTCCGCAGATGCGAAAATAAAAATAGCGCCGCCGGATCAACCTGATCCGACGACGCCGTTTGGAACCCCGTCTCCTTACCGGGGCTTTATCCTTTTCTTGGCACGCGAGTACCGCCAAGGGATACGCGCGCGACGAGAAGCGCTCCTAACCCTACGACCGACATGCCCTTCGTAATCCCTGCCTGGCCCGAGGCGACCGCAGACCAGGCGAAGCATGCCATGGCACCCACGAAGAGCACCACGCACCACGGAATTCTCCTCACTGCCTTCATCCTTCATGCTCCTTCCTCCAAAAAATGAAGCTCGTCCGGACCGAAGTCCGAGCGAGCCTCGTGAACGAGGCCGTTCCGGCCTCACGCATTCTTTTCCCAGCCGTTTTGTCCGACGTGCCATCCGGCGGCCACCATCTGTGCGTAGTAGAATTCATCCCAGGCATCGGGAGCTCCTTCCACCTTGCCGATCTCCCAGCCGCTCATCCACAGAAACGCGGTGATGAGCATCTGGATCGTGGCCGTAAGGCAGAACACGAATGCTCCGAGCATCGCGAGCGTTCGTACCATAGGAAGATCACTGCCTCCGAGCCACACGAGGCCGAGGCCCCCGCCCACGACGAAGCTTCCAAAGAAGAAGAACATCGCCACTTCACGAATCCATTTCAACGCCTGCATGATTTCGTCTCCAACGAATTTTCAAGGATTTCCGTCCTATTCCGCACCACGCGGAGCAGGATCTCGTCTTACTCTCTACATGTATATTATACCATACTAATATCAATATTGTCAACCCATCCCATCCACCCCATAAGAGGCTTGAATAAGCTTGTTTTTATTGACTTTTTGCATTGAAAAACCGATCATGGGGACGTAGATCTTCGACACGCCAACCATCGAAAGGAACCCCATGAACGCGCTCGGCCAACTCCGTACGCTCTTACATCCCCCTCCGAATCAGCCATTCCACGACCTCCTAACCATCATCTCCCAAGACGACCACGTCCAAAAAACCGGACTCTACCCCTGGGTAACGAGCTCCTCGCTCTATCGCCTCATCGACGCGATGAAGCAGGGCGTGGACTTCGCGCACGAGATATGGGGATTCCGTACGACCCCTTACGATCTCGTTTTCGCATGCGATGCAACCGACAGCGCAGGAGCCATTTCCTTCAACCGCATGTTTGTCGGCGAAAGCCTTCCGGCCAGGGAACCTGTACTCTATGTCACGAATGTCTTTGTCGTGCGCGCCATGAAGCACGCTCACTGCGGAGACCTGGTGCGTTTCGGCCATATGCCGGACTACGTGCCGGATCTCCCCGCGTTCCACGTGATGGCCCTCCAGACTATCGAGGAATGCCTGCACGCGAAGCAGTATCGCTTCGGCATGCGGCCGCTGCAGGGGAGCACCCTCGAGCATCGCGACGATCCCATGGAGCAAGAGGTTAGCGACCTCATGCCGGATATCATCCGGGAATTCCGATTCAAGGAAGCGATGGATCTACGATACCCGTAATGAATACCTCGCTCGACCGGCTCAGTATCACGGAGATGATTCTCCGCATCCCGAAGAAAGAAGGACGATGCACGAACGATTGAGATGGCTCATTCACGGAACGCGCGACGGCATGCGCCCGACGCCCGAAGACAGGGCCGAGCAGCGCGAGAACCCCGCCTCCGATATCATGGACCCCCGCGGTCCGCTCATTGCGCACGAGCTTTTCGACCCTATGGCAGACGAGCCCGAGCGGCAGAAACGCTAAAGACTTCCCGCAAGGGGAGCAGATGTCCGGCCAATGGAGTGGTCGGACTTTTTTTATTCCATAGACGAATTCCAAAATCAAAAAATTCCGCTATGTGCTACCATGCAATCATTCGATCCCCCTATGCATCTATTCAAGAAGGCTCTCGATTATAACCATATTGCCGATGGCATCTATATCGGCACGAACCAATGCTGTCAAACGCACTTTGACGAAGTGCTCCTGCGAGAGGGGATCGTTGCGGATATCTCCTTAGAAGAAGAACGGGTTGATGCCCCTTTCGGCGTCGCCTTTTTTGCGTGGATTCCCGTACACGACCATATGCCCCCCACCCCGGACCAATTCGAGCTCGGAGTTTCCGCACTCGAAAAAATCGTTGCCATGGGAAAGAAGGTGTATGTGCACTGCAAGAACGGGCACGGCAGGGCGCCCACCCTCGTTGCCGCGTATCTCGTGAAGAAGGGGAAGTCGCCCGAAGAAGCGTTCGCTCTCATACAAACCCAACGCCCAGGGGCCCATCTTCACGAATCCCAACGTGCCGCGCTCCAAGAATTCGCGCGAGCGCAAGGAGGAGAGAGGTGACGGGAATCGCTTATTGTAAACGGGAATCGCCCCTTCTAGGGAATAATGCTATTTATAATCCTGTCTATGAAGGTGCCTTCTATCAAATAGGAAAAGCCATATATTCCAAGAGCTATCAAGATGAATACCATTACGAATTTCCCTAGAAAAATCCCAAGGCTTTGCTTCGGCGCCTGCCTGCCCTGCACAACGATATCCCGACTCTCATCATGCTTCCTCACTGTTCCTATCAAATATACATAAGAAAAGGTGATGATGCAGTACGGTATGAATATGAGGATAATGCCCTCGTTAAAACTCGCGTGGGGATCTAAGAAGCTCAATAGGAATGCCCATGCAAAATATGAAAGTATCAGAGAAACCCCCGCGAACCCGCCGGGCAAGAGAAAAGAGAATGCGATAAGAAGAGCGACGATAACGGAAGAAATCCCCAGAGCAATACCACTAACACTATCAACTCCAGCAAAAATAAAACCAAGGAACGCGACCACGCCCCCGAAAGAAGCTAATTTCACCGTCCGCCGCGTGTTATTGAAAAAGGTCATTATCTTGTATTTATAATATTCCTGATGATGATTTCTCGCCAATGAAGCGGGAATCGCCTCTCTCCGCCAGTTGGCGGATCGAGGTCGCTGTTTTTATAGTCGGCCGCGAGCCTTCTTGAAAACAGGGGACCTACGGTTAGATCTCATTATTAATTGAAAACGGGAATCGCCTCTCGCTCCGCTCGAGGTCGCTGTTTTCATAGTCGGCCACAGGCCTTCTTGAAAACAGGGGACCTACGGTTCGATTCCCGATATCCATTTCACACTGATACTTAAAACCCCCATTGTAATGGGGGTTTTAAGTATCAGCTTGAGCGGGTAACGGGAATCGAACCCGTGTATTTTGATTGGCAACCAAACGTACTACCATTGTACTATACCCGCGCTCTATGGGGATTATCATATGATTTTCCTCGGAGAAAATCAATCTGTTCATCCCTACGCACCCAATATATGCTCGATTTTTTATTAAGGCCATAACAAGTATATAATCAGACCATGTGGTTACGTAGCGCTGTCAAATCCCTTTGTTTCGGCCTTATAGCGGTTGCCTTTTTCTACCTTCTTGTCATAATCGACTCTCTTACTTTTCATTTTTTCTCCTATCCAAGCCTTAACACGATCACGATTATCACAGTGCCAATATTCTTCGCAATAGGATTCATAGCAACACTGATCCATGATCGCAAAAATAATCAGCAAAATATCATATCGGCTCCGAACGAAGCTGATACGGCCATAGAAGGCCAATTAACCCGAAAAGGCCGACTTCTCTTTTTCTTCCTAATGTTCAGTCCTTTGTCATTTTTGATATTAGGAAGCGTTGCTTTTTGGTTCCTTTATCCTTCTGGGAGGGAGGTGGGGTTCGGGGCTTTTCTCTTCCTTCTCTTATACCTCGCCCTGGCTGTCTTATTCATTATTTCCACATTCATAACGTATACCGTAAAATACGGATTCAATCAGATATATCGACCGATGTCGATTGTCTTAGGAATCCATTTTTTTCTTATCTTTCTTTTTTTTACAGTCGCTTAAAAACCCCCTAAAAAGGGTTCTATTCTGGTTCGATTCCATAGACACATAAACCAATACCCCTCGTTAGGGGTATTGGTTTATGTGTGTCCCCATGTGGAATCGCCTCTCCCTGCGGGTCGAAACGCTCAATTTTTCATCCAATCGCCTCGCTCTTGGGAAAAATTGGCGCCGTCTGGTTCGATATCCACGAAAGCATATATCAAACGCCCCCTGTGCAGGGGGCGTTTGATATATGTGTCCCCATGTGGAATCGAACCACAATCTCAGCCTTCGCAGGGCTACACTCTATCCATTGAGCTATGAGGACGGCTTTCGATCAGAAGCGCGCGATGCGCCCGAGCGCCTCTATGAATGATTCATCATACTCGATTTCGGGCAAAAATGCCAGGAGATGCCCGTGGATGTCGCCCGCGCGCTCCTCGGGGATCAGTATGGAAAAACGGGGATGCAGGAGGCTTCTCGTGCTCAATTGGAGCGTGCCGCTGTCGATCGCGAAGCCGTCGAAGTCGTGGTACGGATGGATCTTCCCGTCTATGCGCACGCCGCGCTTCTCGAGCGAGAATTCGAAGTGCCGCGGCTGGCGGGTTCCCCACACGACCGCGAGGCCGGTGGCGATCAAGGTGAACACGAAGAAGAGGAAGTTGTGCTGCCAGAGCGATATGCCCGCGATCGCCATGCCCGCCAAAACCACGATGACGGGCCACGCCTCGTCCTTCTCGTGATAGTGGAATTCGGGGGATGACCAGGTGATCATGATAATGATTTTTCGAGTTCCGCGAGCGTGAAGCCCACGACCGCAGCGCTATGCGCGAACAGGCTCCCGTGCGCGAGAGCAGGGGAGAGCTCGACCGCCGTCACGTAGGCCTCCTGCCCCGACATGACGCACCGCACGCACGAGTGCGTGGCGATTCCGAGCGCCTTGTGCGCCGCGAGCGCGAGCGCCTGCACATGCCCGATCTGCCGCTCCGAGAGATGCCACGGCACGCTCTCGTGCCGCGCGCGGGGGATAGCCTCGATAGGCATGAGGGGTACCAACTTCCGCTCATGGCGCATCACGCCGCAGGCGATCTCGTGCCCCGCAACGCTCTTCTGCACGAACACCTCCGCGCCGCCGCGCGACGCTTTCGCGATCGCGGGGGCGATATCCCCGTACCGCGCGACCGCTTCCTTCTTTGTCGCCCCGCCCCCGCCGCGCGCGATGACGAAGGCCGGAAGCCCCACGCCCCCGATATCCCGCAGGTCGGTCGCGAAGGGAGGCACGGCAACGCCCTTCGCATGGAGCGCCTCCAATACCGAAAATTCGTCCTTGATCCGAGCTTTCTTCGCGATACCCTTCATACGTATGAGTATACCCCGCACTGCAAATTCCCGCATGCATCCATATAGAAAAAACCCCGTCATCCGACGGGGCGCAGCGCACTAGAACATATCTCACATCCCATGATCGCAGGTCGGAAAGAGGAAGAGCGCTCGCGCATCTGCCGCGCCCACTTCGCGCAAATATTTCCTCCAACCCGTCACGCGCGCGAGCGAGACCTTATCCTTCGCAGCTTCGAGGAAGGCGGCCGATCCTCCCAACTCGTCTTCCCTCATCCACTGGGCAATCTCGGCACACGGCGCCCACATGATCGGCGCATCGCTTATGACATGGTACTGCCGTGATTTGAGGCGTTCCCATAATTCCCCATCCTCGAGCGAGATCAGAATATTGTGCTCGCGGATGCGCTTCAGGGACGGATAGCGCTTGCCCCCGCTCACGTCGTAGATACTATCCGTTTGCGGGTTACGCGTGCCGCAATCGATACACTCTTTCGCGCCCGCCTCATCCGCCACCGCACGTGCCTGGACGATACCCGAATTATCCCTATACACGAGGATATCCGGCGCGAACCATTCGCGGCGCGGATTCTCCGCGCGAGGCCATAGGCGCTCAAGCATCATGCGCATGGCGCATATTCCCGCCCGCACATGCCCATTGGGATTGTACGGGCTTCCGCCCGCCTCGCCCGTGAGCTTTTCCAAGCGGGTAATTTCCCCGAAATCAATGACTTCGTGGGACCTCCATACGGGAATGCCCTCCTTCGGCGGATCGGGATACACGATAAGCAAACGGGCCGAGAAGCCCATAACACACCTCCTTTCGAGGTATTGGGAATTCAATGAACCCACTCATATAACGCCATCCTGAATACCGTGTCAAAACAGGCAAAAAAATAACCCCGAACTCGCTCTCTCATGCGAGCCGGGGCGAATAGGACAGCCAATGCCTTCAGGCAGCTTCCCATGACTACCGCAAAAAGGGTGTCCGCAAAGTTCTTAGGAAGATACCAGTATCTTACGCCATGAAGGAACAATCGACCGCCTCTTCTGAAACCGATGATATAGTAACACATCCTATTAGGAACCGCAAGTATTCCTTCGCGTCATATAAAAACATCCCTCCGTGAACTGCCATGGTCAGCACGGAGGGTGTTTGGGGCTTCGAAAGGCCACCTAAGATTGCCAGCTTGGCCAGCATCTCGTCCGCCTCCATCTACCCCACAACAAAAATAAATGTATTACATCCGCTCCGGCACGGCAATGCCAAGGAGCCAGAGGCCGTTTTTGATAACTTGTGCCGAAGCCGCGACGAGCGCGAGGCGCAGATCGCGACCCTCACCATCTTCCAATACCGGCACCGAGGCGTAGAAGCGGTTGAACTCCTGCGCGAAGGCGTTCAGGAATGTCGCTATGAGGTGCGGCGCCTCGAGCGCGTGCGCCTGCCACACAACCCCCGGGAAATGCGCGACGAGTTTCAAGAGCGCCGCCTCGCGCTCGAGGACTGGGTGCGTGTAGGGCGCTGGCAGGGGAGCGGGGGCATCGGCCTTCTCGAGGATGGCCTTCGCGCGCACGTACGCGTACTGGATATAAGGCGCGCTATTGCCCTGAACGCTCATCGCCGCGTCCCACGAGAACGCGATGTCGTGCTCCCGGCCCATCGAAAGCATATTATAGATGATCGCGCCGATGCCCACCTCTTTTATTCCCTTCGCGCGCGCGATTGCGTCCTCGAAGCCGTCCTCGAGGAACACGATATTGCCCGTGCGCGTCGAGATCTTCTTGCCGCCCTGAGTCACCATGCCATAGCTCACGTGCGCGAGCTTCTCCTCCGGGTAGCCCATGAGCCCCATCGTCTTGAAAATCTGCTTCAGGTAGAGCTCCTGCTCGTGCCCCACGACGTAGACGATCTTCTCCACGTCATAGTGCTCGAGCCGCCACTTCACGACCGCGATGTCGCGGGCGCCATAGAGCGACGCGCCGTCGCTCTTCTGCAATAGGAATGAGGGGAGCTTCCACGCATCGAGATTCACGGCGACGGGCTTTCCCTCGCCGCCTTCCGCCGCCTCGCCGTAGTGCGCCGCGCCTTTCGCGAGCGCCTCCTCGATCGCCCTAGGGATGAATTCCGTATAGAAGCTCTCCCCGTTCTTCACGTCGAAGGAGATCCCGAGGAGGCCGTACATCCGCTCGAAGTTCGCGACGCTCACGTCGCGGAACTCCTGCCACGTCGCATGGAGCCCCCGGTCGCCGCCCTCGAGCTTCCTGAACAGCGCGCGCGCCTCGTCTTCGAGCGCCGGGTTATCCGCAGATTCCTTCGTCATCCGCACGTAGAGGCCAAGCAGGTGCCGGACCGGGTCCTTGTCGAATTCCGCGCGATTTCCCCACTTGCCGTACGCGAGCATGATCTTCGCCAAAGACATACCCCAGTCGCCGTAGTGGTTCGTCGTGATCACCTCGTAGCCGTTCGCGCGGTAGAGGTTAACGAGCGCGTGGCCGATCGCGTTGTTGCGCGCGTGGCCCATATGCATGGGCTTCGCGATATTCGGGGCCGAGTACTCGATCATCACCTTCTTTCCCCCACCGCTGTCGTTCCAGCCATACGCGTCTTTCTTCGCCGCGACCTCCGCGAGCACGAGCGGTGCCAAGACGGCGCAGTCGAACGAGACGTTCACGTAGCGCCCCTTCACGACCACCTCCCTGAAAAGCGGGTTCTTCAAGGCGCGGATTTTTTCGGCCGTCGCTTCGGGATCCTCCCGGAAGCAGGGGATGGCCAAGTCGGCTCCCACGCCCTCGGGCGGGATCTCTATTTTCGACGCGATTTTCTCCAGGCCGAACATGATACTAGCTTCTTTAGCTGTTAGCTTCGTTAGCTTATTAGATAAAGTCACGATAACCGATAACGGGCCATTTCGAAAGCGATCACACCGAAGGCCACGGAGACATTGAGCGATTCCTTCATGCCGCGCATGGGGATCGAAACGACGGCGTCACACCGCGCGAGAATCCGCTTCGGGATGCCCTCTGTCTCGTGGCCCACTACGATCGCGATCTTTCCCGCATGCGCCTTCAAGAAGACTGCATCGCAGTAGGGGACCGCGCCTGGAGCGAGCTCGAGCGCGCATACGAAGTAGCCCGCGGCCTTGAGACGCCTAATGCAGTCCGCAGTGCGCGCGACTTTCTCGAACGACACCGCCTTTTCGGCACCGAGCGCCACCTTCGCGAAGTCTTCCCGGTTGCGGCCGAAGACATCGAGCGGTCCCGGCGTTATGCCGCAGAGATAGAGCTTCTGGACTCCCGCGCCGTCCGCGGTGCGGAATATCGAGGCGACGTTGTGCGCGCTCCGGATATTATGGAGGATGGCGACCATATGACGCGGATGATAGGGGATAGGCCGGCGTTTGATCAAGCTCGATAATCGGGATATACTAGGCAGGACTGGAGGAGTAGCCTAGCGGTCAAGGCAGAGGATTGCTAATCCTCGACTCGAAAGGGTCTCGTGGGTTCGAATCCCACCTCCTCCGCACTAACAAAAGAGATGCCTTCACGGCATCTCTTTTGTTAGTGGTGGGTGCTGATTCGAACCGCGGGTCGCAGGCTCCTAATAGGAGCCGAAGATTCCGAGCCGCATAGGCGGCGAAGGGGCGAATCCCACCCTCCATTTGTAAGGTCCCACCGCGGCAGGCGAATCCCATCTTCCTCGACGACAGCTACCTCTCTAGATCTTTAATGACGATCTTCTTCATCTTCATCATTTGTTGCATGGCATACCGTGCCACATCCTTATCCTTGCTTGTGTTCAGCTCTAATAGCTTTCTAGGGGTTATCTGCCAGGATAATCCGTACTTATCCCTGCACCAACCACACTCGATTTCCTTACCTTCTTTTGTGAACGCGTCCCAATAATAATCCGTTTCTGCCTGGTCTTCGGTAGTAATCATCAAAGATACGGATTCATTAAAATCAACATGACGTCGTGCCCCCATGAAGTGATAGGCGCTCCCGAAGATCCTTACCGTAGCCAATTCGACTTTCTGCCCCGGCACATCAGACATCAGGTTATATGCGACTTCCTCGAAATATGCTTTTCCACCCTTATTAAGGATGTCCCGGTAGTATGCAACCACCTCCTTCAAATCCCTATCAAACCAAAAAAATACAGTGATCTTATCTTTCATGCGTTCATCGATGATTTTAACCTATTATTAACGATCCCATCATACCACTTTCGAAATTATCCGCATCAATCGATAGATCGCCTCATCACATAACAAGCCCAAGATCCCGCCCCCTCCACATTCATTGCCAACTCCTTCTAACCATGGCATCATAGCCCCGTCCTTTGATTCCCTAACCACCATCCGAAAGGATCCGAACATGATCACGATGACCTACGCCGATACCGGCGTAATTTACGGCGCTATGGACCCGTTCAAGAAAGCGTGCCAATTGGCGGCGCGAGAGACGGCACGCAACATCGCCCGCCTCAACGGCGGCGAGTTCCGAGAACTCGAAGCGAGTCGCGGAGAGAGCGCCTACCTCATCGAGACGCTCGACAGCTACCTTGCCCACGTCGAAGAGGGACTCGGCACGAAGAACCTTGTTGCCGACGCGATGTACGCCCTTACCGGCATATCGCATTACGACCGGATCGCCCAAGATACCGTCGCCATGATCGTGAACGATCTCATCACCGTGGGAGCGCATCCGCTCTCGGTGGCGATGCATCTCGCGGTCGGCTCATCTGACTGGTTCAAGGACGAGAAGCGCTCGGACGATCTCATTCTCGGCTGGAAGAGGGCCTGCACCATGGCACGATGCGCCTGGGGCGGCGGCGAAACGCCTACGCTCAAGGGAGTCGTCACGCCGGAAGCCGTCGTGCTCTCCGGCTCGGCAATCGGCATCGTGAAGCCGAAAGCCCGCCTGATCACCGGCACCATCACGCATGGGGACGCGATCGTGATCATTGAGAGCTCGGGCATCCATGCGAACGGGCTCACCCTCGCACGGACAATCGCCGACACACTGCCGCAGGGCTACCGAACGGAACTCAGCGATGGCCGATCCTACGGCGAGACGCTTCTCGATCCGACGCTTATCTATGTCGGACTCGTCGAAGACTGTCTCGATCGCGGCGTGGACATTCACTACGCGGTCAATATCACCGGCCACGGCTGGCGCAAGCTCATGCGCGCGACCCAGCCGTTCGCGTATATCATCGAACGGCTGCCGAAACAGCTTCCGATCTTCGATTTCCTGCAAGAGCATGGGCCAGTCGATGATCGGGAGGCATTCGGCAATCTCAACATGGGCGCGGGTTTCGCGCTCTATGTCGAAAAGGGCGATGCGGAGACAGTCCTCGATGTCGCCCGCAAACTCCATCTCGGAGCCCTGGTCGCAGGACACATCGAGAACGGCGAGAAGAAAGTCGTCATCGAGCCTAAAAACCTCGAATATTCCGGGGAGACGCTGGCAGTCCGATGACCCTGAGAATCTCGCTCCAAGTACCGCTCCGGGAGGTCCCAGCCTCCCGGAGTTTTTTATGCGCGTAGAGTCTGATGCTTATTCAAAAGATACTGTATGCAAGAAAAAAGAGCGACCGATAGAATTAACATAACCCCTCCCTGGGTATCACTAGCAAACGTCTTTACGATAGTCAGAAAATCCATTTTTGCATTTTCCGTTCGGTTATGATAAAATTGACACTAACCGATTTATGGGTTTCTTAGCAGGTATTATCATCGGGGCCATGGTGGGTATTATCTTCGTTTTTATTGAGAGATAGCCTTCATAACCCCGAATCTCACGATATCCTTACCGGCTTTTGGTATGGAAACTCGACCGAGCTGAGACAGTCCCTTTGCGACACCGAGTCCTACCGACGGACTAGTCAAGACCCTTTCACCGACGACACCGCCCGCCGCGCCCGCCATCGCACCGAAAACACCCTGCGTAGCACCGGCTGTTGCGCCGGTTACAATCGAGATTAAGTCCCTTAAATTAACGCGTCCGAACTTTTTAATGGATTTTTGGAGGGCATTTCTCACATTTATTTCCTTTGAAAGTTCGTCAAAAATAGGTATCGTTTTAGGCGCATTACTCTTAACGGTTTCCCTTAAAAAGGAATTGAAATTACCGGCAACTTCCTTCGCAAAGGGGCTGTGCTTTGCAAGGAAAAATCTATCCCCAAGTGCCTTATCTATCGCCATTCGAAGTCTATTCGCGTCCTTAAGGCTTAAAGAGTCCCGTAAAAGCAAGCCCTTGGAATCCGGTGCTATTCTTTGAATTAACTTTATTACTTCAGAACTTTTAATGGTTCCGCCACCGCCGGTTTGCCCATAAGATTGCGCGACGCTTTTCAATAGCTTATTTTTATCAATGAAAATATCGGGGTTACTTTCAAGGATTTCATTTATTTCCTTAGAGAGGCTCCCTACATTGTCTTTTGCATTCGAAAGCATCGTCTTCGTGAATCCAAGCTTCGTATTCTTGATTAAGTGCTCACTAATGTCCTTTTCGCTTGGGAAATAAGCCTTAATAAGGCTTTTCGGTAATACTTCCGTTAGCCCATTTTTAGTCATTTCAATCGCTTTCCCAGCAACGGGTATTAAAGCCCCTCCTGCAGCACCTAATGCCGCCTGTGAAGCTATTTCTTTCGGCGTCTTTCCTTCCTCCATTCCTTGAGCCGCTCCAACCACTCCTCCAAGACCAGAGTTAAGCGCGACCTTACCAGCGAATCCAGCCGGTTGCCCAGCGCCGAAGGTTCCGATAGTTGCCGCGCCTTCGATTGCCCTTCCAGCCATTTGAGTCGGCGTCGCTTGCTGCTCAAACTTCGACATCGACGACCTCACGGACGAAGGCGTCTTTGGCCTTATGAATGCCATCGAGACATTCAACCCCGAAGAAGGTCCCTTTCACCCGTACGCCGCGCGCCTCGTGCGCCAGGCCATTAAGGACGGGATCATCTACTCCGGGCAAGATATCCGCAGAGCTCGATGGCAATATAACCTTTATGGAAAAATAGAGCGCTTTCAAAGCCTTTTTCTCCGTACGCACGGCATATCGCCCTCCATCGAGGAAATCGCCAAGGGCATCGAGGTAGCGGTCCCCAAAGTACGCGACTGCCTCGTGGCAAAAGCGGGATCGCGCGTCGTCTCCGAGACCGTCGCCACGAATGCCAAGAGCGGGGAGGCGTTCACGGTCGATCCGTGCTTCCCGGGCCCCACTCCCCTCGAGCGGCTTCTCGCCAAAGAGAACACCTGCACCGAGGAGGCGCTCCATGCACGCTACCTCGCAACGCTCCGCGACCTGCGAATCTCCGATCGGGACCGGGAAATATTCGAACGGCGGCTATGCCTCAATGGCTATCCCCCGTACCGGCATGTCGATGAAATTGCAGGACTATTCGGCCTATCGGCGTCGAGCATACGGTCGATCACATCGCGCGTGGCGCACAAGCTCGGCTTCGCGCTCGAAGGCTGGGGCTCTGACGACTGGCTCCGCATGTCGCATGCGGACGCTGACGTGCCCGAACGCGCGAGCGCGTGAGGGAACCCGGACCAATCCGAACCGTCCCGAGGGGGCTCGCCCCCTCCCGACGGTTTTTTCATGCGCATTGCGAGATAGGTTCTGACGGGAGTACGATCAAACCATATGGATTTCATCAAACGTAACTTCGCATTGCTCCTCGCGTTCATATTACCGGTCGCGCTCATAGCCGCGTTCGCCATCTCTACATATCTGCCCTCTTTCCTCCTTTCGACTAATTACGACTTCATATATGCAACATGCGGGACCGGCACGGATTACTCCTACCGTTGCAACGACTATCTCCAAAAAAGGTACTCCGTCGAAAACGGGAGACTCGCCATACGTCCCGTCGATTTGGCCCAATACCTAGATGCCAATGGTAGGCCCGCATACCCCGAAACCTACTCCGGCCGAATCTTGCTCCATGATACGAAGAGGAACGAGAGTAGAGAGATACCCCTTGGCGAGGCGCAGGCGATGAGCCTGAGCGGTATCCTCACGTCGCCCGATGGCGTAACCGTCTCGACTCATTACGACCGGAATGATCATGGAATATTCTTCCCGTTCGGCGACAGATCTTCCTCGTATGGCCATTACATCACCAAGGGAAAGAGTAAGGCGAAGCTCAACCTTATCAATGCCAACAACCAAGACTATTACCGCAATAATTTCGAGTTCATCGGGTGGGTCCTACCCGGACGGAGCGGCAAATAAAACTATGACCAAGGAAGACCTGCTGCGGGAGATCGAGGCGAAGATCGCGAGCGGCGAGATGCGCCGCGAAGACGTCATGGCACGCTTCGCCCCCCAAAACGCGTCGATGGAAGAGGGGAACGCGCGGCACTTTTCGGTAACGAAAATGCTCTATGTCGTGGGTGCCGCGATCATCGTCGTCGGCATCGTGATCTTCGTTTCGCAAATATGGGATGATATCGGGCCATTCGGCCGCGTCTCCGTCACGCTCGGCCTCGGCCTCCTCATTACGGCCCTCGGCTCGATGCTCCGCAAAGAGAGGCCACAAGAGACCATCGGCCATGTCTTCCACGCGATCGGCGGCGCGCTCGTTCCCGGGGGAGCGCTCGTGACCTTGTCCGAGCTTTCGACCGGCGACAATCACCCGTGGGTCATCGCGCTCACCTTCATCGTCATCTTCACGTTCTATCTCGCCCTCAATGCCATTCATAAAAGCCCTGTCCTTTCGCTTTTTGCCATCGCGAATGGCACCGCATCCATCTACCTCGTGACAAACGCCATCCTCGCAGACACCCGCTCTTCCGATTACTGGGACATTTTCGCCTATCTTACCATGGCGATAGGCGCGAGCTATTTAAGCCTCGGGCATGCGTTCCGGGACGGCTGGAACAGGGGACTTACGGGCATCCTGTATTTCTTCGGGAGCGTCGGACTCCTCGGCGCCGCCTTCTCCCGCGTATTCGATTCGACCGGGTGGCAAATCCTCTATTTCGCGATCGTTTTCGCCTGCCTGTACCTCGCCACCCTCCTAAAGAGCAAGACGGTCCTCATCATAAGCACGCTCTTCCTCGTTGCCCACGTTTCCTATATCACGAGCGAATACTTCGCCGACTCCCTCGGGTGGCCCATTTCCCTCGTCATCCTCGGCTTCGTCTTCATCGGCCTCGGCTACGCCTCGCTCGCCATCAACCGGAAGTACATTGCGAGCTGACCGGCAACCGGCATCGCGTAAGATATCGGGCGCACGTCCGGCTTCTTGAGTATGATCAAAGCCGAAATAGCAATCCTCGAATTCATGCACCGCGTCATGCGCCGGATCATGATGTTCATCCCCGAATAATATGGCGCGATGACCACGTCCAAGGGATCCTTCAGGACTCTCGGTACCTGCGGCGTCGCGGCCCTGATGCTCGGTGCCGGGGCATGGTGGAACCAGGGCACCTGGAACCCCTTCCATTGGCCGAGCGCGTGGCATAACCCCCGCTGGGTACGGTGGTATTACCCCCCGACACCCCCGCCCGTGCCCGCGCCGATAGCCTGCACGCAAGACGCGATGCAATGCCCCGACGGCTCATATGTCGGGCGCATGCCGCCTTCGTGCGCGTTCAAGGCATGCCCCGCCGGCAGGGAATCCGGCATCGTCTCAGGAACGGTTTCGATCGGCCCCCTGTGCCCGGTCGAGCCATGTCCCGCCGGACGGCCGAACCCGTATCTCGGCCGCACGATGATATTCTCGCCGCAGTCGTCCTCCCTGCCGCCGGCCTACGCGCCGCTCGCCTCCGACGGCACGTTCCGCACAGCCTTGCGCGCAGGCACCTATGCGGCAACGCTCTCCCCCTGCACGGAACTCGGGTGCCGCGCCGCGCTGCCCCGGACCGTCATAGTTCCCGAGCATGGCGAGGCCCGGCTCACCGTCGATATCGACACGGGTATCCGCTAGGGAAGGTCCGTGCCGCGCGACCAGCTCTTTGCAGAATCAGGCCCGAAGGCGCGTACGCCGAACTCGGATGCACTCTACCGCATCCGCCTAATCGGCATGCGCCCGGCGCCTGTCCCTCCCGCACGGATCTCCTCACGTGCGGGTTTTTTCATGTCCTCTAAGATTGCCAAATCGGACTAAATACCGTATTTTGCATACGTTGCAATCGGCACGTTGGCATACCCCATACACCTTCTCGAGGAGACCTTCCGAATGATTCCTCCCATCCTCCTGTATCCGAACCTCGCCAAGCGAGGCATCCTCGTCACGGCGACCGACCCGTATGTGCGCCACATACGGATCATGCGTATCGCGGCGCAGGCCGCGCACAAGCACGCCGGAGCGCGCGGCCTTCAGGGTACGATATGCGCCGCCATTCCCAACCCACAGGCACAGCCCGGGCCCACGCCCTGGCAGACCTGGGCATGGGGGGCGACAGCGCTCCCCATGGGCGACCTCTGGCAATGGACAGGCGACGATGCCTGGCATACCGCGAACGCCTTCTGGCGATGGAACGCCATCGCGCTCTTCATGCACGAGGGGCAGAACAATGCGTTCGCGGGAAATAGGCTCGACCGCATCGCATTCGCGGCCGATCCGAAGGCCCTCACGCCCGTCGAAAGCATAGTGCGTTTCATGCTCTCCTGCCTCACGAAGTTCGCCCTAGGATGCGAAGACATCCTCACGACGGACATGACGGCAGACGAGCCGCCGCTCCCGACCGAAGTCGTGCGCGGCATGTGGGAGCATTGCGAAGGGGGACTCTACTTCGTCGAAGGCACCGCCCTCAAGGCGGGGAGCAACGACGAAACGGACCGCCTCGTCTTCATGCGCGAGCCCTTCGGAACCTTCGGCCTCCGCTGGATGCCGATCGCCGAATTCACGAAACCTGTCACGACTCCCGCGGGAACCGTCCCGCGCTTCGTCCTCAAACAAAGATGCTCCTCATAGGGCATCGCACTAGAAATGGAGGCCTCGATGGGCCGAGTATTCACCGGCGAAAAGATTCACCTAAAACATGTTCCGGAGACCCAACGGGTCACTCACTTCATCGCCCAGTTCCGAAAGGCGGCCGAGAGAATGGATGGCTTTCGCGGAGGCATACTGTGCGGCTCGTACGCGAGCGGCACCGCAACCGCGCGCAGCGACATCGACGGCATTCTCGTATTCGACGATGCGTCGTTTCGCGATGCGGACCGGTTCATGATCGCCATGCGTGCCGAGGCTGCCGAGATATTCGCGCCGATCGACATGCGCGCGATCCCGACGAGCCTCGCCCGGAATGGCGGACACGGAATCAGCCTGTCGTTCGGCGAGCATCTGCATGATGCCGCGCTCTACCGGAACGGCGAGATAGGGAATAACCCGATGCCCCTCTTCGCATATCGCACACGCGACAGGGCCCACGAAGCCTTCGAGTATGTCGCGCGCAAGATCGGGCAATTCCGCCACGAGATGTACGGATTCCAAGATCTTTCACTCGAGGACCAAGCGAAGTTCCTACAGAAGATGATCGAAGCGCCCATCCATGTTGCGCGCAAGATCCTCAAGCTCGAGGGCGCCCTGCCGGACGATTCGCGCGCAATGGTTGTCCGGACCTATCGCGAACGGGCCGACGAGCGCGCACTCGCGCCCTTCAACAGCCTCGTCTCTGCCGACGAGGCCTATACGGAGCATCTTCCGGCGCATCTCACCCGCTATGACGCGGTCGACTACCAAGCAGAACTCGGTACTCTCGAAATCGAGATCCCGAACTGCATCGCGCTCCTCACATTCATCCTCGACAGGCTCGCGCAACCCAAGCCCGCCGCGGAATGACAGCCCACTCCGCAGTGCCCCGCATGCTGACCGTCCGACATCGGACAGGCGGCATGCGGGGCTTTTTTCTTTTCGCTCGGGCGAAAAGAATCCTCCATAGCCTTGGCGAAGGAGGATGTGTATAGTTTTAGCCATGAGCATCTTCCACGCCGTCATCCTCGGCATCGTCGAGGGCATCACCGAATTCCTGCCCGTCTCCTCGACCGGACATCTCATCCTCGCGAGCGACCTCCTGCGCATCGCGCAGACACCCTTCGTAAAGAGCTTCGAGATCGCGATCCAGCTCGGGGCGATCCTCGCGGTCATCGCGCTCTATCACGATAAGCTCCGCGACGTGGCGATTCTCAAAAAAGTCGCGATCGCCTTCATCCCTACGGGCGTCGTGGGCCTCCTCGCATACAAGCTCGTTAAAACGTATCTCATCGGGAACACGTCCGTGGTCCTCGCGTCGCTTACGCTCGGCGGCATGCTCCTTATCGCCTTCGAGCTATGGACCGGAGGGGGGAGCGAGGCACGCGGATCGGTCAAGGACATTTCGGCGCGGCAGGCCTTCGCGATCGGCTGCGCGCAATCCGTCGCCGTCGTCCCCGGCGTATCGCGCTCGGCCGCGACGATGGTCGGCGGCCTCGCGATCGGCATCCCGCGCGCGTCGATCGTCGAGTTCTCGTTCCTGCTCGCCGTGCCGACCATGCTCGCCGCGACCGGACTCGACCTCGTGAAGAGCTACGCGCTCTTTCCCCCGAGCGACATCGCCCCGCTTGCCGCGGGATTCGTCACTTCCTTCATCGTCGCCCTCCTCGCCGTCTCATTCCTCCTGCGCCATATACGCACGAACACCCTCGTCCCATTCGGCATCTACCGCATCCTAGTCGCCTGCGTTTTCTGGCTCGCCGTGATATAAAAATGCATATGCTCATCAAGCTCTACGCGATCGCCTTTCCCGCCTTCCTCGTCCTCGACGCGGCCTGGCTCAGCCTCGCCAAGGGCTTCTATGCCGGGCAGGTCGGATCGCTCATGAAGACGAGCGTGAATTGGACCGCAGCCATCGCCTTCTACCTCCTTTTCGTCCTAGGCCTCGTGATCTTCGCGATAGCTCCGGCCATGGAAAAAAGCTCTCTTACGCACGCGGTCTTTTCCGGCGCATTGTTCGGCCTCGTCTCCTACGCAACCTATGACCTCACGAATCTCGCGGTCGCCAAAGGCTGGACCATCCCCGTGACCATCGTCGACATGGCATGGGGGACAGCCCTCTCTGCCGCCGTTTCCCTCATCGCATATTCCCTAGCGCATAGGATCGGACTGTGAATCATTTCGCGATCCTCGGCGCAGTCCTCTTCGCCTATATGAGCCTGTGGTTCTTGGCATCGGTCGCCATGCGGAGGAATGACGTTGCCGACGTGGCATGGGGGCTCGGATTCGTGCTCATGGCCTGGATATCCTTCTTGATTTCCGATGCTCCCGGCACGCGTGGCATCCTTGCGGGGGTTCTCGTGAGCATGTGGGGCCTGCGCCTCGCCTGGCATATCCACACCCGCAATCGCGGGAAGCAGGAAGATTATCGCTACCGTGAATGGCGTGCCGCATGGGGCTCGTGGTTTTATCTGCGCTCCTATGCGCAGATATATCTCCTGCAAGGCATTCTCCTCTTCATCATCGCCTTGCCGATCCTCGTCATCAATGCGAGCCCCCAGGCGCCGCTCGGGCCGCTCGATCTCATCGGGACGGCGATCTGGATCATCGGCTTCCTCTTTGAGGCGATCGGCGACGCGCAACTCTCATCATTCATGCAAAACCCCGCGAACCGAGGCGCGCTCATGCAAAGCGGCTTATGGCGCTACACCCGCCACCCCAATTATTTCGGCGAAGCGACGCAGTGGTGGGGTCTCTGGATCATCGCCCTGTCCGCCCCCTACGGATCAGTCGCCATCATCGGCCCGATCGCCATAACCATCCTCATAACGAAGGTCTCCGGCATCCCCCTGCTCGAGAAGAAGATGGAGGCGAACCCCGCTTTTGCCGATTACAAGAAGCGGGTAAGCGCCTTCGTGCCATTCTTGTAATATATCGGCGCTTCCGGCCGTACTATATATATGGCTCCGCATTCCGACCGGACTGACGAGGATCTCGCGCGCGCGGCGCAGGCTGGCGACCTCCCGGCCTTCGGCGCGCTGATCGACCGCTACCAGGCGAAGCTCGCGCGCTACGGCACGAAATTCCTCCGCGATCGCGAGGACGTGCGAGATCTCCTGCAAGACATCTTCATGAAGGCGTATACGAACATACTGAGCTTCGACGGATCGCGCGCGTTCTCGCCCTGGATCTACCGCATCGCGCACAACGAGTTCATAACCGAGATCAGGAAACGCGCGGGGAAGTTCTCGATCCCCGTATTCGACTTCGATGCCCTGTTCCCGCATCTCGCCGCTCCTGAAACCGCCGACGGTCCCGCGAAGGAGAAGGAGCTTATCGCGTCGCTCGGCGAGTGCCTCGACGAGGTGGGGGACAAGTACCGCGAGCCGCTCGTCCTCTATTATTACGAGGAGCTCTCGTACGGCGAAATCGCCGACGTGCTCCAAATACCCGTCTCGACCGTGGGGGTGCGCCTCGCCCGCGGCAAGGCGGCCATGAGGAAGCTCGCGGAACGGAAAAAACTGTCCTATGCATAACGAACGAGACATACGGAATACGGTACTCGAAGCCATACGGAGTGGCCGCGCCTCCATGCGCCCCCGCTGGCAGTTCGTCCTCATAGGACTCCTTTTCGCCGCAGGCGCCGCGATCGCGCTCTCTACCGTACTCTACCTCGCCGGATTCATCGTCTTCTCGCTCCACGAGACCGGCGCATGGTCCGCGCCGCTCTTCGGCTCGCGCGGATGGATCACGCTCTTCCGCTCGCTTCCGTGGGCGCTCATCGCGCTCTCCCTCGCCTTCATCCTGATACTCGAGACGCTCGTACGCCGCTACGCATTCGCGTACCGCATGCCCCTCGTCTACTCGCTCCTCGCGATCGTCGGGGTCGCCATGGCCGCGGGGCCCCTGACCGCGCCCCTGCATCGCGCGCCCTTCCAGGCGGCGCGGCGCGGCGATCTCCCGTTCGGCGGCTCCTTCTACCGCCGCTACGGAGCCGAGCGCCTGCGCGAAGTGCGCCATGGCGAGATCGAGAGCTTCGCCCCGGGCGGGTTCGTTCTCCTCGATGCGGGCAATGCCACATCGCTCATACTCATCGTTCCCGATGCGCGCCCCGATGCCTACGGCCTCTTGAAGATCGGCGATACGGTGAGCGCATTCGGCGCGGACGACGGGGCGGCCTTCCGTGCCCGCGGCGTGCGCCCGACCGGCTTCTGAAATATATCCGCATCATTCCCCGTATCACTATGCATGAGGCGAGTCGCACTCATGCGCATACAAACGGATAACGGAAAATACACCATGAATATGAAGAATAGGCTCATATACTCGTTTCTGTCCCTCGTCGGCGCGGGCATGCTCGCCGCGAGCGTCGCATCCGCGCACGGATTCGGCCCCGGCATGGACGGAAGTCCCGCGGACCTCGCGGCGAGGTTCCAGAGCGAAGCGTCGCTCCTCGGCGTCACGGTCGACGAGATCAAGGCCGCGTGGGCACAGGGCAAGACGATTGCCGACGTCGCCACGGCACACGCTATCACGAAGGAGCAGCTCGCGGAGAAGATGAAGGCGCAGAAGGCGACTAACATGAAGACGCGCCTACAGGCGCTCGTCACGGCGGGCGTGATCACCCAGGCGCAAGCCGACCAGCGACTCCTATTCATGCAGGCCCAGAAGGCCAAGCCCGACGGAAAGGGGAAGGGCATGGGAATCGGATTCGGACGCGGCGGGCGATTCGGCGGACACGGAGGGAGATAGAAGATCATCAAAAGAGCGACTGCCTATCCAGGCCGCCGCTCTTTTGATTGCGCGATTCGATATCCTCGAATACTCTTCTAAGAGCCCTCACCCCTCCCGATCCCGCATCCTCCGCCAATCCGAAAGGCTCATATGCGAATAGTCACCCTTACGAAAGAACAGGCCGCGACGATGACCCTGCTCCTGATCATCAGGGAGTGGAAGGATGCCGATGCGCGGAGCGAGAAACCCGCATCCGAGAAAAAGAAGTAGTTCCGCACGCATCCGACGGCCCGCCAAGCGGGCCGTTCTCATTTCCCAAACCCGGTCCCTATCGCGGCCGAGGAGAGTATGGGGTAGGCTCTAACTATGTCCGATTATTATACCGCCCGCCGAACGAAAGGCCTGTACGACCCTTCATCGAAAGAACCCTTCCGCCTCTCGCGCTCGAAGATCGACCTCTTCATCGAATGCCCGCGCTGTTTCTATTTCGATCGCAGGCTCGGCGTCGGCCGCCCGCCCGGTTTCCCATTCTCCTTAAACTCCGCCGTAGATTATTTATTGAAGCAGGAATTCGATACGCACCGCGCGGCGGGCACGAAGCATCCGCTCATAGAAAAATACTGTGTCGATGCCCGGCCCGTGCCGCATGCACAGCTTGCCGAGTGGCGGCATAATTTCACGGGCGTCGGGTGCCTCCATGCCCCGACAAACTTCTATGTGTTCGGCGCGATCGACGACCTATGGCAGGACTCCGCAGGCAACCACATCGTCGTCGACTACAAGGCGACCGCGAAAGCGGGGGATATAACGGCCTTGGACCAGGACTGGCACGCGGGATACAAGCGGCAGATGGAAACGTACCAGTGGCTCCTGCGCCGGAATAGCCTCACGGTATCCGACACCGGCTATTTCGTGTACTGCAACGGGAAGACCGATAAGGCGGCGTTCGATGCCCGGCTCGAATTCGCGATCACGCTCATCCCATACCGGGGAAACGACGCGTGGGTAGAACCGACGCTTATGGCCGCGAAAGACTGCCTCACAGGCGACGACGTTCCCGCGGCGAAACCCTCATGCGACTACTGCGCCTATGCCGCGGCCCTCGCGGATGCCGCGCCGAAGAAACAAGCGAAGCGTCTCCCCGAGCAGTTGCCATTGGAGCTTTTTTACGGTTTTGGTACTGCACGAACCGGCGC
>CALQZH010000001.1:7882-19264 GCA_943349395.1 Parcubacteria group bacterium | reverse complement strand
ACGGCCGAATAGCGGCCTTTGACACCCTAACGAAACCGAAAAAGGAGGCGAATCCCTATGCGTGATTTCATGGCAACGCTCAGTTCCCAATGGGATCAGGGCAGATTCCTCTGCGTCGGGCTCGATCCCGTCGAAGAGCTGATTCCCATGAGCGAGGCGCCCTTGGCGTTTCTCGCGAAGATCGTGACAGCAACGGCCCACGTCGCGTCCTGCTTCAAGCCGAATCTCCAGTTCTTCCTGGGGCTCGGCCGAGAAGGCATCCTGATACTCGAGCACACGATCGCCCATATCCGGCAGGTCGCGCCCGGCGTCCCGGTCATCCTCGACGGCAAGTTCGGCGATATCGGGAAGACCAACGACGCGACGATGAAGCTCGTCATGAGCGGCAAAGTCGATGCGGTAACCCTGAACCCCTATGTGGGGCCGGAAGGACTCGATCCGTTTCTCAGACAGAAAAGTCTCGGGTGCTTTGTTCTCTGCCGCACCTCGAACAAGGGTTCGGATTGGATGCAGAAAATGAAGCTCCAGAACGGAAACTGCGTCTACGAGCAAGTCGCGTATGACGTGATGACAGGATGGAACGCGAACGGAAATTGCGGGCTCGTCGTCGGGGCGACATTCCCCGAAGAGCTCGCGAAGGTCAGGCATATCGTCGGCGACATGCCGATCCTGATGCCTGGCATCGGGACGCAAGGAGCCGAAATCGAACCGACGGTAAACGCCGGTCAGGACGACAGGGGCCGCGGCATGGTCATCAATGCCTCGAGCAGTATCAGTTATGCCTCGAAAGAGGCGGATTACCCCAAGGCAGCCGGCGCCGAAGCGGTCCGACTGCACGAACTCATCACCTCCTTCAGAAAGGCAGCTTAGCGATGAATCACAGAACGACCATTCTCGACGCGCAGTCCATTGCGGACCTACGCGAACTCTCGTATGTCAATTTCGGAGATCACGACATCTCGCCCGAGGAGGTGAGGCATATCCTCGAACTCTGCGACGCCGCATGGACGCATTCGGGCGATCCGAAGCATCCCCATGCGGTCCTGAGGTCGGGGCAATGCAGCACCGGATTCTTCGACGTGCTGCGCGCCCTGCGCTTCACGAACCTCTGCCGACTCTTCGCGCACCAGCTCGCGCGAAAGGCCAATCGGTTCATGGCCCAGCACGGGCTCCAACCGCCCGACTGGGTCGTGGGCAGCGACCATGCGGGGGCGGCGCTGTCGCACAGCGTGGCCGAGTTCTACGGCTGCGAACATGACTTCACGCGGAAGCATCCCGAAGATCCGAAGCAACAGCTCTGGGAACGCTTCCAGATCGGGCCGACGCAACGGGTCTTGAACGTCGAGGAGCTCGTGACTACCACGGGCACCGTGAAAGCCGTCCGAAAGGGGATCCGCGACGGAAACCTGACGGAGGTCATGTTCATGCCCTTCGCCCTCACGGCGGTCCATCGGAGCGACGAAGAAACCGTCGAGGATCACCCGATCCTCTTCCTCGCTCACTTCGACGTCAAAACGTGCGACCAGGCAGAGTGCGAGCTCTGCGCGGCCGGCTCGAAACGGCTCTCGCCCAAAACGCATTGGCTCGAGCTCACGCAGCCGTAAAGGAATGGATTCCGTTTCCGAAAAAGAAAAGAACGAGCCCGCCAGGTGGAACCTGACGGGCTCTTGTTTTGCCCGGATGCCCGATAACCGGCAGCTCATGGCCACTGGCAAATGGTCTTGTCTTCGAATCCGAAGAAGAGGGACGGACCATCGACCATCTCGCTCGCGCGAAAGCCTCTCAGCATGATGCGCTTGCCATCGACCGCGAAGCCCGCATAATGGCGGCCGAGATCCGGATGGTACTTGTTACCGGTCTTCCTCCCAGACACGTATGACAAGAGCGATATCGCGTTGAAGCGTACCGGCAGGCCCGACCGCGAGAACTTCAGGATCGCCGCAACGTCGTGAATCGTCGCCGTGGCAGGAACGTTCTGCCGCCTGATCTGGTCGAACATGTCGCTCATCTTCCGCTGTCGCGTCCATCGGAACGCCACGAACGGATCCAGAACGAATTGCAGATTGAATCGGGAATCGCCGTCCGTCGAAAGCTCGAAGTCGAACACGTCGGACGACACGTTCGTGGAGGCGATTTGCGCGCATATCGCCCCCGCTCCCAGGATCGACCCCGGCACGGGAAGCAGGCATCCCAGATGCCAGTGCCTCCGCTTCTTTTCCCCGTTACGCTCGCAGAGCGCATCGAGCCCGGTCCCCGAACTGTCGCAATGAGTGAGCAATCGCGGACCGAGACCTGGCCCGTACCGCATACATCTCCTTCGCAGGAGTGCTCTCGCATTCTTGAAATCGCGCGTGGGTGCGCTCCTTTGCTAGCCCTTACAGGGCACTTTGTGCATGATGGGGAACCGCATCTAAAATACACCGACTTCCGTACAAAGTCCATCCTTGGTATACTGGACGGATATGGCAAACACTGACTTCCCGAAATTCGTCGCGGGGCAGACCGCCGACCTCATCAAGCAGGCCGACGCGAAAGCGACCTCGACGCTCTACGTACTCGGCATATCGACCGCCGCCTTGATGGCCCGGCTCACGGCCGTGAAAGCCTCCGGCATGATGACTCCCCGATGGACGGTCTTCTTCGCGATCGCGATTTTCATGATCATCCTCGCCTTCAAAAGCATCATCGCCGTCATCTACCCGCGGCTCGGGAAGCCGGCGAAGAACGACCTCACGTACTTCGAGAGCGTGGCCGCGATGACGAAAGAAGCCCACGCGAAAGAGGGGACGGGCATGGACGACCACGACGTCGCCCGGGCGCTCCACGGCAACGCCTGGAGCCTGGCCCAGGTCGCCCACCGGAAGTACCACGCCCTGCGCGTCGCCCTCGCGATGACCGGGGTATCGATCGCTTCGACCATCCTGATCCTGCTCCTGGCCTAAAAAGCTTCTTTAGCTTCCAAAGCTGCTTTAGCTTTTTAGGCTTCTGAATTCTCGACCTAATGAAGCTTCGGCAGCTAACGAAGCTAATGCAGCTAGGAACAGCTTGTCATTTTCCGAAAAGCCTGATACGATAATGGGTACTAATCCATGCCGAATCCCGCGAAAAGCAACTCGCCCCTCGCCCAGCTCTTCAAGGAGCCCGGAGCGGCCGTAGCCCTCAAAAAGGGCGAACTCGTGACCGTCGTCTACATCGGCCAGACCCAGCACGCCCACTTCTTCGACCTCGGGCGCATGGGCACCGGCATCATCTACGGCCTCGAGCTCATGAACGCCTACGAGGCGCTCAAGGCATTGAAGCCCGGCGACAGCATCCTCGCGAAGATCACCGACGTGGAGAACGACGAGGGATACGTCGAGCTCTCGATCAACGAGACTTCCAAGCACAAGGCCTGGCAGGAGGTCCAGGAGATGCAGGACCGCGGCGAGCCGATCAAGGTGAAGATCATGGGGGCGAACACCGGCGGCTTGATCGCCCCGATCCGCGACCTGAAGGCTTTCTTGCCCGTTTCCCAGCTCGCGCCCGACCACTACCCGCGCGTGACCGACGGCGACCGCGTGAAGATATTGGACGAGCTGAAGAAATTCGTCGGGATGGAAATGACCGTGAAGATCATCGACTTCAACCCGCGTACCGCGAAGCTCATCGTCTCCGAGCGCGGCGTCTTGGACGAGAACACGAAGGAGAGCCTCGCGAAGTACGCGACCGGCCAGACCGTGAAGGTCATCGTGTCGGGCGTCGCCGACTTCGGGGCGTTCGTGAAGTTCGCCGAGGACCCGGCGGTCGAAGGCCTGATCCACATCTCCGAGATCGACCACCGCCTGATCGAGGATCCGCGCGAGGCCGTGACGATAGGGGACACGCTCGACGCGCAGATCGTCGAGATCAAGGAAGGCCGCATCTCCCTCTCGCTCAAGGCTCTCAAGGAGAACCCCTGGGATTCCGTCGGCGCGCGCTATGCGGAGAACCAGACCGTCGAGGGAACCGTACACCGCTTCAACCAGCTCGGCGCCGTCGTGAAGCTCGACGCCGACTTCCAGGGCTTGATCCGCGCGGCCGAGTTCGGCGGCATCGACGAGATGCAGAAGGCGCTTTCGGTCGGCGCCGCGGGAACATTCGTGATCGAGGCGATCAAGCCCGCGGAGAAGCGCATCATGTTGAAGCTCCCGGCACAATAAGAAACCATATCAATACAACCACTCACATGCTCAGCATCAGACAGAAGAAAACGGTAATAGGCACGGCGAAGGCCCACGACACCGACACCGGCTCGACCAAGGTCCAGATCGCGCTCCTCACGAAGCAGATCGAGGAGCTCACGTCGCACTTGAAGAAGCACTCGAAGGACCACCACTCCCGCCGGGGCCTCTTGCAGATGGTCGGCAAGCGCCGCCGCCTGATGAAATACGCCGAACACCATGGCGCGCAATAAGGAACAGCGCGTCGGGATTTTCATAGACGTCCAGAACCTCTATCATTCCGCGAAGAACCTTTTCGGCGCGCGCATCAACTACAAGGAGCTCCTGAAGGAAATCACCGCGGGCAGGAAGCTCCTGCGCGCCGTAGGCTACGTGGTGAAGACCGACACGACGGAAGGGGAGGCATCGTTCTTCGAGGCGCTCGAGAAGTCGGGCGTCGAATTGCGCGTGAAGGACATCCAGATATTCGCCGGCGGCGCGAAGAAGGCCGACTGGGACGTCGGCATGGCGGTCGACGCGATCCGCATGGCCGGCTCGCTCGACGTCGTCGTGCTCGTGACGGGCGACGGGGACTTCATCCCGCTCGTCGAATACCTGAAGTGGGGACTCGGGAAAACCGTCGAAGTCGCCGCATTCTCGCGTAGCACCTCCGGCAAGCTGAAGGAGGTCGCGGACACCTTCGTCACGATCGACGACTTTCCGGCAACCCTCCTCGCGATCGGCCGCGAGCGGAAATCCGCATCATCTGCCGCTCCGGCATCGGCACCTGCCGCGACAACCCCGGCCCGCACGGCCTCGCCCGCGCCCCGGCGCACGAGCTCTCGCCTCGCCGTGCCGCCGATACGGCCCCCCCGCATCGCGAAGAGCTCCGAAGGAACCAACGATTTCTAATATCCAATAACTATCTACGGCACCGATGGACCTGCAACGCACCCGATTCGAAACCTCATTTGACGGAAAGAAGCTGACGCTCGAGACCTCCCGCATCGCCGAGCAGGCGAACGGCGCGGTCATCGCCACCTACGGCGGCACCATGATCCTCGCGACCGCGGTGATGGAAGGGAAGGAGAGCCCGAAGGACTACCTACCGCTCACCGTCGAGTTCGAGGAGAAGTTCTACGCGACCGGGAAGATCTTGGGCAGCCGCTACGTGCGCCGCGAGGGCCGTGCGCCCGAGAGCGCGATACTCTCCGCCCGCATCATCGACCGCACGATCCGCCCGCTCTTCGACCAGGGACTCCGCCGCGACCTGCAGGTCGTCATAACCGTGCTCTCGTACGAGGAGGGCTATGACCCGGTATTCGCCGGCCTCGTGGCCGCCTCCGCCGCGCTCGCGATATCGGACATTCCCTGGAACGGCCCCGTTGCCGGCGTGCCGATCAAGAAGTCTTCCGGCGCGACCGAGTGGGAAGCGTTCGTCGCGGGAACCGCGGAGAAGATTAACATGATCGAGCTCGAGGGCCTCGATGCGGACGAAGCCGAGATCGTGGCCGAATTCGAGACAGCAATGGAGGAGATCAAGAGGCTCGTCGAGTTCCAGAAGGGGATGGCCGCGAAGATCGGCAAGCCCAAGGCGCCCGTAACGCTCGCGACCCCCGACCTCGCGCTCCGCGACAAGGTCCGCGCGTTTTTGGACGGCAGGCTCGAGAAGGCGCTCTACGTCGCCTCGAAGATCGACCGCGTGGCGAGCGTGATGCACGTGCAAAAAGAGCTCACTGAATTCCTCAAAGGCCAAGACGCCGAAGAGAGCGAGCTCGCGGAGGCGGGAACCATATTCGAAGCCTATACCGACGAGATCGTCCACAAGAACATCTGCGGCCCCGCGGACGGGGAGGAGAAGCGCCCCGACGGGCGGAAGCTCGACGAGGTGCGCGACCTCCACGCAGAGGCGGGAATCCTCGAGCGCATCCACGGCTCCGCGCTCTTCGTGCGCGGCAACACCCAGGCGCTCGCGACCGTGACACTCGCTCCGCCCGACGCGCACCAGCTCGTGGAGAGCGCGCTCTTCCAAGGCAAGCGCATGTTCATGCTCCACTATAACTTCCCGCCGTACGCGACGGGGGAGACCGGATCTTTCCGCGGCCCCGGCCGGCGCGAGATCGGCCACGGCGCCTTGGCCGAAAAGGCACTGAAGCGCATACTGCCCTCGCAGGACGAATTCCCGTACACGATCCGCGTTGTCTCGGAAATTCTTTCCTCGAACGGCTCGTCCTCCATGGCCTCGGCCTGCGCCGGCTGTTTGGCGCTCATGGACGCCGGCGTCCCGATCAAGAAGATGGTCGCGGGCATCGCAATGGGCATGATGAGCGACCCCTCGCGAAACGTGTATAAGATATTGACCGACATCCAGGGGCCGGAGGACCACTACGGCGACATGGACTTCAAGGTTGCCGGCACGAAAGACGGCGTGACCGCCGTGCAGATGGACGTGAAGGTGGACGGCGTGACGCCCGCGATCGTCGGGCGAACCCTCGCGCAGGGCAAGCGCGCGCGGCTCCACATCCTCTCCGCGATGGAGAAGGCGCTCTCCGCCCCGCGCACCGATATCTCGAAATACGCGCCGGTCGTGCTGAAGCTCATGATCGACCCGTCGAAGATCGGCGAGATCATCGGCCCAGGCGGAAAGATCATCAATGGCATCATCGAGGCGACGGGCATAATCAATATGGACATCCAGCAGGACGGCAGCGTGTTCATCTATGCGCCCGACAAGGAATCGGCCCTGATGGCGAAAGACGCGGTAGACGGCATCGCCCATGAGTACCAGGTAGGGGACATCATCGAGGGGACCGTGGAGCGGATCCTCGAGTTCGGCGCGATCGTCGAGTGGGGGAACGGCGCGAGCGGCATGATCCACGTGTCGGAACTTAAGAACGGCTACGTGAAGAGCGTAGAGGACGTCGTGAAGCTGGGGGACTTCGTGCGTGCGAAGATCATACGGGCGGAGAACGGGAAGGTGGCGCTCAGCCTGAAGGGGCTCTAGACCACGCATCTCTCCTCCGATCCCTTTCTCGAATAGCTCCGGCTCGCCGTTGAAATCAAGCTCACTCCTCCTCTGAAGCCGGCTCGAAAATAGAACTCAACCCCGCCCCGGGCGGGGGATTCGGACATCTATCTTTCAGCGCGCTTCACGCGTCGTCGCTCGCGATTTCATGCTCCGAGCCTCTTTATATTCTCGAAAAGCATACGAAGGAGAGATATCTCTAATTTATCCAACCCCCTTCAGAGCCTCTCTAAGAAAGAAATCGAATGAAGCCCCTAAAGGGCTTTTTGGTTTATATATTGACATTTTATGTATAAATATGGCATATTATTTTCGTTGACCATTGATACCTGAATAGGCGCGCGTGCGCCATTCGAGGCTATTTTCCCAACGGAGGTGCCTTATGCCGAGACAAGTCGATGATGAATTGAACTGGCCAGCGGAAGACGATCCCGCCCCGAAATCCGAAAGAAGGCTGAACATTTTTTCCGTAAAAGTCGATTTTGACGGAAAGACGTGCGGGGTCCTAACGAGCATATTCGCAATCATGTTTCTCCTGGTTTATCTCGGGATAGTTCAGGAGGACTCATCGCATACGCTGTCGGCAACCATGCCGATACGGACCGATGCGAAAGTCGAAGACGACGAATGCGAAGGCACCGTCATGAGCGTCGACATGACACCGCACGGCATTCCCGTCCTGGTCGTCAACGTCGACACTCCGAGAAAGGCCGTCGTCGGAGCCATCGCGATCCATGACCTAAAAGAGGGGGATCGCTGCACGCTCTTATGGGTCGACCATTATGGCAATGAAGGCAACCCGATGCATGGCGACCGATTCGCGGTCAGAACCAAAGCCGCGAAATAACGCATCGTTCTACCTCCCGCAACCACAAGCCTTTCCGGGCCTCCCCGGATCGGCTTTTTTCTTTCCATGTCAATTGACATTTTTGTATTAAAATCGCATACTAGCGGCGAGGCAGGGGCATACCCCGCCTGATCGCCCGGAAGCCATTTCTCGCTTCCCTCATATGCCGATCGGATCTGTCCGGCCGGAATGAGCCCGTTTCGGGGCGCGATACATCTCCATGAGAAAGGGATCACCTTGAAAAAATATATCAGAGATCTGACCAATGACCTGATCGGGCGACATAAGTTCCACCGATGGATACAGCAGAGCACGGGAGAATTCATCGCATCTGCACGGCAGACACTCGAATCTTCAAGCCTGCAGAGAATGAAAGCCGAGACTCTCGGAACGATTATTTCGTCGTTCGAGGCCCCTGACATCGATAGCGTCCGTCTCGAAGTGGATACGGGACTCTATGAAGCCGGGGATTGCAAGAAGCTACTCGTCGAAATCGCCGCAACCCTCCTCGCGCAAGCGATCTTCAACAGACTGTGGCGATGGGGTGAGCTCGAGTTGCCGGAAAGCCTCTATACGCCCCCAACTCCCGATGAGGAAGAGGCCGCTTTCAGAAAGGAAATCGAGAAGGCTACAAAGAAAAAACGGCGATAGGCGAACCTGCGCCATCCTAACCAATCCACCTAAAGGAAGGAGCTACCATGCAGAATCCCTTGTACGCGATACTCGTATCGCCAGACCAGTCCGTGCGAGACAAGATCCTCGAGGGCACGAAGACCATCACGATCCGCTTAGGCCACCGGGACTATCGGCCCGGACCCGTGATGCTCTGCTGCAATGTGAAGGTGTGGGCGGTGATGGCTGACATCAAAACCGTGCGCCACTGCCTCCTGCGCGAAGTTACTCAACAGGAGTGGGTAGATGACGGATTCCCCGCCGCAGACCCCCAAGCGTGGCTCGAGGGCATGCGGCAGTACTACCCGGATATCGAGTGGGGTTCACCGGTAACCGTCGTGCGCTGGGGCAATGTCCAGCATCCGCACGCAGACCGCTGAAATGCGACTGAAGCCAAGAAGGGAAGCGGCGGCATTGCCCCGCCTCCCGCACACACAAGCCTTTCCGGACTTTCCCGGATCGGCTTTTTTATTTTTCTATCCAATGCTTTTTTATTTTTACCAGCCTCTTTTAATATAAATAATTTTATACAATTGTATAAAATTGTTTATATTCATGCGAGGCCAAGCCGGCAAGCGCCATCATGGAATATGACGGGTGCTCGATATGCACGAATAGCAAGTTATCCACACCTTACCCCCGTCTCGAATGCTATACTGAAAGCACTATGGACCCATTAAACCCCTTGATGCCGCCTACGCCATCGCAACCCCAGAACGTGCCGCCTACGCCACCGACCATTCCGCCGCGTCCCCAGCAGGCCAGCACTATCGTTCCGCCGCCGCCCGCAGCACCTGACGTGCGCGTACGCACGATGGAATCCGACGCCGCATCCGCGAAATCGAGCGGAGGAGGGGAGCCCGCACCGCAGTTCGTGACTTTCCCGGCACCGACCGGCACCGCTCCTACCCCCGAAGCAATGGAACTTGCCGCGCCCCAAGCAAGCGGAGCAAGGAAGGCGATCATATGGCTCGTCGTACTCGTCGTGATACTCGGCGCGGCATGGGGCGCCTATTTCTACCTCTGGCCAATGCTCAACGTCACGAACAACGCCCCCGCCGTGCCGGCCGCGCAAGAACCCGTAGTACCCCCCGCACCCGCCGAAGCGCAACCTGCCGCTCCGGCAGCCGCGGCTCCTATACCCGCGCCTTCTCTCGGCCTTTCGGGAACAGCCACGAACGTCGTGATCGACACGACGCCTACCGGTATCATCGCCGCGATAGCGAAAGAAGCCGCGACGAAGCCCGCCGAAGGGAATATCAAGGAACTTATGATTTCGGACGCGACCGGCCCCGTATCATTCGCACCATTCCTCGGCACCCTCATCCCCGAAGCGCAGAAGGCCGGGCTCACTGACCTCTTTACGGGCGGTTTCTCGCCGCGCTTCACGAGCTACGTATTCTATGACGACAAGGGCATGTGGCCCGGCTATATCATCCAGGCGGACCCCGCGCATCCCATCGATGTCGTGACGCTCGCGGCCGTCCTCAAAAAACTCGAGGATTCCTCGTACGCTAATTTCTTCCTTTCCTCTCCCGGAACCCCCGACACCTTCCGCACCGGGCAGATCAGAGGAAACTACGTGAACCGCTTTGTCCCCCTGTCTCAGCCCGGCGCATCGTTCAACTACGGCATCTTCGGGAACTATGTGATCATAAACACCTCGTACGGGGGATTGCTCAAGGCCCTCGACCTTCTCAAGCTTTAGTGGTGTTCGAGGAATTTATACGGTAGAATCCGATAAGTACTCCGCCGGCACGTATCGCTAACAGAAAGGAGGATGGGCATGTGCCAAGCCCTCACGCATGACGAAGGATGGGCCACGTGGTCGGAAGACCCGCAAGCCCGCCAATTCGCCAGTCGGTTCGGAGTGGGTCCGTTCTATTTCTCAAGTATCGTGGAAATTCCCCTCCATATCGTACGGATGAGGAATGGAAAGCACTATCTCGTGCATGCCGCGATCCCGGGACGAAAACAGAGGACGGGGCTTCCGCTCCGCCTCTTCAGGATCGTCCCTGCGCCAACCAAGGACGAATGACATTCGCCCAGAAGCCCTCGGCAATCAACCGGGGGCTTTCTACGCGTTCCGGAGGCGGTAGCCGAACGCTTCGGCAAGATGCCGCTCGGAGACCCCTGTCACTCCCTCGATGTCCGCGATCGTCCGCGCGACTTTCAATACCCGGTAATAGCCGCGGGCCGAGAGGAGCGCGCCCCGCCACGCCCTTTCCAGGAATCGCTCGCCCGGCGCATCGAGCCCGATGACCGCCTCGCACTGCTTCGACGTCAGCTCGCCATTCAGGCGGCCGGACCGGGCGTACTGTACGGCACGCGCCTTCCCGACGATTTCCCGCGCGGATGCAGAATCCATACCCCTCCCCGACGCGGCCGTGAGCTCAGCGAGTTCTACGCGCGGCACGGCAACCTGGATATCGATGCGGTCCATGACCGGGCCGGAAATCTTCTTGCCGTAGCGCGCGATCTCGTGCGCGCCGCATGAGCATTCCCGCTTCGCGTCGCCGGCATAGCCGCATGGGCACGGGTTCATGGCCGCGACGAGCATGAAGCGCGCGGGGAGCGACACGCTGCCTTTCGCCCGCGCGATCGCGATCTTTCCCGCCTCGAGCGGCTCCCGAAGAGACTCGATGACATCCCGCCGGAAT
>CALQZH010000001.1:0-7872 GCA_943349395.1 Parcubacteria group bacterium | reverse complement strand
CGTCCAAGAAGAGCACGCCCCGATGGGCGAGGCTGATCTCGCCCGGGCGGGGATACGAGCCGCCGCCCACGACGGAGGGGGATGACGCCGTATGGTGCGGCGCCCGGAATGGGCGCGCCGCCACGCACGGAGCGCCGCCCAAGCACCCCGCCGCGGAGTGGACCTGCGTCACATCCATCATCTCCTCGTAGGTCATCTGCGGTATGATGCCCGCGAACGCCTGCGCGAGCATGGTCTTGCCCGAGCCGGGACTCCCGACCATGAGCAGATGATGCCCGCCTGCGGCAGCCACGACGAGCGCGCGCTTCGCGTGCTCCTGCCCGCGCACGTCCGCGATGTCCGACGCATGCGATGCCTCGGGAACGAACGCTTCGACATGCTCCGCGGGGGCTATCGGCACGCGCCCCTCGAGATGCGCGACGAGCTCCGAGAGCGAATGGACGGGGATCGCCCGCATGCCCGACACGATCGCGGCCTCGGGCCCGTTCGCCGCCGGAACATAGAGCTCTTCCATGCCGCGGGCGAGCGCCATGCACGCGATGTTCAAGACCCCCTGCACGGGACGGAGCGAGCCGTCGAGCGCGAGCTCGCCCACGAACATCTTCCTCTGCCCGTCGAATTTCGCCATCTGCTCCGTCGAAAGCAGATAGCCCACGGCGATCGCCACGTCGTACTGCGAGCCGGCCTTGCGCATGTCCGCGGGCGCGAGGTTCACCACGATCTTCCTGTTCTCCCGCGACGGCGGCTTCATGCCGCTATTCATGAGCGCCGCGCCGACACGCTCCTTTGCCTCGGTAAGTGCCTTGTCGGCCAAGCCGACTATCGAAAAAGAATGGAGGCCGACGTGAACGTCGACCTCCACCTCCACGCACCGCGCGCGGATGCCATCGAGCTCCCCGGAGTAAATGCGCGCGAAATGCGTCTGCATGAAGCCCCGTTGCCGCTATTTCTTCGCCCCCTTGCAGGCCATGCACGAGCGCGATTCGGGATCGATTTCCAATATCGCGCCCTCGATCTGCCCGCCGCAGAGCTCGCACGTGCCATACGTGCCGGCCTTCACCCGCTCCAAGGCGTCCAAGACCCGGTGCAGGCGATCCTTCAGAGCGATCGCCTCCGCATGCGCGATTCCCTGCTCTTCCGACTCGTCGGTTTCCGTGTCGCCGGCATCCTCGCCCTCGCCCATCTCAGCGCTCTGGATCACGTCCTTTATCTCATGGGAAAGCTGGTCGCGGAGCGCGAGCAGGGATTCTTCGTATTTGGCGATTTCTTCAGTGGTCATATCCGTCCATGGTACCACGCCCCTTTACGAATATCACGAGGTCGAGCACTTCTCGATCACGATCGGCGCCTCGGACGCCCCGTGCCCGTACGAGTATCCGAGCGCGAACCCCAACGAGAGGAGAAGCGCGATCGAGAGACCTATACGGGAACGGCTCTGGCTCTCCATATCAAAAGCCCGTCCTTACTTCTTCGCGAACGGGTTCGGCACATCTCCCGTGCCCAGCACCTCGAAGTGGACGTGGCATCCCGTCGAATTCCCCGTCGACCCCATGGACGCGATGCGGTCTCCCGCGGCGACCATCTGCCCGACTGCCGCCCCGTTCTTCTCGTTGTGCGCGTACCGCGTGTAGATGCCGTTGCCGTGGTCGATCTCGACGTAATTGCCGTATCCGCCGTCCCAGCCCTCGTGGACTATGGACACCTGGCCGGGATAGGCGGCATAGACCCCCGATCCGCATCGGCCCGCCACGTCGACCGCATTATGCGCGTGGAGTATTCCCCAATTTATTCCGCGGGCGGGAAGCGAGAGCCTCCGCGCGAATTCAGCCGCGTTTTCCGGCGCCCCCGGAGCGTACGATTGACCGGACTCTTCGGCCAGCGCATCATGGAACATGAAACTCGCGGGCCGGGCCGATTCGACCGGCCCGTACCCCTCTCCCAAGGATGCCTCGCCCGTCGAGGCGAATGCCGGCCCGCCTGACGACGGCCCCTGTTTCGCATCCCCTCCGAACCGGGCATACGACACGCCGTTCATGAGGGATGCCGCGCACAGGAAAATAACCGCCATTACGGCCCTGTTCTTGAGGAAATATGCGTGTTTCGGAAGGGTTTTAATACCATGAATCCTAGCAAAAAATTGAACGCCCTGCAACACGAAGCGGCCACCCATCCGGGCGGGCCGCTCTTGATCGCCGCCGGCGCCGGAAGCGGCAAGACCCATACGCTCGTCGCCCGCCTCACGCACCTCATGGATGCGCTCCATGTGCCCGCCGCGCGGATCCTCGCCATCACCTTCACGAACAAGGCCGCCGAAGAGATGAAGAAGCGTACGAACGCCTCTCCGGCCATGTTCGTCGGCACCTTCCACTCGTGGGGCGCGCGCATGCTCCGGCACGAGGCGACGCACCTCGGACGCACGCCGGGCTTTACCATCTTCGACGAAGACGACGCCGGAGCGCTCCTGAAGCACATCGCGAAGAACCGCAACCTGCCGAAGGAGACGTGCGGCGTTCCCGTCCTCTCCCGCCTCGTCGGCAAGGTGAAGAACGAAGGTATCTCCGCCCGCGAGGCCGCGGCAAGCGGGCCGAAGGCCCTCGGCCCCGAAACGGCCGAGGCCGTATGGGAAGACTATGAGACGGCGCTCCGCCAGAACAACGCCTTCGACTTCGACGACCTCATACAGAAGCCGGTCGAGCTCTTCAGGACCCATCCCTATATCCTCGCGACGTACCGAAACAAGTACGACCACATCCTCATCGACGAGTACCAGGACATCAACGGCATCCAGTACGAGCTCGTGCGCATGCTCGCGGAAAACCACCGGAACCTGAGCGTGGTAGGGGACGACGCGCAGTCCATCTACGCCTTCCGCGGCGCCGACTTCAGGAATTTCCTCAACTTCGAGCGCGACTGGCCGAACGCGAAGGTGATCGTCCTCGAGGAAAACTACCGCTCGACGCCCGTGATCCTCGAGGCGGCGAACTGCATCATCAGGAACAACGCCGTCCAGCGCAAGAAGAACATGTGGACTGACAATCCCTCGCGCGGGAAGATCGGCGTGTATGCGGCAGATAGCGACGAGCACGAGGCCGAATGGATCGTGAAGACGATCCTCTCTGAGATGCGCGGCGGCACGCCCCTCGAGGCGATCGCGATACTCTACCGCACCAATGCGCAGTCCCGGGCGCTCGAGCAGACGCTCATCGCCTGCGGCATCCCGTACCGCATATTCGGCGGCATCCGCTTCTATGAGCGCAAGGAAATCAAGGACATCATGGCGGGCCTGCGCTTCGCGGCGAACCCGAGCGACACCGTGAGCGCGGAGCGCCTCATGAAAAACTTCTCGAAGGGAAAGGCGGTGGGGCTCATCGAGAGCCTGCCCCGCCTCGGCGGCTCGAAGACGGCTTCGGAGATCATCGAGCATTTCGTCTCGAGCACCAATTACCTCGACTATCTGAAGAATAATTTCAAGAACAGCCGCGAGCGCATCGAGAACGTGCAGGGTCTCCTGCGCTTCGCCGGACAATTCGCGGAGAAGGGTATCGCCGCGTTCCTCGAGCAGGCGACCCTCGCGCAGGGCCAGGACCTGCCCCAGGGGAAGCGGGGCGTGAACATGATGAGCATCCACATGTCGAAGGGACTCGAATTCGGAACCGTCTTCGTCGCGGGGGCGAGCGAAGGCATGCTGCCGCACCACCGCTCGCTCGCCTCGGTGGGGGAGATGGAGGAGGAGCGACGCCTTATGTACGTCGCGACCACGCGCGCCGCGAATCGCCTTTTCTTCTCCTTCTCCGGCATTCCCTCGCGTTTCCTCTACGAGATAGACGGCGACTTGATCGAGTTCGCGAACGCGGCCGAGCGGCCGGGACGGCCGAAAAGCCTTCCATCCGAGGAGGACTTGTGGCTGGATTACGAGTGAGGGCACTGTACGCTAACCGCATATGAACGCTCCCAAGAAATCCCTCGGCCAGCATTTTTTGATCAATACAAAAGCGCTTACCATGGTCGCAGAATCCCTCATGATCCGGGACGGCGACACCGTGATCGAGATCGGCCCCGGGCATGGCGAGCTTACCGACCTCCTCGCCGCCTCGCCTGCGGCCAAAATCATCGCGATCGAGAAGGATCACGAGCTGGCAAACGCCCTGCGGGCGAAATACGATCCGCCGGCTGGCGGACGAAATTCGAAGATCGAAATAGTCGAGGGAGACGCCCTAAAGGACCTCGCGCGCGTCGCGGAACGCATCGGCTCGCCCTACGTCCTCGCGGGCAATATCCCGTATTACATAACCGGCCACCTACTCCGCATTGCAGGGGAACTTCAAAACAAGCCTATCCGCACCGTCCTCACCATGCAGAAAGAGGTCGCCCTGCGCATATGCGCGATCCCTCCCCGGATGAACCGCCTTGCCGCCTGCGTGCAGGCCTGGGGAACACCGCGTACCCTTACGACCCTCGCGCCAACGGACTTCGATCCGGCCCCCACGGTCGACTCCGCGATCATCGCGATCGAGACGAAGGCGGGTGATTCGGCGGAGGCACTCCCGGAAAACTATTACGAGATCGTGCGCATCGTCTTCCAACAGCCGCGGAAGACCATCCTTAATAATCTCGCGAGCGGCCTTTCCCTCGGCAAGGAAACCGCCCTCGATCTGCTCAAAAAGGCAGGGCTTTCCGGAACGGAACGTCCCGAGAACCTCTCGATAGCCACGATACGCGAAATAGCCCGGTTATCCACTCACTGATCCTCATTTTTTCCCGTATACTGAAGAGGTGTTTGGGCTCACTTCAAAAACGGCCTGGGTATTTTTGACCATACTCGGCATTTTCGTCGGCATCGTGGCGTTCGGGAATATCGTAGGACCTCGGACAACGAGCCTTGCTCAGGCCCCCTCAGAGCCGATCGTTCCGAAGACTTCCGATAATTCCGTAATCGGGGACGTGATCGCCCAGCCACCCCCCTCCGATCCGTCTGTCAGCCCCGAGAGCACGGCCATGAAAACCCCCGATGCCGAACCCGGCAATCTCACCAAGAGCCTCGCATCGATGATCGGGAAATCCATCGTCGAAAAGAATCCCGAGGGGCCGAAAAACGATACATTCACGGTAGAGGGCACCGAAAGCATGGTAGATCGCATGCTCACGGCATCCTCCACGACCCTCGATCTCACCCGCTTTTCCCCCGCACCCTCAGAGATATCTTTCACCACAGATGCTTCGGCGACCGAGGGCGCGTACCGATCCGCCGTCGCCGCCATACGCGCCAACCAGGCCATCCCCATAGCCACCGCGAGTATGTCGGTCGAAGACGCGATGAATGCCTTAGCGCATGACTATGAGGCCGCCGCAAACAAGCTCCGAGCCGTTTCCGCCCCCCCGACGCTCGCGGGCGAGCACCGCTCTCTCATAATCTCGCTCCTCACGAAAAAGAGGATGCTCGAGGCAGCTGCCCATTATAATGCAGACCCGGCCTACGCCATTCTCGTGCTCAATGCGTTGGAAACAATGGAATGAACCGCCTCATAGCGACAACCCTCCTCGCGCTCATCATCACGGGATCCTTACCGCTCCTCCCGCCCTCGCGCTTCGTGCCTGACCAACGCGCCCATGCGATAACCGGCGAGGTCAGTTTCTATTATTGGCTGAACGTGGCGAAGAAGGCCGCTCTCGCGGCATTGAAAAAGCGCCTTCTCGACACGATCGTTGATGAGATCGTTGTATGGATCCAGGGGGGAGGGAGGCCCCTTTTCGTAACCGACTGGCGCGGCTTCCTCGCCGAATACGGCAATGTCGTGACCGGCGACATCGTGATAAGTCTCGGTCTCGGCGCCGTATGCAGCTCGTTCGGCTTCCAGCTCCAACTCGCCGTGATGGCGCCACCCCGCTTCTCGAGCCAAATCAACTGTACGCTCGACAAGATCGTGGGCAATGCGATCGGATTCTACAATAACTTCAGAACCGGTGGATTCGTAGCGTACCAGGAACTATGGCAGCCCAAGAACAACTTCTACGGCGCGCTCATCATGGCGATAGACGAGAAAGAGATGAAGACGGCCGACCGGCGATATGCGGCGCTGAAGGAGGCCGAGGTCGGCGCAGGATTCCTCGGCACCAAGAAATGCGATAACGCCGGCCACTGCTTCGTGACGACTCCCGGCGTAACCATCGGAGCAACCCTCGCGAAGGCCATGGGGACGAGAATAGATTATATCGTCAACGCCGAAGACCTCGGAGCATATGCCGCCGCAATTGCGGACGCCCTCATCAACCGCACCATCAAGGAGGGCGTGAAAGGACTCCAAGGTGTCGTCGCGAAGAATGCGCCCCCGCTCGGCTATGTCCCGCAACGCCCCAAGGCCGGCGACCCCTGCACCGGACTCGGAGGAGAAGACCTCGCCGCATGCCGCGCCGAGCAGGGCGCCGAGGCCGGCAATATCGCGCTCGTGCGCGCGTCGTTCGTGGATCTCATAGACACGACGCTCGTGCCGCTCACTGCCGCCCAGCAAGACCTTTTCGCCATGCAGACCGCAGAGCAGGCACTCGTGAGCCGCGTGAGCGAATTGAATACCTGCCAAATCGGCAAAGGAATCCCTGGTAGGGAAAGCATCGTGCAGGAACTCACTCTCGAACAGAAAACCCTCGCCGATCTGAATGATGCCGCCCGAGAACTGCAAACCCAGTTCGTACCGCTTTTCAACACACGCACAGCGCTCACGACCACATCGACCATCGACATCGCCTCCTTGAACGGCCTCATCGCCCCCGTCTACCCCCTCTTGAACCAGGCCCGGTCCGATAGCTATCGCGCCTCGATAGGCGCGCAAAGCGCTGCGCTCACGGCGAAGTCGGCCAAGCGCCTACCTGAACTCCAAACCCTTCTGAACCAATGCCTACGCTCATGAAAAAACTCCTACTAACCCTCGCGCTTTTCCTCCTCGTCCTAGGCGGAGGACTTTCGGCGAACGCACAGACTGTACCCACCTTCGATCAGCCCATTTCAACGGATACGAGCGGGGATTCTCTCTCCCTACCCTCGCTCTCTGGAGGAGCGGATATCGTCCTTCCCCAGTCCGCTGACATTGCCACTCCCGGCGCGTCAGCCGAGCCAGGATTGGAGGAGCAAATTGCTGCAAACGCAAAGGATGCTCAGAATAGACGCGCGATAGAAAGCACAGGGGGTGGATTCGCCGCACAAGTTATCGGATGGATTGCTCTCAAGCCCATCACCTATCTCCTATTCGTCATCAATTATATCGTAGGGTTCGTAGGGTCGCTCGTCTTCCAGCTCGCCGCACTTCTCGTCGAAATCAGCCTCTATCTCAATACGACGATCCTCACGAGCCAAGTCGTCCAGCTCGGCTGGCGCATAGTCCGCGACCTTGCGAACCTCGGCTTCACGATTGGCATCGTCGTCATAGCCTACGCCACCATGCTCGGCAACGAGAGCTTCGCCATAAAGAAGACCCTGCTCAATTTCATCGTCGCGGCCGTGATGATCAATTTCAGTTTCGCGATCGCCGGGTTCATGATCGACGCATCGAACCTCGTCACTCACTTCTTCATATCGAAATCGACCGGCGGCGGATTCGGCGGATCGATAGCGAGCGCGCACGAGCTCACCCTATCGCTCGGCGACGCCTTCGGCCCCCAAAAACTCATAAGGCTCAACGACGCCCCTAAAAGCATCGATCAATTCCGAGCGCTCGGCTCCCAGAACGGCGGCCTGATCGCGGCCGTCGCGAGCGTCTTCTTCATCGCGCTCTTCACCATCATGGCCGCGCTCGGCATGCTCGCCATAGGCCTCACCGCGTTCAAACGCTTCCTCCTTCTCTCGATCGCCATCATCGTGATGCCCATGGCGATACTCTGCTC